>CAUWEK010000010.1:0-23358 GCA_963557435.1 uncultured Dysosmobacter sp.
CCGCCGGAGGCCCTGCCGTCAACCAGCACATTGCCGAAAAAACCCAGTCTGGCCTCCGCATCTTTTGGCGGATGCATCATTGACGGCAGGCCGTCCCCCGGCGTATCATAGGCCCAACAAACGACGATGACGTCGCGGAAGGGACCTTCTGCCGCCATCGCCGTTTTTTTATTTTTTTGCGAGGTGATCCGTTTATGACGATACCGGAATATTTTGGCAGCATGGTATTTGACGACCGGGTGATGAAGGCCCGCCTCAGCGCCGATGTCTACCATTCTCTGCGCCAGACCATCGACCAGGGCAAAAAGCTGGATCTGTCCGTGGCCAACGCCGTGGCCGCCGCCATGAAGGACTGGGCGGTGGAAAAGGGCGCCACCCACTTCACCCACTGGTTCCAGCCCATGACCGGCATCACGGCGGAAAAGCACGACAGCTTCATCTCCCCGGCGCCGGACGGCCGGGTGATCCTGGAGTTTTCCGGCAAGGAGCTCATCAAGGGTGAGCCCGACGCCTCCTCCTTCCCCTCCGGCGGCCTGCGGGCCACCTTCGAGGCCCGGGGCTACACCGCCTGGGACCCCACCTCCTACGCCTTTGTCAAGGGCAAGGTCCTCTATATCCCCACGGCCTTTTGCTCCTACGGCGGCGAGGCGCTGGACAAAAAGACGCCGCTGCTGCGGTCCATGGAGGCCCTGAACCGCCAGGCCATGCGGATCCTGCGGCTGTTCGGCAACGAGGGCGTCAAGTGCGTGCACACCTGCGTGGGCCCGGAGCAGGAGTACTTCCTCATCGACGCGGAGCTCTACAAGCGCCGCCCCGACCTCATTTACACCGGCCGCACCCTCTTCGGTGCCCGTCCCCCCAAGGGCCAGGAGCTGGACGACCACTACTTCGGCTCCATCAAACCCCGGGTGGCCGCCTTTATGGAAGAGCTGAACGAGGAGCTCTGGAAGCTGGGCGTTCAGGTGAAGACCGAGCACAACGAGGTGGCCCCCGCCCAGCATGAGCTGGCCCCCATCTATACCACCACCAACCTGGCCACCGACCACAACCAGCTGACCATGCAGGTCATGCAGACCGTGGCCGCCAAGCACGGCATGGTGTGCCTGCTGCATGAAAAGCCCTTTGCCGGCGTCAACGGCTCCGGCAAGCACAACAACTGGTCCATCTCCACGGACACGGGCGTCAACCTGCTCTCCCCCGGCGAGACGCCCCACGAAAATGCCCAGTTCCTCCTCTGTTTGTGCGCGGTGATCCAGGCGGTGGACGACTACCAGGATCTTTTGCGCATCTCCGTGGCCACCGCCGGCAACGACCACCGGCTGGGCGCCAACGAGGCCCCGCCCGCCGTGGTGTCCATTTTCCTGGGCGATGAGCTGACCGCGGTGCTCCAGTCCATCGAGTCCGACGCCCCCTACCACGGCACGGAGCGCACCCGCATGAAGCTGGGCGTGCCGGCGCTGCCCCGGTTCCTGCGGGACACCACTGACCGCAACCGCACCTCTCCCTTCGCCTTCACCGGCAACAAGTTCGAGTTCCGCATGCTGGGTTCCTCCAACTCCATCGCCTGCACCAACATCATGCTCAACAGCGCCGTGGCGGACACCCTGCGCAAGTTCGCCGACCGGCTGGAGGGCGCCGACGACTTTGAAAGCGCCATCCACGCCCTGATCCGGGACACCATCATCGCCCACAAGCGCATCCTCTTCAACGGCAACGGCTACGACGACGCCTGGCTGGAGGAAGCCGCCCGGCGCGGTCTTTCCAACCTGCGCACCACGCCGGACTGCGTGCCCTGCCTGCTGGAAAAGAAGAACGTGGATATGCTCACGGGCCTGGGCGTCTACACCCCCGCGGAGCTGGAGTCCCGCTATGAGATCACCCTGGAAAACTACTGCAAGACCGTCTCCATCGAGGCGCTGACCATGGTGGACATGGCCCGCCGGGACATCCTGCCCGCCGTGGAGCGCTATGCCGCCCAGGTATCGGGCGCCGCCGCGGCCAAGAAGGCCGTGGACAGCCAGCTGCCCTGCGCCTACGAGACGGGTCTTGTGCGCCGCCTGTCCGGCCTCACCGACCGCATCGCCGACGAGACCGCCGCACTGGACCAGCTGATGGCCCAGCTGCACACCGCCGCCGACGGCGCCGAGACCGCCTGCCGCATCCGGGACGAGGTGCTGCCCGCCATGGCCGCCCTGCGCGCCACGGTGGATGAAGCGGAGACCCAGACCGCCGCCGGCTGCTGGCCCTATCCCACCTATGGTGAGCTTTTGTTCAGCGTGCGCTGAGCGGAGCTTTTCATAAACCATCACACACTTCCTCAAAAACGCGCCGAGGCGCCCGGGAAATTCCCGGGCGCCTCGACGCATTTAGGGGTAGGAGTATAAAAGAAGGGGGAAACGAAATCAGACGATGCCCTGCATCCGCATGAGGATCTCCGCAAACAGCGCGGACATGAAGAACGTGCCGAAGATGACCAGCAGCGTCACCACAACGCCGCGCCAGCCGATCTTCTTGAAGTCCGCCCAGCTCTTGCCGATGGAAACACCGGTATAGGCCAGGATGGGGGTGCAGATGGCCAGGAGGTTGATCTTATTGGTGGCCTCCACCACAAAGCCGCTGACGGGGCTTGCGGGAATGGCGATCAGGATGCCGATGATGGAGATATAGCAGATGGCGGGGATGTTGAAGGGGATGAGCTTGGCCAGCACCAGTCCAGCGGCGCTGATGGCCACCAGGATGGCCATGCCGGGGATGCTCTCGAGGATATCGACGCCAAAGCCCACATAGTTGCCCACCAGCATGATCAGTCCGGAGATGGACAGCACCAGGACCCAGTCCAGGACCGTGTCCAGAGTCAAACGCTTCTTGTTTTCCATGTTCGGCTTCCTCCTTACACTTGCTTCTTGCCCCGGCCCAGCTTGGGCTCCAGGATCTTATAGAGCTTCTCCGTCAGGGGCAGGCCCAGGAAAATGGAGATATACAGGCCGGCCACGGTGGAGATCAGATTGCTGATGCTGGCGTAGCTGGTGAGGGTGACCTCCAGCTCCGGCTTCATCTCGATGAGGGGAGCCAGGGCGGCGGTCATCATGCCCGCGCTGCCGCAGCCGGTGGCCATGGCGTAGGCCTCCACGGAGATGGGGGTGGCGCTGGCCAGGAAGCTGGCGATGGCGCCCATGAAGATGGTGCCGAACACGGTGCCCACCACGTACACCACCATGACGCCCCGGAACTCCGGGCAGTCGGAGCCGTACCGCTCGGAAATGAGCGCCACGTTGGGCTCGCGGCCCACGGAGTGGGTCATGCCGATGCACTCGCGCTTGAAGCCCAGCAGCAGAGCCACGGGCAGGGCAAAGATGATGGTGCCCAGGTTGCCGAAGTTCTGGAGGATCAGGGCGGGGCCGGCCATGATGATGTCGTTGATGCCCACACCGCTGGTGATGCTGATCTTGGCGATCAGCAGCGTGATGCCGATGGAGATCAGGGAGCTGGCCGTGTTGGACTGCTTTTCCTTGAGGAACTTGGCGGGCTTGAAAAGGTACAGCGCCAGGCAGAGGATCATGGCGTAGATCATGGGCAGCAGCGTGATGGTGCCGGGGCCCGCGGGGATCTTCACAGAGCCGATCCGCTCGCAGATGATGGTGATCACCAGCACCGTCAGATACAGCTTATAGTCTTTGAACAGCAGGGTCTTCTTTTCCATGGTTCATCCTCCTCAGCGCAGCGTGATGGTGCGGTCGTTGTTCTGCTGATAGGCCAGGTACTCTTCCTTGGTCATCACGGGCTTGAAGTTGGCCAGGATGTCCTTGGCCTCCTTGGCGCCGTCATACAAAAGGTCGATGATGGTCATGGCCATGGCCTTGGCGGGGACGATGCAGGCAAGATCCGGGTCCACCAGCTCGAAATCGCGGGTGTGGAGCGCGCCGCGCACGCCGCCGAACATGGGGTGGATGGCGGGCATCAGGTGGGAGATATCGCCGAAGTCGAAGGAGCCGGTGAAGTCGCTGCCCTCGATGATGGCGCCCTCCAGGCCCAGCTCCTTGAGGTTTTCACGCAGGAGGCCGTCCATCTCCGGCTGCTTCAAAATGGGCAGGTAGCCGGGGATCTCGGTGATCTCCACGTTGGCGCCCACGGCCATGCCGCCGGCCAGAATGGCCTGGTTGATGCGGCTGTTGATGTCGCTGAGTCCCTGGATGGTGCGGGCACGGACGTAGGCCTCCATGGTCACGTCGGCGGGCACCACGTTGACGATGTCGCCGCCCTTGGTGATGATGGGATGGAACCGGGCACGCTCGCTCTCCCGGAAGGTCTCCCGGAGGGCGTGGACGTTGTTGATGGCCAGCATGGCGGCGTTGAGGGCGTTGATGCCCTCATAGGGGGCGGAGCCGGCGTGGGACTCCTTGCCGATGAAGTGGATCTTCTTGCCGATGAAGCCGTTGCTCTCCGGCCCGATGATGGCCTTCATGTCGCCGGTATCCTGGGCGTGGAACATCATGGCCATGTCCACATCGTCCAGCTCGCCCCGGCGGATCAGCTCCTGCTTGCCGCCGAAGTAGCAGATCTTGCCCTCTTTTTTCAGCTGCTCCCGGTACTCCAGCTCAATGAATTCCTCCGCGGGAACGCCGATGAAGCTCACCCGGCCGTCCAGCTGGTCCAGCACGCCGCTGCGCACCAGGCCCAAAGCGGCACCGATCATGCCCGCCACCTGCAGGTTGTGGCCGCAGGTATGGCTAGCGCCGATCTCGTTGGCGTCCTTGTGCTCTTTGCAGCTGATGCCGTCCAGCTCGCCCATGACCGCGATGTGGGGGCCGGACTTGCCCTCGTTGGCCCGGGCACGGCAGCCGGTGACCGCGATGTTGCGCTCCACCTTCAGTCCCAGCCCCTCCAGGAAGTCGGCCACGGTGGCCGTGGTCTTGACCTCCTTGTAGCCAAACTCCGGGTTTTGATAGATGCTGTCCTTAACGGCAAAGATTTCCTCTCTGCCGGCGTCAATGGCCGCCAGGACCGCTTGCTTGATCTCCTGCTTCGTCATAACGGAAAATCCCCTCTCCAAAAAAATTCCTTATAAATGGCATGTCTTAAATATGACACAAACAAAGCATAGTCACTCGCAGCACCATAGTCACTCGCAGCACCATAGTCAATGCTAATTTGCAAAAGCGCGCCATTTTTGGGTAAATGCACAGAAAGCGGGCAAAAATTGATGAAAAATGAACAGTCGTTTTCTGGAAATTCGGGGTTAAACCTTGTCTTTACGGGAGAAAAATGCTATATTGTCCCCAGGAAATAAACGGTAAAGAGGACCACTATGAAAATTGGAATTATCGGCCCCGAGCTCTCCGGCCGGCAGATCCAGGCGCACCTGCGCGCCATCTCCCCGGAGACGGAAACGGTTCTTTATCCCCGGGAGACCACCGCCGGCGCGCTGGAGGTCATTGACCAGTGCGAGGCGGAGTGCACCGCCGTCTTATTCACGGGCGTGGCGGTGTGCAGCAGTGTCATCCAGCGCCACACCATGATCCGGGCCTACGAGTACGTCACCAAGGACGCATACAGCCTCATGAACACCCTGCGCCAGATGGAACGCCAGGGTCTGAAGCTGGATGAGTTCAGCATCGACGCGGTGGAGCCCCATGTGGTGGAGGACGCCTTCAGCGAGTGCGGCATCACCCCCCGGAACATCCGCTACCTCCCCATCGGCTCCTCCGAAGAACAATCCTACATCCAGTGGCACCAGGACCTGTGGGACCGGGGAGAGAGCAAGGCCATCCTCACCGGCTTCGTGTGGGTCTATCACCACTTCCGGGACAAGGGCTACCCGGTATTCTACCTCTCCGGCTCCCGCTTCACCGTGCGGGAGGCCTTCAACCGCCTTGTGACCCGACTGGAGCTGAAGGAGGCCCACTCCGCCCAGATCGTGGTGGAGATCATTGAGCTGGACAACGTCAGCGAGAGCGCCGGCAGCTACTATTCCGACCGGCTGCGGACCTGCCAGTGTGAAAGCCTCATCACCGAGTACTGCCGCAGGATGGAGGCCTCCTTCTTCCGCAGCGGCCAAAACCGCTACATCATCTTCGCCAACCGGGGCGGCGTGAAGCGGGAGGAGAATTACCAGTGGCTCTATGACCTGCAATCCCGGATTTTGAAGACCGGGCTCCACCCCAACATGGGCATCGGCTTCGGCTCCACCGCCTATCAGTCGGAGATCCACGCCAGCAAGGCCCTCAACCACGCCAAGGCGGCAAAGGGCAGCTTCATCTACCTGGTGGATGAAAACGGTGCTCTGGCCGGGCCCCTGGGCAGCGAAAGCGCCATCTCCTATGATCTCATTTCCCGGGATGACCAGGTGGAGCAGATCGCCCGGGAGACCGGCATGAGCGGGGCGTACATCGCCAGGCTCATGGCCCTGATCCAGCTGCGGGGCGACGCGGAGTTCGATGTCAAGGAGCTGGCGGACTGCCTGAACATCACCGTGCGCAGCGCCCACCGGATCATCCGCAAGCTGCTGGAGCGGGGTTACGCCTCCGTGTGCGGCAAGGAGAGTTCCGGCGCCGGGCGGCCCAAGACCCTGGTCCGCCTGCACTTTAGCCGGCAGGAAGCCGCCGCTGACTCAGAAATGAATCCCGATGCATAAAAAGGGAGAGGATGCAATTGCATCCTCTCCCTTTTTTCTATAAAATATACAGGTTTTGGCTCTGTATCGCTCACTGCGCGCCGTCTTGCAAAAGGCACAGGGCATTGTAGGCCAGCATGGCCGCCGTGGGAGCCAGCACGCCCTCGTCCAGCCGGAAGGCGGGGTTGTGCAGCGGCACCGCCTGAAACAGTTCCTCATTTTTACAGCCTACGAACGCAAAGACCGAGGGTACCTCCCTGGAGATAAAACAGAAGTCCTCTCCGCCCATAAACCGGTCCGCCTGGGTCAAAACAGCGTCCGGGCCAAGCAGCTCACCCGTATGCGCCTGCACGCTGCATGTCAGGCGCGGGTCGTTCTCCACCGGGAAGCAGGCGATCCGATAGTCCAGCGTATAGCTTCCGCCATAGAGCTGTGTCACAGCTTTGGCGCACCGGTCGATGAACGCCTTCGCCGCCTGCTGCACCTGCGGCTGAAAGCTGCGCACGGTCCCTGTCAGCTCGCAGCTGCCGGGAATGGCCCCCCGGGACGTCCCGGCGTGGAACGTGCATACGGAGAGCACCGCTTCCGTGCAGGGGCTGATGCATCTGCTGACGAACGTCTCCAGCAGCTCATACACCTTGACTCCCATGTTGATGGCATCCACGGCCTTTTCCGGCTGACTTCCATGGGCCCCCTTTCCGCACAGGGTCAGCGTAAAGAAATCCGGGTTGGCTGTGACGGGGCCGGCTTGCAGCAGGTACTTTCCCGCCGGGTAATCCGGCGACACATGTGCCGCCAGGGCCATGTCCACATCCGGATCTTTCAAAACGCCGCACTCCAGCATGCGCTGCGCGCCGCCCGGTGCCTCTTCACTGGGCTGAAACAGCAGCTTGACGGTGCCGTGCAGCTCCCGGCGCATGCATTTAAGAAGCATGGCCGCTCCCAAAAGCCAGGTCACATGGGCATCGTGTCCGCACGCGTGCATCTTTCCGGGGCTGCAGGAGGCGCAGGCAAGCCCCGTCTCCTCCTGGATGGGCAGCGCGTCCATGTCCGCGCGCAGCAGCAGCGTCTTGCCCGGATGGGCTCCCCGGATGATCCCAATCACTCCGGTCCCGCCGATCTGATCGCGTACTTCTATCTCCAGGCCCCGCAGGACTTCGGCCACTTTCTGCGCGGTGTAGACCTCTTCAAATCCAAGCTCCGGATGCCGGTGGAGATCCTGCCAGATCTCCCGCAGCTTCGGGTCCAGCTGCCGCGCCATTTCCAAGATCTGCTCTTTTTGCATCATTTCTTCATTCCGCTCTTGATTGTACTTTGTTCTTTTCCTTGGCCAATCTGGCATATTCCTTTTCCTCCGGCGTGCGCAGCAATCCGAACTGAATGGTGATCACCGCCGCCAGGATCAGGAAGTAGCAGTAGAAGTTATACTTGACCACCGCCAGAGGATTCAGCGCCGCATAGAAGCCGGAGAGCGTCAGCATACCACCTGCGTGGGGCGCCAGCCCGTGCACGGCACAGGCAAAGATATCCAGAAGGCTTGCGTTCCGCTTGGGCGCGATATGGTGCTCCTCGGCGATGTCCTTGGCCAGCGGCGCCGCGATCATAATGGCAATGGTGTTGTTGATCAGCGCAAAGTCCAGCAGACCGGACATGAAGCCGATGCAGTACTCGGCGCCCTTGCGGGTGCGCACCCGGCGGCGCAGCACACTGACCAGCCAATCGATGCCGCCGTATACGGTAATGATACCGATCAGGCCCCGCAGCAAAATGGCGACGATCGCCGTGGTCATCATGCCGGACATGCCCGTGCCAATGGACTGGGCAAAGCCGGAGAGCGTCATGCTCCCGGTCACAAGCCCCACGAGCCCGGCCAGGAACGTGCCGCTGACCAGCACCACAAATACATCCATTCCCAGGATGGCCGCGCCCAGCACATACACATAGGGAATGATCTTCACCAGGCTGTAAGTCAGCTCTCCGGTGATCTGCTCGGTCCCGCTGCTCATCAGGGCAAAGGCGGCCACCGTCACCACCGCCGCGGGCAGGGCGATCAGCAGGTTCATGCGGAATTTGTCCTTCATCTCGCACCCGGCGCCGGTGGTAGCCGCAATGGTGGTATCGGAGATGATGGAGAGGTTGTCGCCAAAGAGGGCGCCGCTGTACACCGCCGCAAAATACAGCGGGATACTGGAGCCGGTCCCCTCCGCGATGGCCAGCGCAATGGGCGCAATGGCCACCAGCGCGCCGGAGGAGGTACCAATGGCCGTGGCCACCAGCGCCGTAATGATGAAGATGCCCGGCAGGATGAAGTGGGTGGGCACCAGGGAAAGGCCCAGGTTCACCACGCTGTCCACACCGCCCATATCCTTGCACACGCCGGAAAATGCGCCGGCCACCAGGAAGATCATGCACATGAGCATGGTGCCCTCGTCACCGGCCGCCTGGCAAAAATGCTTGACCTTTTCCGGCAGGGGCATATAGCGGTTCATCAAAAACGCCGCCACAATACCCACCAGGATGGCCGCATGCCGCGGGAACTGGTTCCACGGCTGCTCCACGGTGCCGGTCACTGTGTAGAAAATCCCGCACCCCAGATACAGGCCCAAAAACACGAACATGGGAATAAACGCGGCAAAGCCATATTTCTTTGCTTCTTTCATTTCATTTGACATGTGCGCCTTCCTCCTACACCGAAAATTGAACAGCAGCTTCCACTTGTACAGGCCTGCAATTCGTTGCCTAATATTAAAGCAATTTTTGTGCCACAACTTGGTTTTTTGTTTTATTTTTGCAGAACTTCCAGTTTTTCACATAGCTTTTGTCTGTTTTTCACAGCAGCAGCCCCAGGATGCGGAGGAAAGGGCTTCTGCCGCAGCCCTTTCTAATTGGAGAAAACCGGTTTTCTCCAATTAATTGCGTCTTTTTCTCCGGTTTTCGGGTAATTTCCTTCGGTTTTTCCGTTGACATCCCTTTGCGTCCGTTTTTATAATGAGTTAAACTTGTACAGCCCCGGCGTTCGTTCTTTCATCTGTTTTTACGGAAAGGGCGAGAATATGAAAATTGAAGATCTGCGTTACACACAAGTGGGCTATGTCAACACGCCCCTGGAGCCCATGCCCACGCTGTCCCGCATTTTGGGCAAAGGCAGCCTTTACATCAAGCGGGACGACCTGACCGGTCTGGCCCTGGGCGGGAACAAAGCCCGCAAGCTCAACTACCTTGTCCAATACGCGCTGGACCACGGCTACACCACCTTGATGACCTTTGGCGGCGTACAGACGAACCACGGCCGCCTGACGGCTGCCGCCGCCATCCGGGCAGGCCTGCGCTCCATTCTGGTTTTGAAGGGCCGGCGTCCGGAGTATCTTTCGGGTAATCTCCTGCTGGACCGGCTGATGGGCAGCGAGCTGTATTTTGTGGACACCTCCGCCGCCGACTCTCTGCCGGAGGAGGAACGGTCTGCCGCCAAGGAGCGGTTTGTGGACCAATGCGCCCGGGAGATCATCGCCCGCCACGAGGCAAACGGAGAAAAGGTGCTCTCCATTCCCGTGGGCGGCCAGACGGTGATCGGCTCCGCCGGATATATCCAGGCCATCCCGGAGATCATGGAGCAAATGCGCCGCCAGCAGATCCGGGCCAAGCACCTGGTGGTGGGCTATGGCTCCACGGGAACGTTTGCCGGCCTGTGGGCCGGAGCGAAATATTATAACGCCCCCTTTGATGTGATCGGCATCCCCATCGAACCGGACTACCGCCCCATTGCGGAAACCGCCGCATTCATCAACGAGCTCAGCCGCACCTTCGAGATGGGCTTTACCTGCTCTGCGGAGGACCTGCATGTGGCCTGCGGCTCCGGCAGCGATTTCTATGGCGGCGTGGGCTACAACGAGCCGGACCGCGTGACACAGCACTATATTGAGATGCTTGCCGCCACAGAGGCCATCTTTCTGGACCCCTGCTACACGGGCAAGGTCTTTCACGGATTTGTGGACCTTCTTCAGAGGGGGATCATCCCCGAGGGGGACGGCGCCATCTTCCTGCACACGGGCGGCGCGCCGGGCCTGTGGAGCAAGGAGCATCTGGACGATATGCAGGCAGGCTACTGGTCCGATCCGGAGCGGGACCACGTGCATGAGATGACGCTATGAGTCCTATGAGATATCTGATCCAAAACGGGCTGATCTATGACGGGACCTTGGAGCGTCCTCCCTTCCGGGGCGACATTTTGGTGGAGGGCGAGCGCATCGCCGCCATCGACTCCCGGATCCCCTGCGAGGACGCCCAGGTCTTTGACGCGGAGGGCAGGATGGTCACGCCCGGCTTCATCGACTTTCACCGGCACGCCGATCTGGCGGTCTTTTCACCGGAGTTCGGCTCACTGGAGCTGGCGCAGGGCATCACCACCGTGGGCATGGGCGTGTGCGGCTTTTCCTTCGCTCCCTACACAGAAAAATCCGAGGGCCTGTATCCCTATACGCTCTCTACCCACGGCCCCGATCTGACCGGCACGCGCTACGCCTCCATGGCCGACTACCTGGGCGCTCTGCGGAGCCTCTCCCTGCCGGTGAATGTATCTACCCTGCAGGGATTGGGGGCCATCCGTCTGGCAGTGAAGGGATACGATCCCTCCCCCTTTACCGGCCAGGAGCTCCGTCTGGCTCAGCGCTATGTGGAATCGGCGCTGGAATGCGGCCTGCGGGGATTTTCCACAGGGCTGGTGTATCTGCCGGAGCTGTACAGCTCCCGGCAGGAGATCACCGCCATGCTGGCGCCCTGCCGCGGCAAAAGCAGTCTCTTCATGCCCCACATGCGGGACGAGGCCTCCCGCCTGCCCCAGGCCGTGGACGAAAGCATCGCCATCGCCCGGGACAGCGGGATGGCGCTGGGCATCAGCCATTTCAAGGCCCTGGGGCCGGACAATTGGCATGGGACACTGGAGCGGGCCATTGCCCGCATCGAACAGGCCAGAAGCTGCGGAATGGATGTGACGGTGGATTTTTACCCCTACCACGGCACCGCCACCACGCTGGCTTCCATCCTTCCGGCCTCCTTTTTGACGGAGGATTTTTCCGTTCTGCTTCCCAAGATCGACTCTCCGCAGAGCATTGAGCGGCTGCGTCAGTGCTTTTTGCACCCCGGCCCCCAGGATGAGCGCATTGATCCGGCCTTCCGCTGGAGCCATGCCATGATCAGCGGCGTCTCCCTGCCGGAAAACCGGCGGTATCTTGGGAAAACCATCCACGAATGCGCCATTTCCGCCGGGTACGAGGACGAATACCCCTTTATCGCCCGGCTGCTGGCCTCGGAAAACGGGAGCGTGAGCATGGTGGGGCTCAATATATCGCCGGAGGACATTGCGCGCATCGCCCGGCTGCCCTATTCCATGCTGATCTCCGACTCCCTCTACAACATTACCGACACACCGCACCCCCGGCTTTACGCTTCTTTCCCCCACTTTCTGCGGCAGTTCGTCCTTGAGCATCCCGTGCTCTCCATGCAGGAGGCCATCCACAAAATGACCCAGCTTCCCGCCCGGCGCATGCAGTATACCGGCCGCGGCGTGCTGCGCCCCGGCTTCCTTGCGGACATCCTCGTCTTCGATCCCCATCAGCTGGGTGACCACGCCACCTTCACCCACGGAAAGCAGCGCTCCACCGGAATGGATCTGGTGCTCGTCAACGGCCGGCCCGCCTGGCGGGACGAGGCCATGCTCTGCCGGGCAGGTGTCTGTCTGAACTGAACGCATCCCCGTTTTTTGGAGGTATGGTATGAAAAAACGCATCGGGATCATCTCGCAGCGCCGGGGCATGTCCAACTTTTACAGGATGCTTTTGCAGCGTCTGTTCGGCGACATGGCGGATATCCTCGTTTTCAATCTGGAGGATGAGTCTATCCGCCATCTGGAAGAATGCGACCTCTATCTCAACACCTCCACCAGCTACGACCTGATGCGCAACCGGTGGGCGACCGAGTTTTTCCCCGCCTCCTCCAAGCTGATCCACGGAGACATCACCTTCACCAGGAAAGCCGTGGACCTTCTCAAGCGCTACCCCGACGGGACACGGGCGCTGCTGGTCAACCAAAGCCAGCACATGGCCATGGAGAGCATCGCCCAGCTCTATCACCTGGGCATCACCAACATCGAATTTTTCCCCTACGCCCCGGAGATGCCGTCCTATCCGCAGGTATCGGTGGCCTTTGCCCCCGGCGAGGCGGAGCTTGCTCCGCCGGGCCTGGAGGTCATCGACATCGGCTCACGCTGGTTTACGGCCAACACCATCTGTGAGATCGCCCTGAAGTTGGGAAACTCCTTCTTTCTCGAGACCGCGGCCTTTGCAAGATACGTCTCCTCTCTGGCCGACATCGATTACTCCCTGCAGGAGATCACTTATAGCCGCCTGACCGCCGAAAACAAGCTGGAGATCATTCTCAACTCTCTGGACGCGGGCATCGTCTGCGTGGATGAGAAAAATCTCATCACGCTCATCAACCGGGAGGCCCGCACTCTTCTGGGCACCAGCCGCTCATCAGCCCTGGGACAGCCGGCCCACAAGCTCTTCCCCGAGCTCCCCTTCTCCGATGCCACCGGGGACACCCCCCTCCTTCTGACTATCCGTGGGCAGGAGCTGAGCGTCTCCATTTCCAAGCTGCACATCAAGGATCGCTCCCTGGGCGCCTTTGCGATTTTTCATCGGTTTGAAGACGAGGAAAACCGCCAGATCACACTGCGGCTGCAAAAAACGCCGAAAAGCCATTCCGCCCGCTATACATTTGCCGACATCGTTGGCAAAAGCCCGGCCATCTGCAAAGCCAAGGAAATCGCTTTGCAGATGGCCCCCAACAATGCCTTTGTGATGATCAGCGGGGAGAGCGGGACCGGAAAGGAGCTCTTTGCCCAGGCGCTGCACAGCGCCTCCGGGCGCAGCGGCGGGCCGTTCATCGCGGTCAACTGCGCGGCGCTTACAGAGACCCTGTTGGAAAGCGAGCTGTTCGGGTATGTGGACGGAGCCTTCACCGGAGCCAAGCGCGGCGGCCGCCCCGGGCTCTTTGAATGCGCCCACCGGGGAACGCTCTTTCTGGACGAGATCGAGACCATGAGCCCCGGCCTTCAATCAAAGCTCCTGCGGGTCCTTCAGGAGCAGGAGGTGGTGCGGATCGGCTCTGTGGAGCCCATCCCCATCGACGTGCGCGTCCTCTCCTCCACCAACGAAGACCTTCTCACCCGTGTGCGCCTGGGCACGTTCCGTCAGGATCTCTACTATCGCCTCAATGTCATCCCCATCCATATCCCTCCCCTGCGCCAGCGCCGGGAGGACATTCCCCTGCTGTTCGACGCCTTTTACCGGCAGATGCACGCGCAGTTCACCCTCTCTTCCCAGGCCCGTGCCCGCCTTCTGCAATACAGCTGGCCCGGCAATGTGCGGGAACTGCGCAACTGCGTGGAGTATCTTCACTATACCGGCCGCTCCCACATCTCCTGCGAAGATCTTCCTGCGCAGTTCCAGCCGCTCCATGCGCCTTCTCCGCTTTCCGCCGCCCCGGCGGCGGGGTCTTTTTCGCAGGAAGACGCAGTCCTGCGCATTCTGGGCGACCACTACGGCCACAGCCAGGGGCTCGGCCGCCAGCGGATCGTTCAGCTGTGCCTGGAGCAGGGCTGCCCCATCTCCGAGCACGAGGTCCGTCTGGTGCTCCGCGCCCTGCAAGAAGCCGGGTGGATCACCCGGGGGCGCGGCCGTGCCGGGACCCATCTTTCCAGCCAGGGCTATGAACGCTACCTGGCGCTGGTCCAAAACTCCGACCCGCTCTATTCCTCCCCATAAAAATCTCTCCGCAGGAACAAAATCCGAATCTTTGCACAGGTAGTGCCCACCGCAGTACATCCATCCCACCACGCCTGATTCCGTGATAAACAAGGGTCGTCGGAGACAACGATTGTCTCCGACGACCCTTGTTTGCTTGCGCATACTTATCTTCTTCATTCAATTCAGATCCCGCAGCCGCCGGAGAAATTCCTCATTTTTCGTCTTTTGGCATACGGCGTCGATGCCCGATGAGATGACCCACACGGCCATGCCCCGCTCCGCGCAGGTCACCAGCAGGTCCGTGATCATCTCGTGGTGGGCCGTCTCCTGTCCGGCAAAAGGGAAAAAGCAGATCAGCAGCTTCGGGTTGAGCAGATACCACTTGTAATAGGAAAACCGCAGACGTGCCGGCAGGGACCACTCCCGCAGGGGCCGAAGCAGCTCCTCCCGGGGAAACCAGCGCTCTGCCTCCTGGAGGACATTTTCCACCACCCGGCGGCGGACGATCCGCCGCCCGGCTTTGGGCAGCAGGCAGGCCGTCAGGTTATCCAGGGCGGTGAGATTGTCAAACAGCACGCCGCTGGGCCGGTCCGGCCGCTCCAGCTGGATACCGATCTCCGTACCCACCAGCTTCATCACTTCCCCGTGATCGCAGGCCCTTCCATCCAGCCACAGCCTTCCGCCGCTCCATCCCCGGCCGCCCAGGAAGCACTCCCGCAGCCGCAGCGCCGCAGTATAGCTCTCATCCCGCAAAAGGGCGATCTCCCCGCTGTGGATCCGAAGGTTCAGCGGCGCCATGCCGGAAAAGGTCAACCCCTCCGTGCGCAGCACCTCCGCCTCTCCGCCGTGACGGCCGGAGCGACCGGTCCCGGCACTTCGGGGGTCCCAGCCCAGGATCTCAAAAAGCCGTTCCCCGTACTCCTCGGGATAGAGCCGGTAGCAGGTCTTGCGGTCCCGGATCACGTCGATGCGGTCGCAATAGCGGTACATGAACGCCTCGTCCAGATCGAACAAAAACACCGCCGTCCCCTGCCGCAGCAGCAGCTGCACGCACTCCATCAGCTTGGCCACATCCCGCCGGCGCAATATTTCCGTGATCCGGTCCAAGATCAGCAGTTCCCCCTGCCAGAACCATACGCGGAACACGCACAGGCGGTAATAATCCAGCATACTCAGCTCCGTCAGACGGCGCTCGGGCGGCAGCCGCAGCTCCATACGCTCGAGCATGTCCTCCGTCTCCGGACTTTTCAGCCGCTCGGCCGCCCGGCGGTGCCGCCGGTCCACAGCCCTGTCCAGCGCCAGGATAAAGTCCCGCACGGTCAGCTCCCGGGAATCGAACCGGTGGCGATCCACGATCCTGGTGCTGTGGGCGATCCACCGCTCCAGTTCCGACGCGCCCACCCTCTGCCCAAGGGCAAAGGCCCTGCCGCCCTCCATACGGGAGACGCCCTTGAACACATCCAGATAGGCGGTGCCGGAGGTGAAGTGGTCATCCACGTAGATGCCGATGCACTCCCCCCGGGAGATGGAGATCTCGAAGCGGTACTCTCCCTCATCCCTGCGAAAGCGGCCGTTCTCCACCCGGATCAGCTCTTCCTTCATCCCTTACGCCTCCCCAAAGCGCAGCGGCAGCGTCACACAGCACTCCGTACCCACACCAGCCGCACTGAACAAATGCAGCCCATAGTCCTCGCCGAACATGAGCCGGATGCGGCTGTTCACATTGCGCAGGGCGATGCCGCCCCGCTGAGAAACCGGGGCGGCGGTGCCGTCCCCGGCGAACTGGGCATTGAGCCGCTCCACCTGCTCGTCGGGCATGCCCACGCCGTCGTCCCGCACCCGCAGGAAAAGCGTCCGGTCACTGTTTTCCACCACGATGCGGACCGTGCCCTGGCCCAGCTTGCCCTCCAGTCCGTGAGAGACGGCGTTTTCCACCAGGGGCTGCAAAATGAGCTTGGGCATCCGGGCCTCCAGCAGCTTCTCATTTTCCAGCTCCAGCTCCATGGTGATCTTGTCCCCGAAGCGGCAGCGCTGGATGGTGAAGTAGTTTTCCGTGTTGTCCAGCTCATCGGAAAACGTCACGTCCTCCTGCACGTTGGAAATGGTATAGCGAAAGAAGGTGGCCAGGGCCTCCGTGGTCTCGGCGATATCCGGGCAGTCCGCCAGCAGCGCGTCCGTACGGATGGCCTCCAGGGCATTGTAAAGGAAGTGGGGGTTGATCTGGTTCTGCAGCGCCAGATACTCCGCTTGCTTTTGCCGCAGCTTCGTGATCTCCTCGCCGTGGAGCCGTTCCTCCACATCGGCGAAAAACGCCGCCAGATCCCGGTCACCGTGCCAGTCCGCCCGCAGCAGCGCCTCCAGCTCCCGGTCCCGCCCATAGCGCCGCAGCGCCCGTTTCAGTTTCCAGCCGGTCCACAGCCACATGGTATCACCTACTTGTAAAGCTTCTTGTAATCCGACGGGCTCACGCCGGTGACCTTCTTGAAAAGCCGGGAAAAATACTTCAGATCCCGGTAGCCCACCTGCTCCGCCACATCCTGGACAGACAGCTCGTCGGCGCACAGCAGCTCCTTGGACTTGCTGATCCGCAGCTCCGTCAGATAGTCCATGAAGTTCTGCCCCGTTTCCTTTTTGAAAAGGGTGGAAAAATAGGTGGCGTTGAAGCCCACCGCGCTGCTCACATCCTCCAGCCGCAGTGCCTCCTGGTAGTGCTGCTGGATGTACCGCTTGGCCTCGGTGATGGGCCGCATCTCCCGCAGGGACTTCTCCTCCCCCAGGCGCCGGATCTCCCCGCGGATGGCCTGACCCAGCAGACGGTATACCTCCCGCATGTTCCCGCAGAGCCAGAAGTTCTCCTCCAGCTCCTCATGAAACCGTTCGGGGAGGTCCCCGCTTTGCCGCATGCCGTAGAGGCAGGCCTCCACCACCTGGCGGAACCAGTCCTCCACCATCTGTCCGTTCAGATCCTCCAGCGACTCCAGCGCCCGGAAGCTCTCGTCCAGCTCCTGGACAAAGCGCGCTTCATCCAAACACTCCGCCGCCACCTGAAAGCTCTTTTTCCGGGCCGCGTCCATCTGATAGCGCCGCTCCAGGGCCAGCGTCTCCCCCTCCGCGTCCCGCCAGGGCTGCGGATGGCACAGCCGGTCCCGGCAAAGCCACAGCGCCTGGCGCATGGACTCTCCCGCCTGCTCCAGCGCGCCGCACCGGCTGCCCAGGCACGCGGTGGCCCGGATGTTCCAAAAGAGGTCCCGCTGGTTTTCGATCTCCTTGCGGATCTTGGTAAAGCACTGCTTCACCTCCACCGCCCGGTAAGCGCGCAGGTGCGCCAGCAGCGCCACGCCCTCTTTTCCCGCCGCGGCGGCGCACTCATCCGCCAAAAGTCCCACTTCCCGGCGGACGATCTCCAGCGCGTGGCGCAGCAGGATCTCCACGCCGTCCCGGTACTGCTCCGCGCCGGCCACGTCCACCCGCACCAGCGCCGCAAAACAGACCCCGCCCTCGAAGCGGAAGCCATACTCCGCGGCGGCCTGCCGGGCACTCAGGAAGGGCTCTCCCCGCTCCGCCGCACTTTTCAGCGCCTCCAGCAGCAGTTCCTGCCGGCGCTCCCCGCTTTTTCGCAGCTGGAGCTCCACCACCGCCTCCTGGCCCAGCTTGTCCTTGAGCCGAAGCAGGATCCCGGTGAGCTCCTCCTGCTTGAGGGGCTTGAGCAGGTAATCCTCCACCCCGTATTTGAGGGCGTTCTGGGCATATTCAAATTTCCGGTAGCCGCTGACGACGATAAAGTGCAGCCTGGGCTGGAGCGCCTTGGCCCGCTGGATCAGCTCGATACCGTCGCATCCTGGCATGCGCACATCCGTGATGAGCAGGTCCGGCTGCTTTTCCCGCACCAGCTCCAGCGCCCGCAGCCCGTCGTTAGCGGTGCCAACGATCTCATAGCCCAGCGTATTCCAGTCAATCAACTTTTGCATGAGCAAAATGACCTTGTTCTCGTCATCTGCCAGAACGACCCTCAACATAAGCAATTCCCCCGGCATCATCCTAAAAGGAAAGGGAAAACGACGCGGCCGTTTTCCCTTTCCTTCATTATAATGCCTTGATTCGGTTTTGCCAAGAGGGATTCCCATCCCCCCTGCGGGGCAGATTACTCGTAATCGGCCACGTTGGAAGCGTCGATCCACACGCTGTCGACGATGATGAGGTTGTTCTCCAGCTCACCGCCGTCCAGCAGCGTCACAGCAGCCTCGATGCCGTTGGCAGCCATAGCGCCGCCGTCCTGGGCCACGGTGCCGGTGATGCGGCCGTCCTTGATGGCCTCATAGCCGTCGGGAGTGCCGTCCAGACCGGTGATGACGATGCCGCTGTTGGCACCGGCGGCGTTGCCGGCACCCACGGCCATGCCGTCGTTCTGGCAGACGATGGCGTCCAGATCATAGGCGGACAGCCAGCTCTCCACGGTGGCCTGGGCCTTGGCGGTATCCCACTCGCAGTCGGCGGGAGCGACCACTTCGGTCATCTCGGGATAGTTGGCCAGGATGTTGCGATAGCCCTCCAGACGGTCCAGAGAGTCGGTGGTGGAAGAGGGACCGGTCAGGATGGCCACGTTGCCCTTGCCTTCCAGCAGGTCAGCCACGTGCTGCATCTCGTTCTCACCGGCCTTGACGTTGTCGCCGCAGGCCACGGCGGAGATGCCGGCGGACTCCCAGTCGGTGCAGCTGGACACCACGTTGATCATCACAACGCCGGCGTCAGCAGCGGCCTTGGCGGCGTCACGCAGACCATCGGGATCCACGGGCTCGAACAAAATGGCGTCATAGCCCTCGGACACGCACTGCTCGATCTGGCTGATCTGCTTGGCGGCGTCCTGGTCGGCGCTGAGGATGCTCAGCTCCACGCCCAGCTCGTCGGCCTTGGCCTGGGCGCCCTCGGTGACGGCGATCTGGAAGGCGTTGGTCTGATGCTGCTGGATCAGGGCGATCTTGTAAGCGCCGCCCTCAGCGGGGGCCTCTTCGCCGGAGCCCTCAGCGGGGGTCTCCTCCGTGCTGCCGCAGCCGGTCAGGGCAGCCAGCGCCATGGCGCCGGTCAGCAGCAGTGCCAGAAACTTCTTCTTGTTCATGATCTTTCCTCCTCAAAAACTTATATGTAAGAGCCGGGCGAAGATTCACCCATTCTCTTGACACCGATCAATTCTTCTTGCTCTTGCCCTTGACGTCGATGAGCACTGCCAGCACGATGATGGCGCCCTTGACGATCTTCTGCCAGTGGGAAGAGACACCCATGATATCCAGGCCGTTGGCGATGACAGTGATGAGCAGGCAGCCGATCACCACGCCCCAGGGCTTGCCCACGCCGCCGGACATGGACACGCCGCCCACCACGCAGGCGGTGATGGCGTCCATCTCGTAGCTCTCGGCCGCGGTAGGCTGGCCGATGGTGACGCGGGAGGTCATCAAAAAGCCGCTCAGGCCCGCCAGAAGGCCGGCGATGGCGAAGGTGGAAATGCGGATCATGGTGGTGTTGATACCGGAGACCTTGGCCGCCAGCAGGTTGCCGCCGCAGGCATAGACCCGGCGGCCGTAGACGGTCTTGGACAGGACGAACGAGCAGATGACGATGATGACCACCAAAAATACCGCCAGCATGGGGATGCCGAAGATGGAAGAGGCGGCCACGGCCTTATAGGTCTCGCTGATGCCGATGACCGGCTTGCCGTTGGAAATGAGCAGCGCCAGGCCGCGCACGGCGGTCATGGTGCCCAGGGTCATGATGAACGGCGGCAGGTTGCCCACGGCGATGCCCACGCCGTTGACGATGCCCACGGCCAGGCCGCCCAGCATAGCCACCACCAGAGGCACGATGATGGGATACTGTCCCTGGCCCAGCATGGCGGCCAGGATGCCGGTGAAGGCCACCGTAGAGCCCACGGACATATCGAATCCGCCGGCGATGATGACGAACATCATGCCGAAGGCCAGGATGCCGTTGATGGAGGCCTGCTTGAGGATGTTGACCAGGTTGCTGGGCTGGATGAAGCTGGGCTTCAGGCAGGTCAGCACGATCACCAGCGCGATGAAAATGACGAAAATAAAGTACTCACTGACCAGTGCTTTTGCACGTCTCGAATCTTTCATGGTTTCCCCTTCCTTTACACCTTGATGGCGGAGGCCAGCGTCATGATGCGCTCCTGGGAGAATTCCTCCCGCTTGACCTCGCCGGAATAGTTGCCCTCACACATGACCATGATCCGGTCGCAGATGCCCATCAGCTCCGGGATCTCCGAGGAGATCATGATGACCGCCTTGCCCTGGCGCACCAGGTTGCCCAGCAGCAGGTAGATGTCCCGCTTGGCGCCCACGTCGATGCCGCGGGTAGGCTCATCCAGGATGATGACGTCGGGCTCGTTCAAAAGCCACTTGGCGATGACGACCTTCTGCTGGTTGCCGCCGGAGAGGTTGCCCACGATCTGATCACCGGAAGGGGTCTTGATGTTCAGTTTTTCGATGTACGCCTGGGAGGCCTTGCGGGCCTTGCCCTTGTCATAGAGGCCGTTGGTCAAAAGCTTTTTGATGGCCACCATGGCGATGTTGTCGTTGACGGTGCCGCTGAGGTTCAGGCCCGTCACCTTCCGGTCCTCCGTGATAAGGGCCACGCCCTCGCGGATGATGTCCTGGGGCGCGGAGACCTTCACCTTTTTGCCCTTGACGAAGATCTCGCCCTGGGAGAGGGCGTGCATGCCGAAGATGCCCTCCACCAGCTCGCTGCGGCCGGCGCCCACCAGGCCGCCGATGCCCAAAATCTCGCCACGGCGCACGGAAAGGCTCACGCCCTTGACCTTGTTGTCCGCCCGGACAATGTTCTTGGCCTCGAAGATCACCTCGCCGATGTTCGCTTCCAGTTTGGGATACACGTCGGTGATCTCCCGGCCCACCATCATCTTGATGAGCTGGTTTTCATCCAGCTCCTGCGTGGTGCCCGTGCCGATGTACTGGCCGTCCCGGTAGACGCTCACCCGGTCACAGATGGAGAAGATCTCCGCCATGCGGTGGGAGATGTAGATAATG
The DNA here is from genome assembly GCA_963557435.1 of uncultured Dysosmobacter sp. Taxonomy (GTDB): domain Bacteria; phylum Bacillota; class Clostridia; order Oscillospirales; family Oscillospiraceae; genus Oscillibacter. The sequence continues at coordinate 21,471 of CAUWEK010000010.1, forward strand.
GCCACGCCCTTTTCCTTCAGGCGGCGGATATGCTCGAACAGCAGCTCCACCTCCCGCTCGGTGATGGCGGCGGTGGGCTCGTCCATGACGATGACCTTGGCGTTGACGGAGATGGCCTTGATGATCTCGATGAGCTGGCACTGGGCCACCGTCAGGTTGCGCAGCGTCTCCTTGGGAGAGACGTGGAGCCCGCACTCCTCAATGAGCTTCTGGGCCTGCTCCAGCTCGGCCTTTTTGTCCACCAGACCGTTTTTCCGCAGCTCCCGTCCCACGAAGATGTTTTCATACACGGTCATGTCCAGGATCGGGTTGAGCTCCTGGTGGATCATGGCCACGCCCGTATCCATCGCTTCCTTGGGATTGGCGGCGTTGTAGGGCTTGCCGTCAAACAGGATCTCGCCGCCGGGGTCCTTGGTGTAAATGCCCATCAGGATCTTCATCAGGGTCGATTTGCCCGCGCCGTTTTCGCCCATCAACGCATGGACCTCTCCCGGCCGCACCTGCAGCTGAACATGATCCAGCGCCTTGACACCCGGGAAGGTTTTACTGATATCTTTCATTTCCAGTACATATTCCATGCCGTTCTCCTCCCCTCACACATTCCTTTTGTGATTACTTTATCAAATGCGTCCCCGTTGCGAAACGTCCGTTTTTCACATGACGGGGGAGGATTTTTGGGAATTTCACAAAAATATCATTTTTGCATAAAATAATTCAATTTTATTGTGCGAAACGACTATAAACTTTTGTACCTCTTCTTGCTTCCATCCAAAAAAATCACCCCCCGGTCCGCCGCAGGGCAGACCGGGGGGGATTGCTTTGTCGCTTTTACCGCAGGACCCGCACGCACCGGTTGATGAGGGTCATGTACACCTCGTCGCCCTCTGCGAAGCGCTCCGTCAGCTGGGGATTGTAGACCTCCACGATGATGGGATGCTCACCCAGCATGACCTCATACTCCACCTTGGCGCCGTAGTATGTGGCCCGGGACACCCGGCCGGGCAGCTGCCCTTCCTGGGCGGAGAGCTGGATGGACTCGGGCCGCACCGTCAAGCAGCAGGGGCCGTCCTTCTGCACGTCTGCCATCTTGCCGGGCGCGGGGATGGAGATGGTCTTGCCGCCCACCTCCACCAGGGCGGAGGTGCCGTCGAGGCCGCGGAAGGTGCCGTCGATGAAGTTGGCCTTGCCGATGAAGTTGGCCACAAAGCGGCTTGTAGGCTGCTCATAGATCTCCGTGGGAGAGCCCTCCTGGCAGATGACGCCGTCTTTCATGATGACCACCCGGTCGGAAATGGCCATGGCCTCCGACTGGTCGTGGGTGACGTACAGCGAGGTGATGCCCAGGCGCTTCTGGAGGGCCCGCAGCTCGTCCCGCATGCTCTCCCGGAGCTTGGCGTCCAGGTTGGAGAGGGGCTCGTCGAACAGCAGCACGCTGGGCTCGATGACCACGGCGCGGGCCAGGGCCACCCGCTGCTGCTGGCCGCCGGAGAGCTGGTTGGGGAAGCGGCGCTCAAACCCCTTGAGCTGCATCATTTCCACCACCGCGTTGGTGCGCTCCACCAGCTCGCTCTGGGACACCTTGGCCACTTTCAGACCGTAGGCGATGTTCTCCCAGATGTTCAGGTGCGGGAACAGGGCGTAGCTCTGGAACACCATGGAGATGCCCCGCTTGTTGGGCGGCACCTTGGCCACATCCCGGTCGCCGATCATCACGCTGCCGCTGGTGGGGTACTCGAAGCCGGAGATCATGCGCAGCGTAGTGGTCTTGCCGCAGCCGGAGGGGCCCAGCAGCGTCACCATCTCTCCGTCCTGGATGTGGAGATTGATATGGTCCACCGCCACGAAATCCTTGCCGGTATCCGGCTGCTGGAAAATCTTAGTCACATCT
>CAUWEK010000011.1:0-23123 GCA_963557435.1 uncultured Dysosmobacter sp.
CGGAACGAGGAGGGGGTGGCGGCGGAGAGGGCGTTGGTCTGCATACCGGTGAGCACGTCGAACTCCGTGTTGGCGGTGCCGCCGGCAAAGCCGGGCACCACCACATAGCCGCTGATGGCGTGGGGATCGCTTTGCAGGGCGTGGAGGTTGGGCAGGGGATCATTTTCCTCCGTGTAGGTAAAGGCGGGATCGTCCGTCAGGTCGGAAAAGGCCTCGTTCATCACCATGATCAGGTGCACGTCCTCTCCCTGGCCGGGCTGGTCGCCGGTTTCCCAGGATGCCGCCGTGGCTTTGTCAAAGCCGTCGGGCCGGTCGATGGGATAGGTGGTGAACTGGTGGCAGAAGCAGTAGGGAAAGCCCAGCTCGTTGAATACGGAGGGAATGTAGTAGGCGTTGGAGACGCGGAAGCTGTTGTAAAGATCGTTGGAGGCGTAGACCGTCAGCAGCAATGCCACCAGAATGCCCATGGAGCCGGCCGCGCCCAGCAGCCGGCCCAGCCAGCCCCGCAGACGGGCCAGAGGGAAGGGCCTGCAGCCGATGACGAGGCCCAGGGCGATCAGCGCCAGGGTGGAGAGCACCACCACGGCGATGGTGCCCATGGGATACTGGATCTCATAGGAACTCATGGCGCTGCCCACTTCCTTCAAAAGGGCAAAATCCCGTGGAAACACCGGCTCGTCCCGCACCTCAAGCTTGATGCGGTTGGCGATGGACAGTACGCACACGCAGAAGTTGACCAGCGCGGCGCCGAAAAACACGTTTCGGAACAGGCAGGTGAACGTCACCACCAAAAGGCCGATGGGCAGAGCGTTGAGTACGATCAAAAGAGGCTGGGCACGGAAGATGTCCACCACGGTGCGCAGCGCGTTGGGCTGGCACCACAGGGCCAGCAGCGTGATGCAGCCCGACAGGGCCACCATGGCCGCCAGCGTCCCCCAGAGGGGCAGCCGGGCCTTGGGCAGGGCATGTGAAGCTTTCAAAACGTCGTTCCTTTCTTTCGTTGAATGTGGAGCCTTGGAAAAAGGCAGGTCAAAAATCGGTAAAGAATATAGGTTATTATACGGTTTTCTCTAAAAAATGCAAGGGGCGGGCACAAGCCGTGCGGCAAAGGGCGGAAAACTGCCAAATGAAACCAAGCGCTCCGCCGCATAGGGGGAAAAATCCTGCGGATACTATCTTTTGCCAAGGAGAGCCCTGCAATTTGAAAGAGAAAAGGAGTTTTCGATATGAAAGCAACTGGAATCGTACGGCGTATCGATGATTTGGGACGCGTGGTCATTCCCAAGGAGATCCGCCGTACCATGCGGATTCGGGAAGGCGACCCGCTGGAGATCTACACCAGCCGGGACGGCGAGGTGATTTTCAAAAAGTATTCCCTGCTGGGCGGGGTGGAGGATTTTGCCGTGGAGCTGTGCGAGACCATGAGCCGCTCCACCGGCGAGATCTGCGCTGTCACGGACCGGGACACCATCATCGCCGTAGCCGGCGGCAGCAAGCGGGAGCTTTTGGGAAAGCGCATCTCCCCGGAGCTGGAGCGGATCATGGAAGGCCGCAAGATCTACCGGCGGGAAGCCCAGGATGCGGAAGTGGCCGTGACGGACAGCGGCGATCCCCTTCGGGTGCGGGTGGCCGCACCCATTTTGGCGGAGGGCGATCTGCTGGGGTTGGTGCTGTTTGTGGGCGGCGAGGGCGCCGCGCCGGCGGAGGAGCCGGAATACAAGCTGGCCCAGACCATTGCCGCCTTCCTGGGACGGCATATGGAAAGCTGAGCGCATTTGGACAAAAAGCCGGACGCCGGAGGCGTCCGGCTTTTCCATCATGGGACATGCGGCCTTGGGCGTATGCTGATAGCACCACGAAACAAGGAGGCGTCCCATGACCGAAACGCTCACCGCCCTCAGTGCCAGACTCTGGGGGGCGCCGCTTTTGGCGCTGCTGCTTGGAACAGGCATTTTTCTGACCGTGCGCATGGGCTTTGGTACCTGGCGGAATCTGCCGGGAGCCTGTGCCCTGCTGGCAAGCCCCGCCACGCGGCACAGCGACGGCGGCATTTCACCTCTGGCGGCGCTGATGACGGCGCTGGCCTCCACCCTTGGCACCGGAAACATCGTGGGTGTGGCCACGGCGCTGACGGCGGGAGGCCCCGGGGCGCTGGTGTGGATGGAGATCTCCGCCCTCTTCGGCCTTGCGGCCAAGTTTTCTGAGTGCGCCCTGGCGGTGCGCTTTCGCCGCCCGGGAGAGCGCAGCGGCGGGCCCATGGTGGTCATGGCCCGGGGGCTGCGGCCCCGCCTGGTGGGGAAGATCCTCGGCGGTGCGTTTGCGCTTTTTGCCGTGGGGGCCTCCTTCGGCATGGGCAACATGGCCCAGACCAACGCTATGGCCACCGCCCTGGAGGCGGCGTTTTCCGTGCCGACGTGGGTCACGGCGGCCGCGGCGGGCCTTATTACGCTGGTGGTGATCCGGGGCGGCATCGGCCGCATCGCCGGGGTGTCCGGCTTTCTGGTGCCGCTGATGGCCCTGGGGTATCTGGGCGGCGCGGCGGCGGTGATCGCCGGGCATTGGCGCGCGCTTCCCGCCGCCGTGGGCCAGATGTTTGCCCAGGCCCTGGGTCCGGAGGCGGTGCTGGGCGGCACGGCGGGAGCCGCCGTCCGGTACGGTGTGGCCCGGGGCATCTTTTCCAACGAGGCGGGCATGGGCTCCGCCGCCATCGCCGCCGCTGCGGCGGACGGGGACTGCCCGGCCCTCCACGGCTACATCAACATGGTGGGGGCGTTTTTCGATACCTGCGTGGTGTGCACGGTGACGGGGCTTGCCATCTGCTGCTCCGGTGTGCTGGAGACGGCGGGCGGCGCCGACGGCGCGGCGCTGACCATTCTGGCCTTTGAGAGCGTGCTGGGCCGCTGGGGCGGGGCGCTGGTGGCGGTGTGTGTGGCCCTGTTTTCCTTTTCCTCCGTGCTGGGCTGGGCCTACCAGGGAGAGACAGCTCTGGCTTTTCTCACCGGCGGACGGGGCAGAGCGCTCTACCGCGGAGCCTTTGCCCTGGCGGCGGGGGTGGGGGCGGTGAGCCGTCTGGAGACGGTGTTTGCCCTGTCGGATATCTGCAACGCCCTGATGGCAGTGCCGAACCTTTTGTGCCTGCTGGCACTATCGGCTACGGCGGTGCGGGAGATGGAGGCCTTTGAACCGGCGGTGCGGCGGAGGAAAAAACTGTGAATTTTTTGGGATTCGGTTGCATTTTCCGGATTTGATGATAAGATAAGGACGTTGAAAATTATGAGCAAAGGACTTGATACCATGACGAAAATCGACATTATCTCCGGCTTTTTGGGCGCCGGAAAGACCACGCTCATCAAAAAGCTTCTGGCCGAGGCATTCCAGGGCGAGAAGCTGGTGCTCATCGAAAACGAGTTCGGCGAGATCAGCATCGACGGCGGCTTTTTGAAGGACTCCGGCGTGGAGATCTCCGAGATGTCCTCCGGCTGCATCTGCTGCTCTTTGGTGGGTGATTTCGGCAAGGCGCTGCGGGAGGTGGAAGAGCAGTTCCATCCGGACCGCATCCTCATTGAGCCCTCCGGCGTCGGCAAGCTCAGCGACGTGATCGTGGCCGTGCAGAACACCGTGGCGGATGTGCCTACCATGGCCCTCAACAGCTTCGTTACCGTGGCCGACGCCACTAAGGTCAAGGTCTACATGAAGAACTTCGGCGAGTTCTACAACAACCAGATCGAGTCCGCCGGCGCCATCATCCTCTCCCGTACCCAGAAGCTCACCCAGGAGAAGCTGGAGGCCGCCGTGGCCATGCTGCGGGAAAAGAATCCCTCCGCCGCCATCCTTACTACCCCCTGGGACGCTCTGTCCGGCCAGGTCATCCTCTCCGCCATGGAGAAGGTCTCCCTGGAAGAGGAGCTGCTTGCAAAGATGCGCGCGGAGCATGAGGCGGAGGAGGCGGAGCACGCCCACCACCATCACGAGCATGACCACGAGCATGACCATGAGCACGAGCATCACCATGAGCATGACCATGATCACGACCATGAGCATGAACATCATCACGATCATGACCACGAGTGTGACGATCCGGGCTGCTCCTGCCACCATCATCATCACCACGCCGACGAGGTGTTCACCTCCTGGGGCGCCGAGACGCCCCGGCAGTTCAACCGCGCCGAGCTGGAAAAGATCCTCACGGAGCTGGACAGCGGCGCTTACGGCAAGATCCTGCGGGCCAAGGGCATCGTAAACGGCGCCGAGGGCTGGCTGGAGTTCGACTATGTGCCCGAGGAGCACGACCTGCGCGAGGGCAAGGCCGACTACACGGGCCGCCTGTGCGTCATCGGCGCGGAGCTGGACGAGGGCAAGCTGAAGACCCTGTTCGGTCTGTAAACGGGAAAGGAACAACGCCCATATGGATATTCCTGTTTACCTGGTCGCCGGCTTTCTGGACGGCGGCAAGACCAACTTTATCAACGGCATCCTGGAAGACGGCTTTGCCCGGGAGGACAAGACACTGCTCCTTTGCTGCGAAGAGGGCGAGGAGGAGTACGAAAAAAATGCCCTGGACAATGTGACCGTGGTGACCATTGAGGACGAGGAAGACCTTAAGTGTTCCTACCTCAAGGAGCTGGAAAAGAAGTACCGGCCCAAGCAGGTGCTCATCGAGTACAACGGCATGTGGCAAATGGAACGGCTTTACAGGGAAGTGCTGCCGGCCAACTGGGTGCTCTATCAGATCATGACCTTCGTGCAGGCGTCCACCTTTGAGATGTACGCCAAGAACATGGGCCAGCTGATGATGGAGAAGATCACCAACGCGGACATGCTGGTGTTCAACCGCTGCACCCCGGAGCTGCGGGACGCCCTGCGCAAGCGGAACCTGCGGATGGTGAACCGCCGGGCGGACATCTATCTGGAGATGGAGGACGGCACCAGCGAGGACTACCTCACCGGCGACGAGTGCCCCTTTGACCTCAGTCAGGAGATCATCGACATTCCCGATGACGACTTCGGCGTGTGGTATGTGGATGTGATGGACCATCCTGACCGCTACGACGGCAAGCTGGTGCATATGAAGCTCATCATGTGCCACTCCAAGAAGTACCCCGGCATCCACTGCCCGGGCCGCTTTGCCATGGTTTGCTGCGAAAACGACGTGCAGTTCCTGGGGCTCATCGCCAAGGGCGACACCCTGGACCAGTACGAAAACCGGGACTGGATCGAGGTCACTGCCCGTATGGCCGTGGAAGACCACAAGGCCTACAAGGGCAAGGGACCGGTGATGAACATATTGTCCATCGCACCCTGCCGCAAGCCCGCCCAGGAAGTGGTCACATTCTGATACCATCCGACTTATTTTGACCGGATTCTACAAAATGGAATCAAAAAAGCACCCCCGGATCATTCGGGGGTGCTTTTTATTTACGCAGGTCAGCCAGCCTTCTTGGCCTCCCACTTGCTCACGCACAGGGTGCAGGCGATGTCGCCGGTGACGTTGAGGCAGGTACGGCCCATGTCGAACAGGCGGTCCACCGCCACGATCAGGCCGATGTAATCCACAGGGATGTTGATGGCTTCCAGCACCATGGCCAGCATGATCATGCCCGCGCCGGAGACACCGGCGGTGCACACAGAAGCCAGCGTGGCGGTGACCACCACCAGCACCATCTGGCCCAGGGTCAGCTCCATGCCGGAGCAGGCAGCCAGGAACACGGTGGCCACACACTGGTAGATGGCGGTGCCGTCCATGTTGATGGTGGCGCCCAGGGGCAGCACGAAGGCGGCCACATCCCGGTCGGCGCCCATCTCCTCGGCACACTCCTTGGAAACAGGCAGCGTGGCGGCGGAGGAGGTGGTGGTGAAGGCAAACATCATGGCCGCGGCAGCGCCCTTGAAGAAGCGCACGGGGCTCATGCCCGCGAAGACCTTGGCGGAGAAGGAGTACACCAGCACGGCGTGAAGAATATAGCCGATGTAGGCGCAGCCCAGCACCAGGGCCAGGGAACCCAAAATGTCGGGGCCCTGGTTGGCCACCACCCAGGACATGTAGGCGAAGACGCCGATGGGGCTCAGGGCGATGATGAATTCCATGAGCCGGTTGATGACCTCATTGAAGGAGGACACCAGATCCCGGCACAGCTTGCCCTTCTCGCCGGCGGCCATGATGGCGCCGCCGAAGAACAGAGCGATGACGATGACCTGCAGCATGTTGGCGGTGCGGAAGGCCTCCCACATGTTGGAGGGGAAGATGCCCACCAGGGTGGACATGAAGCCGCCGAACTCCGCGGCCTCATAGGAGGCGCTGCCCAGCTCACCGCTCAGGTCGGGGAACAGGCCGGCCCCGTGGAACACGTTGGCCAGGGCCAGGCCGATGATGCAGGCGATGGCGGTGGTGCACAGGAAGTAGAGCACGGTCTTCCAGCCCACGGCGCCCACCTTCTTCATATCGTCCATGGAGAGGATGCCGTCGATCATGGAGACGAGGACCACGGGGACCACGATGAATTTCAGAAGGTTGACGAAGATGTCGCCGAAGGGCTTGATGAAGTCGGTGGTGATGTCCTTGAGACCGGTGCTGCCCAGCAGCGCACCCACAACAATGCCCAGCAGCAGAGCCAACAGGATCTGAAGGGGGAGACTGATTTTCTTTTTCTTCATAGATTCACCTCAAACAGGATGATTTGTTTCGTCATTTTATACGAAACATGCGCACAATTTAAAGGTATTATAACAAAAAAATCACCGTCTGTAAAGCAAGGCGCAAAGAAACCGTCAAAATTTTAAACAATTTGTAAAGAAAGGGCCGCGTTGGAGGCGATCTGCCTCAGCGCGGCCGTGTTTTATGGACGGGGACGGGTGGGATACCCGCAAAAGCGGATGGCGGTCCGGGCGATCTCCTCCGTGGGGTCCACAGCGGGAATATCCAGCGCCAGAGCCTGCACCGCCAGGGGAAGCTCCGTGCAGCCGAGGATGAAATAGTCCGCCTGGGGCATGCGCTCCAGAACGGAGAGGAACTGGCTGCGGTAGGTCTCGGGAGGCCGACCGGCCTTGACGCCGTTGTAGATCACGTCCATCAGCGCGTCCTGCGACTGGCTGTCCGGCGCGGTCCAGGCAACGTTCTGGGCATCCAGGGCCTGCTGGTAGATGCCGGCATCCAGGGTGCCGCGGGTGGCCAGGATGCCGGCCTGTTTGCCGGGGAACAGGTCGCCGCAGGTCCGGGCAGCGGCTTGCGGCATGCTGAGGAACGGGATGGGGGTAAGGGGCTGGAGCCGGGGGAGAAAGTAGTGGGCGGTATTGCAGGGCATGACGATGCAGTCGGCGCCGCAGCCTTCCAGCTTGCGCAAAGACTCCGTCATGGCGGGCACGGGGTCCGGTCCGCCGGAGAGGATGGCCGCCGTCCGGTCGGGGATGGCGGGATTGTCGTCCACATAGATTCGGACGTGGCCGCCGTCGGTGTCCGACGCGGTCAGAAGGACGATCTTGCGCAGAAGGTCGGCGGTGGCCAGAGGGCCCATGCCGCCCAAAATACCGATGGATTTTTTCATGTGTTCCTCCTCAGGCCCAGAATTCCGGGAACAGCAATTCACTGCCCACCTTGATGGTCAGCAGGATCAGCACCAGGATCACCGTGGGCCGGACGATGCGGCTGCCGTTTTTGATGGCAAGGCCCGCGCCTAAGTAGTGCCCGGCGATGGAGGCCAGGGCGGAGATAAGGCCTACGCCGATGTACACATACCCGGACACCAGGGATGTGAAGAGGCTGCCAAGGTTGGAAGAGAGGTTGATGACCTTCACGCCGCCGGCGGCGTTGCGGGTGTCCAGCTTGGCCAGGCGGATGAAGATGATCATGAGGAACGTGCCGGTGCCGGGGCCGTAATAGCCGTCGTAGCCGCCGATGACGAAGGAGGCACACCACACGATGGCCGCCTGGGCGGCAAAGGAGATCTCGCCGGGCTCGTCGGGCCAGCTGCGGTTGCGCAGCGTCACCACCGCCACCACCGGCAAAACCAGCAGCAAAAGATACTTGAGCACCTTGTCCGGCGTGTGGAGCTGGAGCCAGGTGCCGCACATGGAACCGGTGAGGGCAAAGACGATGGAAGGCGCGAACAGCTTCCATCGGACGTAGCCCTGCCGGATGAAGCGGGCGGTGGAGAAGATGGTCCCGATGCCGGAGGAGAGCTTGTTGGTGCCCAGGGCGTAGTAGGTGGGAATGTTGTGGAACGCCATCAGGTAGGTGGGCACGGAAATGATGCCGCCGCCTCCGGCGATGGCATCCATGAAGGAAGCCAAAAATACGCCCACGCAGATCAGAAGAATGACCCAAAGCGGGAAACCATCCACGGTGAAAGAGGTCAAAGGAGAGAATAACGCGTCCATGGCAGGGGCCACCGTCCCTTTCTATGTTACAAAATTCGAGTTATTATACCAGCCGCCGCAGGGAAAAGCAAGACGGAGGGCAGGCGGGAGGCGCATGGAACTTTGCATAAGAAAAAAGTAAAATTTACCCATTTTCCCTGTAAAACCGCCATTTTATTGCAGAATATTACCAAAAAATACAAAAAATTACTGGTGGAAAATAGTGAATTAAAACAAAAAACGGGGTGCTTTTTCGACAGGAGCGTCCTTGACGGTATTTCCTGGAAGAAGTATAATATACACAATATATAGTGGACGATCATCTGCTGAATGTACCCAGGAAAACAAACCCGTGCCGCCTGCGGGCGAGCGTGCGGGGAGAGGAGCAAAACCATGGCAATGAAAAAAGAGGCGGAGCGTTACCATGCAGGCCAGATGACCGATGGCTGGCATTGGTTCGGCGCCCATCCCGCCCAGCGGCGGGGCAAGGACGGCTGGCTTTTCCGGGTCTGGGCGCCCCATGCCAAGAGCGTGTCCGTGGTGGGCGATTTCAACGAGTGGAACCCCAAGGCCAACCGCCTGGTCCGCAAGGGCGAGGAGTGGGAGGGGTTTATCCCTGGGCTGAAGGAATATACCGCCTATAAATATGCGGTCACGGGACCGGACGGACAGGTGCGCATGAAGGCCGACCCCTACGGCTTCCATACGGAGACCCGCCCCGCCACCGCCAGCAAGCTTTACGATATCCGCGGCTTCCGCTGGACGGACGGCGCCTTCCGGGCAAAGCAGGGCAAGCATCCGGTCTACCATTCTCCCCTCAATATCTACGAGGTGCATCTGGGCTCGTGGAAAAAGCGGGACAACGGGGACTTCATCGACTATCGGGATCTTGCCAAGGACCTGGCGGCCTATGTGAAGGAAATGGGCTATACGGCCATCGAGCTGCTGCCGGTGACGGAGCATCCCCTGGACGACTCCTGGGGCTATCAGTGCACGGGCTACTTTGCCCCCACCTCCCGGTTCGGAACGCCCAAGGACTTCATGTGGTTCGTCAACCACATGCATAAAAACGGCATCGCCGTGATTTTGGACTGGGTGCCCGCCCACTTCTGCAAAGACGCCCAGGGCCTCTATGAGTTTGACGGCACCTGCTGCTATGAGTACAGCGACCCCAACAAGTGGGAGCACGCCAGCTGGGGCACCCGGGTCTTTGACTACGGCCGCCCCGAGGTCAAGAGCTTCCTGTTCTCCTCCGCCCGCTTCTGGCTGGAGGAATACCACATCGACGGACTGCGGGTGGACGCGGTGGCGTCCATGCTGTATCTGGACTATGACCGCCAGGGCGGGGCCTGGACGCCCAACAAGTACGGCGGCCATGAAAATCTGGAGGCCATCGACTTTTTGCGCGAGCTCAACGCCATGGCGTTTGCCTATAATCCCAATGTGCTGATGATCGCGGAGGAGTCCACCGCCTGGCCCATGGTCAGCCGCCCGGCTGATGTGGGGGGCCTGGGCTTCAACCTCAAGTGGAACATGGGCTGGATGAACGACATGTGCCACTACCTGAAAATGGACCCCTGGTTCCGTCAGGATCACCACAAGGACATCACCTTCTCTATGATGTATGCCTTCTCGGAAAACTTTGTGCTGCCCATCTCCCACGACGAGGTAGTGCACATGAAGGGCTCCGTGGTGGGAAAGATGCCCGGGGACTATGAAAATCAGCTCCGGTGCCTGAAGGGCTTTTACGCCTACCTGCTGGCGCATCCCGGCAAGAAGCTTTTGTTCATGGGCGCGGAGATCGGCCAGTGGCACGAGTGGGATTCCGACGGCCAGCTGGACTGGTATCTGCTGGAGCAGCCGGAAAACCAGAAGATCCACCGTTTCTTCAAGGAGATCAACGCCTTTTATAAAAAGGAGCCTGCCCTTTGGGAGATCGATTTTGATTGGGAGGGCTTCGAGTGGCTGGTGAGTGACGACAACCACAACAACGTGGTGGTGTTTTTGCGCAAGGACCGCAAGGGCCGCGACCTGCTGTGCGCCATCAATTTCTCACCCAATACCTATGAAGATTACCGGATGGGCGTGCCCGCCCACCGCAGGTATGTTCCCGTGTTCAACACGGATGCGGAGATCTACGGCGGCGCCGGCTTCGGGGATACCCAGCCGGTGCCGGTGGAGGCCATTCCCTCCCACGGGCGGGAGTGCTCCGCGGCCATCCGCATCCCGGCGTTCGGCGCGGTGTTCCTGCGGGGAGAGGGGACGTTCCCCAAGCCCAGAAAGAAAAGTAAGGCAAAGGAGCTGGAGAAAACATGAAAAAAGAATGTATCGCCATGTTGCTGGCCGGCGGCCAGGGCAGCAGACTCTATGTCCTGACCGGTGAAATGGCGAAGCCCGCGGTCCCCTTCGGCGGGAAATACCGCATCATCGACTTTCCCCTTTCCAACTGCACCAATTCCGGCATCGACACCGTGGGCGTTCTGACCCAGTACCGCCCCCTGGAGCTCAACAGCTACATCGGTAGCGGCCAGCCCTGGGACCTGGACGGCTCCACCGGCGGCGTCCACATCCTGCCTCCCTACATGGGCAGCAAGGGCGGCACCTGGTACAAAGGCACGGCCAACGCCATCTATCAGAACATCGGCTTCATCGACCTCTATGACCCCGACTATGTGGTGATCCTCTCCGGCGACCACATCTATAAGATGGACTACTCCAAGATGGTGGAGCGTCACAAGGAGGCAAACGCCGCGTGCACCATCTCCGTCATGGAGGTGCCCTGGTCCGAGGCGTCCCGCTTCGGCATCATGAGCGTGGATGAGCAGGACATGATCACGGAATTTGCCGAAAAGCCCAAGGAGCCCAAGAGCAACCTGGCGTCCATGGGCATCTACGTATTCTCCTGGCAGATCCTGCGCAAGTACTTAACGGAGGACGAGGCCGACCCCGCCTCCGAAAACGACTTCGGCAAGAACGTGATCCCCGCCATGCTGCGCAACGGCGAGCGGATGGCCGCCTACCGCTTTGCCGGCTACTGGAAGGACGTGGGCACCCTGGAGTCACTCTGGGACGCCAACATGGATATGCTCTCTCCCGAGTCCGGTCTGGACCTGCTGGATGAGTCCTGGCCCATCTATGCCCGCTCCGTCAACGCGCCGCCGGCCTACCTGGGCTCGGACTGCCAGGTGACCCACAGCGCCATCAACCGCGGCAGCGAGCTGGAGGGCGTGGTGGAAAACTCCGTCCTGGCGCCCAACGTGAAGGTGGGCAAGGGCGCGCGGGTCAGCTATTCCGTGCTCATGCCCGGCACCGAGGTCAAGCCCGGCGCTGTGGTGGAATACGCCATCCTGGGCGAAAACTGCTCCATCGGCGAGGGCTGCCAGGTGGGCGGCACTCCGGAGAGCACGGCCCCCGCCCCCTGGGGGCTGACGGTGCTGGCACCGGAGTGCGTGCTGGAAGACGGCAAGAAGGTGCGCCCCGGCGTCATGCTGGGCCGCAATGGTGAGGAGGTGTCCAAATGAACGGTCTGCACGGTATCATCTTTTCCTATGAAAAGCGCAACGATCTGCGGGAGCTGACGGAGATCCGTTCCGCGGCCTCCATCCCCTTCGGCGGCCGCTACCGGGCGGTGGACTTTGCCCTTTCCAATCTGGTCAACGCCGGCGTCACGGACGTGGGCGTGGTGCTCCACGGCCGTTATCAGAGCATGGTGGACCACCTGGGCACCGGCAAGGTGTGGGACCTTTCCCGCAAGCGGGGCGGTCTGCGCATCCTGCCCCCGTTCAACTACCAGCGCAACTGGGGCGTGCTGCCCTTCCGGGGCAAGATGGAGGCCCTGGCCGGCGTGCGCAGCTACCTGGATACCATCCGTCAGGACTATGTGGCCCTCATGGACGGCGACCTGGTGGTGAACCTGCCGCTTTCCGATGTGTATGAGTCCCATGTCAAGTCCGGCGCGGATATCACCGTGGTCTGCGGGGACGACAGCTTCGCCACTGAGGACGGCACCTACTTTGAAAAGAACGAGGACGGCCGGGTGACGGAGGTGCTCTATAATCTCCATCGGCCCCGGGGTTACCGGGGTCTGGAGGTGTACATCATCTCCACGGCCATGCTCAAGGAGCTGGTGGACGAGTGCGCCGCCAAGGACCAGTTCAGCTGGCGGCGGGACGTGCTGCGGGCCAAGAAGGATACCCTGAATCTGCGCTGCTATATCTGGAAGGGCTTTGCCGCACAGATCCGCTCCGTGCAGGAGTACTATGACCGCAGCATGCAGCTGCTGGACCCCGCCATCCGGGCAGACCTGTTCTGCGCCCAGCGGCCCATCCGGGCCAAGGGAGCCGACAAGTCCTCCACCTATATCGGCTCGGAGGGCAAGTGCGTCAACTCCCTGGTGGCCGACGGCTGCCGCATCGAGGGCACGGTGGAAAACTCCATCCTGTTCCCCGGCGTGGTGGTGGAGGCCGGCGCCGTGGTGCGCAACTGCGTGCTCTTCAAGGAGGATATCATCCGGCGCAACGCCCAGCTGGCCTATATCATCGCGGACAAGGATGTGGAGGTGCTGGCGGACCGCACGCTCATGGGTCATGCCACCTATCCCATCGTGCTGGCCAAGGGCAGCGTGGTTTAAATTGTATGAAGAGGGGGGACGCCGTCCCCCCTTTTCTCGGGAGCGGTGAAAACCGCGTCCGGATAGCCGCCTGCGGGGCGGCGCAGGGGAGTGTGCTCCCCGCCCTTTGTTTTGGAAAGGGAACAGGAAAGGAGAAAAACTATGAAGATTCTGTATGCAACCAGCGAGGCTGTTCCGTTCTGTAAAACCGGCGGTCTTGCGGACGTAGCCGGCTCCCTGCCTCCGGCTCTGGCGGCCGAAGGGGCCCAGGTGGCGGTGATTCTGCCCCTGTACCAGCGGGTGAAGGAGCGCTTCGGCGATCAGCTGACCTATCTTTGCTATGACTATGTGGACCTTGCCTGGCGGCACAACTACTGCGGCCTTTTCTCCATGGAGAAGGACGGCGTGACCTGGTACTTCCTGGATAACGAGCAGTATTTCAACCGCCCCGAGCTCTACGGCTATATGGATGACGGCGAGCGCTTCGGCTTCTTCTCCCGGGCCGTGGTGCGCATGCTGCCCCACCTGGGCTTCTGGCCTGAGGTCATCCACTGCAACGACTGGCAGACGGCGCTGGTGCCCATCTACCTCAAGGACGACGGCGTGCGGGAGGACCGCTTCCGCAGCATCCGCACCACGCTGACCATCCACAATATCGAGTACCAGGGCCGCTACGGCAAAAATACCCTGGGCGACCTGTTCGGCCTGGACCACGGCTGGGCGGACGACGGCACCATCCTCATGGACGGGGACGTGAACCTGCTCAAGGGCGCCATCTTGTGCGCCGACGCCGTCAACGCCGTTTCTCCCACCTATGCAAACGAGCTGAAGATGGCATACTTTGCCCACCGGCTGGACGGCATCATGCGCCAGTGCGGCTATAAGCTCTCCGGCGTGCTCAACGGCATCGACATGAACCGTTATGATCCCGCCGCCGACACGCACATCGCCCACAATTACTCCAAGGACGATATGAGCGGGAAGGACGTGTGCAAGGCGGAGCTGCAGCGTCTGCTGGGTCTGCGGGAAGAGCCCTACGTGCCCATCGTGGGCATCGTCAGCCGCCTGGTGTCCCACAAGGGGCTGGACTTGATTTGCGAGGTGCTCCATGATATGATGGAACTCCCGCTGCAGCTGGTGGTGCTGGGCAAGGGAGACCGCAAGTATGAGGAGTTCTTCCACTGGGCATCCCAGCAGTATCCCGGCCGCATGGCCGTCCGGCTGGACTATAATGAGGATCTGTCCATGGCCATTTACGCCGGCGCGGACCTGTTCCTCATGCCCTCCAAGAGCGAACCCTGCGGATTGAGCCAGATGATCGCCATGCGCTACGGCACGGTGCCCATCGTCCGGGAGACCGGCGGACTGAAGGATACGGTGCAGCCCTACGAGGCCTGGCGGGATGCCGGCACCGGCTTCACCTTCGCCAACTACGCCAGCGGCGACATGCTGTATGTGATCCGGGAGGCCGTGTATCTCTATAAGGATTATCCCGACGCCTTCGGCCGTCTGCGTCAGCGGGCCATGTCCTGCGACTTCAGCTGGAAGCGCAGCGCCGGGGAGTACCTGCGGATCTACGCGGGCATCACCGGCCAGCCCTGGCCTCCGGTAGAGGCCGCTCCCGCCGTGGAGGAGGCGCCCGTGGAGACCGCTCCCGCCGTGGAGGAGGCGCCCGTGGAGGCCGCTCCCGTGGTGGAGGAGGCGCCTGTGGAGGCCGCTCCCGTGGTGGAGGAGGCACCCGCTGAGACTGCTCCCGCCGTGGAGGAGGCACCCGTGGAGGCCGCTCCCGCTGTGGAGGAGGCGCCCGCTGAGACTGCTCCCGCCGTAGAGGAGGCGCCTGCTGAGACTGCTCCCGCAGTGGAGGAGAAGCCCGCAGAGGCCGCTCCTGCCGCTAAGAAGCCGGCTGCCCGGAAGCGGAGCACTGCCGCTAAAAAGACCACTGCCAAGAAACCCGCGGCTGCCAAAAAGCCTGCCGCGCGCAAGAAAGAAACCACAAAGAAAGGGCCCGCCGCCAAAGCAAAGCAGGATGCGGCGGAGTAAGGAAGGCACATGACACCATTTACGAAGCAAACACTGAAAAGCGCCCTGACCGCCAAGCTCATGCTCAACTTCGGCAAAACGCCGGAGGAGGCCACGGATCAGGAGATGATGAAGGCCAGCGCCCTGGTGCTCCGGGACGTGATGGCCATCCGGGGCGTGGAGACCAATAAGGAGACCCGCCGGGAACATAAAAAGCAGGTCCATTACCTGTCCCTGGAGTTTTTGATGGGCCGCAGCCTCATGAAGAACGCCTACAACCTGGAGGTCCTCCCCCAGCTGAAAGAGGCTCTGGAGGAGCTTGGGTTCAAGGCGGCAGACATTTTCGAGCTGGAGCCGGACGCAGGTCTTGGCAACGGCGGCCTGGGCCGCCTGGCCGCCTGCTATCTGGACTCCATGACCACGCTGGAGATCCCCGCCACCGGCTATTCCATCTGCTATGAGCTGGGCATCTTCAAGCAGAAGATCGTGGAGGGCCAGCAGGTGGAGCTGCCGGACAACTGGAAGGACCTGGGCGCGGCCTGGCTGCTGCCCAAGCCCGAGGAGGCCCAACGGGTCCAGTTCGGCGGTACGCTGCGGGAATTCTGGGACGACGGGCACCTGCACATCGTTAACGAGAACGCCACCACGGTGCTGGCGGTCCCCTGTGACATGGTGGTGGCCGGCTACGGCACGGAGCATGTGAACACCCTGCGCCTCTGGGACGCCCGGTCCACCAAGCCGGTGGATATGTCCCTGTTCTCCCGGGGCGAGTATCTGAAGGCGGCGGAGGAGGAGGCCATGGCCTCCACCATTGCCAAGGTGCTCTATCCCGAGGACAATCACTATGAGGGCAAGTCCCTGCGGCTCAAGCAGCAGTATTTCTTTGTCTCCGCCACCGTGCAGTCCATTGCCACCAAGCATCTGGACACCTACGGCACCCTGCGCAACTTCCATGAGAAGAACGTCATCCAGATCAACGATACCCACCCGGCCCTGGTGATCCCGGAGCTCATGCGCATCTTTATCGATGAGGCGGGTATGGACTGGGATGAGGCCTGGTATATCACCACCCACTCCGTGGCCTACACCAACCACACCGTGCTGGCTGAGGCTCTGGAGCGCTGGCCCCAGACCCTGGTGCAGCAGCTGCTGCCCCGCATCTGGCAGATCATCGTGGAGATCTCCAACCGCTGGCAGCGCAAGGTGGAGGACTTCTACCACGACATGGGCAAGACCCAGGCCATGGCCATCGTCTGGGGCGGCGAGGTCCGCATGGCCAACCTGTGTATCGCCGGCGGCATGGCCGTCAACGGCGTGAGCGCCCTGCACTCTGAGATTTTGCGCAAGGACGTGTTCCGGGACGCCTGCGGCATGGAGCCGGAGAAATTCCAGAACGTCACCAACGGCATCGACCATCGCCGCTGGCTCAGCGAGATCAACCCCGGCCTGGACAGCCTGGTACAGGAGCTGACCGGCGGGGACGGCTATTTGACCAAGCCGCAGCTGCTCAAAAAGCTGGATGACTATGCCGATGACGCCGCGGTGCTGGAGCGCCTGGCCAAGATCAAGCAGGCCAACAAGGAGGCATTTGCCGCCTACGCCAAGAAGACACAGGGCGTGGTGCTGGACCCCAACGCCATCTTCGACGTGCAGGTCAAGCGTCTGCATGAGTACAAGCGGCAGCTTCTCAACGTGCTGCACATCATCTCTTTGTACCAGGACCTGCAAAATGACCCCAACGCCATCACCCAGCCCCACACGTTCCTCTTCGGTGCCAAGGCGGCGCCGGGCTACGCGGTGGCCAAGCGGATCATCCGCCTGATCAACTCCCTGGCAGACCAGATCGCCCACGATCCCATCTGCAAGGATAAGCTGCAGGTGGTGTTCCTGGAGAACTACCGGGTGTCCCTGGCGGAAAAGCTCATGCCCGCCAGCGAGGTCAGCCAGCAGATCTCCACGGCCGGCAAAGAGGCCAGCGGCACCGGCAACATGAAGTTCATGATGAACGGCGCGCTGACTGTGGGCACCCTGGACGGCGCCAACGTGGAGATGCACCAGGTGCTGGGCGACGAGAACATGTTCCTCTTCGGCCTCCATGCCGACGAGGTGGAGCGCACCAAGCGGGAGGGCTATGTGCCCCAGCGGCTTTACAGCCGGGACGACCGCCTGCGCCGCTGCCTGGACGCCCTGCGCACCGGCTTCCGGGACGGCGTCAGCTACGACGACCTGTATCAGCGGCTGCTGTTCGGCGCCGGCGGAAGCCCCGCGGACGAGTATCTGCTTTTGGCGGATTTCGAGTCCTACCGGGAGGCGGAGCGCCGCATGGTGGAGACCTATGCCGATCCTGCCAAGTGGAACCGCATGAGCCTGCACAACATCGCCCGCAGCGGCATCTTTGCCGCCGACCGGGCTGTGGCCGAATACGCGGACCACATCTGGCATGTGCCGCATAAATAACCGCAGTATGCAAAAAAGAGGACGGAGCCTGCGCTCCGTCCTCTTTTTTTAAAAAACGGAGGACAGGAATGCCCTGCCCTCCGTTTCAGCGATCTTTGCTCAGACCAAGCAGATAGTCTGTGCTGACGCCATAATATTTGCTCAGTGTGATCAGATGGTGGATCGGAAGCTCGTTGGCGCCTCGTTCGTACCGGGCGTACATTGTTTGGGAAGTCCCCAGAACTTCCGCAATCTGCGTCTGCGTTTTGTCGGCGTCTTCCCGCAAGTCTCGCAAAATGCGAACATAATCCATTCCGTTCACTTCTCATCCCCCCCAGGTCCAGGTCCGTTTTTTCTCAAACACAATTTAACATAAAATTGTGAACCAGCGGTAACAGAATACACAATTTTACTACAATTAGGCGATAAATTTACTGGAAAAGAGGAAGAAACTGACGAATTGTCAAAAAATTTACTATCAAATGAGCACTCTATCTGTTTTGCAAATTTTCCGCATTTTTCCTGCATGAAAGTGGAATTGCACCGCCCTACTTTACAAGCCAAAACTTTGCGGATATAATAGCATTATTATGGATATTTGCGTGCATTTTGCACTGCATCAATGAAAAAGAGGAATGGATATGGAATATACACAAGGTGTCCGGTTTGACAGCCTGAACCTGTCGCCGGAAATTATGCGGGCCATCGCCCAGCGGGGGATCGAAGTGTCCACACCTGTCCAAGCGGGCTGCATCCCGCCCATGATGGACTGGCAGGACGTGATCGCCAAGGCACCCACGGGAACGGGCAAGACCTTTGCCTACGGTATCCCCATCGTGGAGCACATCGACCCGGAGGATGAGAGCGTGCAGGCGGTGATCCTGGCGCCCACCCGGGAGCTGGCAATCCAGATCACCGGAGAGCTGCGGGACATCGCGGCCTACAAGCCCGGCGTGCGCAGCGTGTGCCTGTACGGCGGTCAGCCCATCGGCCGCCAGATCGACAGCCTGAAAAAGCGTCCCCAGATCGTGGTGGCCACGCCGGGGCGTCTCAGTGACCACATGAAGCGCCGCACCGTCCGTGTGGAGACGGCCCAGACCGTGGTGCTGGACGAGGCGGACCGCATGCTGGACATGGGCTTTATCCATGATGTGACCCGTCTGCTGGACCGGATGAACAAGCGGAAGAATCTGGGACTGTTCTCCGCCACCATCTCCCGGGAGGTCATGGACATTGCCTGGGTGTATCAGCGGGACGCGGCGGAGGTCACCGTCCGGGAGGACGAGCAGAACAAGCCGGACATCAAGCAGTTCCGCATGGAGGTGGCTCAGAACGAGAAGGCCACCGCCATTGCCCGTATCCTGGAGGAGACGGGCTTTGACCGCTGCATGGCCTTCTGCAACACCAAGGGCTCCACGGAGCGGATCACGAAGTTCTTGCAGATGGAGGGCATCGACGCCCAGTGCATCCACGGAGACATCCCCCAAAAGCGCCGGGAGCAGGTGATGGACCTGTTCCGCCAGGGCAAGCTGCGGGTGTTCGTCTCCACGGACGTGGCCGCCCGGGGCATCGATGTGGACGATGTGGATATCGTGTTCAACTGCGACGTGCCCGATGAGAACCAGGACTACGTCCACCGCATCGGCCGCACGGGCCGGGCAAAGCGGCAGGGCGTGGCGGTGACGTTTGTGTCGGACTATCCGGCCAAGATGCGCATCGACGATATTGCGCAGAAGACCCGCAACGAGATCACCCCGGTGAAATTCGGACCGGATGGAAAGCTGACCACAGTGGAATAAATGAAAAAACGGACGGGCCAGGCAATTGCCTGGCCCGTCCGTTTTATTACTCTTCCAGGGGAAGCAGGTTCTTCTCCGTCTCGGGATCGAACAGGTGCATCAGATCGCCCCGGAAGGTGAAGTGCACCTGCGTGCCGTAGGCGATACCGCTCTTGTGCTCGGCGGAGAGCTCCGTGGTGGGCACACGCAGCACCACATCCCGGCCGCCGGCATTGACGTGCAGATGGATCTCACTGCCCATCATCTCGCTGACGTCCACGCTGCCGGTCAGGCAGTGGGCGCCGGCGGACTCGGCAAAGGAGATATGCTCGGGCCGGATGCCGATGGTCACGGCCTTGGAGGGCACGCCCTTGGCCTTCAGGCGGGCCTGAGCTTCCGGCGCCAGGTCCATGGTGGCGTCCATGACCTTCACATAGTAGTGGTCGCCGTCCGCCACCAGCTGGCCGTCGAAGAAGTTCATCTGCGGCATGCCGATGAAGCCGGCCACGAAGATGTTGGCGGGGTGGTCGAACACCTGCTGGGGCGTGCCGATCTGCTGGATGAAGCCGTCCTTCATGATGACGATGCGGTCGCCCAGGGTCATGGCCTCGGTCTGGTCATGGGTGACGTAGATGAAGGTGGTGTCGATCCGCTGGCGCAGCTTGATGATCTCCGCGCGCATCTGGTTGCGGAGCTTGGCGTCCAGGTTGGAAAGGGGCTCATCCATCAAGAATACCTGGGGATTGCGGACGATGGCGCGGCCGATGGCCACGCGCTGGCGCTGGCCGCCGGACAGAGCCTTGGGCTTGCGGTCTAAGTACTGGGTGATGTCCAGGATCTCCGCGGCCTCCCGGACCTTCTTGTCGATCTCATCCTTGGGGACCTTGCGCAGCTTCAGTGCAAAGGCCATGTTCTCATAAACGGTCATGTGGGGATAGAGCGCATAGTTCTGGAACACCATGGCGATATCGCGGTCCTTGGGCTCCACATCGTTCATGCGCTTTCCGTTGATCAGCAGGTCGCCTTCGGAGATGTCCTCCAGACCGGCCACCATGCGCAGCGTGGTGGATTTGCCGCAGCCGGAGGGGCCCACCAGAACGATGAACTCCTTATCCGCGATCTCAAGGTTGAAATCGTGGACTGCGGTCACCTTGTTGTCGTAGATCTTCTTGATGCCCTTCAGAGAAACAGTTGCCATATGTACGGCCGTAAAAGCTGTGCATCCGCACAAGCTTCCTCACGCCGGGAGAGCGAAACTCCCGGTGCATTACGACAGGTCTCCACACTGCCGCACCGCCGGCCAGGCGGATGGAAATCTCCTCCTTTTTTATGGCTGACCTGCCGCTATTGAAATGGAGTAGCGGGGGCCGCCTGATTGAAAAATTTGGGGAATTACCGCGCAAGCAAGCTGCCCCGGAACACGATGGCCCGGATGGCGAGGTCCTGCTGATCCAGCAGCACGGCGGTGGCCTCCTTGCCTGCGTCCAGGCTGCCGGCGTAATCGTCGATGCCGATGGCGCAGGCGGGGTTGTAGGAGGCGGCGCGCACAGCGTCTGCCAGAGGGATACCGAAGGAAACGGCCTGGCGCAGGCAGCCCATCAAACTGGTGACGGAGCCGGCCAGGGTGTTGGGGTCGTCTGCCATGGTGGCCCGGTTGCCGTGCACCACGATCTCCTGGCCGCCGAAGGGATATTTTCCGTCCGGCATGCCGGTGGCCCGCAGGGAGTCGGAAACCAGGATCACCCGCTCCGCCCCGAACAGGGCAAAGGTGGCGCGTACCACACTGGGGTGAATGTGGATGCCGTCGCAGATGAGCTCTGCCCGGACACCCGGTGTATCAAACGCGGCGCCGATGACGCCGGGGGCGCGATGGGTAAAGGGAGGCATGGCGTTGAACAGGTGGGTGGCCTGCCGGGCGCCTGCCTGAAACGCGGCCAGAGCGGTGTCATAGTCCGCCGTGGTGTGGCCCACGGAGACGGTGATGCCGTCGGCCCGGGCGGAGGCGATAAAGGGCAGGGAGCCGGGCTGCTCGGGCGCCACAGTCACCAGCTTCACAAGGCCGCCTGCGGCCTGCTGGAGCCGGTGGAGCATGTCACCGTCGGGATCGTGGAGGAAAGCGCCGTTCTGGGCGCCCTTTTTGGCGGCGCACAGGAAGGGCCCCTCCAGATTGAGACCGGCCAGATAAGCGCCGGATGTGGCCTTGGCCCGGTGGGCCGCGGCGTTTTCACAGATCCGCCGCAGCTGCTCCTCCGGCAGCGTCATGCCGGCGGGGCAGATATAGGTGACGCCCTGGCTGAGCTCGTAGTCGGCCATAGCCTGGAGCCCGTCAGGGGTGGCATCGGAAAAGTCCTCGCCCACGCAGCCGTGGAAGTGTACGTCCACCAGACCGGGGATCACATAGCAGCCGGTGGCATCCAGCGTCTGGCCGCCGGCGGAAGAGGCGGTAAAGTGCGCTCCGTCGGTATAGAGATCCCGCTCCACGAATCCGCGGTCCAGATCAAAGACGGTTCCGCTGGTTATCTGCATACGCTTACCCCCGCTTCCACGATGCGGTGCAGGGCGGCCTCGTCGCCGACCACCACCACGTCGCCGTGGAGCTGGAGGATGGAGGCCGGGCAGTCAGGAGAGATGGGGCCACAGACGGCGTTGTACAGCGCGTCGGCCTTGTCGGCGCCGCTGGCGATCAGCAGAACCCGGCGGGCGGCCATGATGCAGCCCACGCCCATGGTGAGAGCCTGACGGGGCACATCGTCCCGGGTGGCGAAAAAGCGGGCGTTGGCGTCGATGGTGCTGTCGGTCAGATCCACCACGTGGGTCTCCTTGGTGAAGTGGTCATCGGGCTCGTTGAAGCCGATGTGGCCGTTGCGGCCAAGACCCAGCAGCTGGAGATCGGCGTAGCCCAAAGAGGCCACCAACGCGTCGTAGCGGGCGCACTCGGCTTCCGCGTCGGCGGCCAGGCCGTCGGGTACGTTGGTGTTCTCGGGGAGAATGTCGATGTGGTCGAAGAGATTGGTCTGCATGAAATAGCGGTAGCTCTGGTCATGGGTGGGGGCCAGGCCCTTGTACTCGTCCAGATTGACGGTGCGGACCTCCCGGAAGCTCAGATCCCCCGCGCGGTTGCGCGCGATCAGGTTTTCATAGGTGCCGATGGGGGTGGAGCCGGTGGCCAGGCCCAGCACGCAGTCGGGCCGGCGGATGACCTCGGCGGCAATGAGGTTGGCGGCACGGCGGCTCATAGCGGCGTAGTCCGCCTCCAAATAGATCCTCATAGTAATATTCTCTCCTTTCGGCGGGATTGTCAACAAAAATTTCAGTTAAATTTCACAAGAGCGGCGTCGATCATGGCGGCGGCATCGTCCACAATGGCCATGTCGCTGTCGATCAGGGCGGGCAGAGGCTTGCGGACGGAGCCGACCTCCACACCGCGCTTTTTCAAAATGGCCTTCATGACGGCATACAGGTTGCCGTGGGCCTCGCACATGCGGTAGATGATGCGGCAGATCTCGTTTTGTACCTGGGCGGCCTCGGTGACCCGGCCGGCGCGGTAGAGATCGTAGACCTTCTGGAACAGCTCCGGCATCACGGCGTAGGTACCGCCGATGCCGCCGGTGGCGCCCATGGCCAAACCGGAGACGAACTGCTCATCGGGGCCGTTCATGACCACGAACTGCTCGCCGCCCTCGTCCTTCCACATCTGGATGTCCTGGGTGGGCATGGAGGAGTTCTTCACGCCGATGACCCGGGGGTTCTTGCGCATCTCACGCAGCAGAGGGATGCTCAGGGCAACGCCCGCCAGCTGGGGGATGTTGTAGATGATGAAGTCGGTGTTGGGCGCGGCGGCGGAGATGTCGTTCCAGTAGCCGGCGATGCCGTGGGGGGGCAGGTGGAAGTAGATGGGGGGGATGGCGGCGATGGCGTCCACGCCCAGGCTC
>CAUWEK010000012.1:0-22622 GCA_963557435.1 uncultured Dysosmobacter sp.
TGGCGGAAGATGAGTCATACGATAAGATCGAAGCCCGCCTGGATCAGGCCATGATGCAGCCGCCCGCATCTCACTGAACACTTCAGGAAAGGTAGAATCCGATGTTTCCTTTTTTCAAAAAGCGCAAAGACGCCCGCCGGCCTCACTGCGCCGCACTGGTGGCCGCCGCCGGCAGTTCCACCCGAATGGGCGGGATCAATAAGCTGCTGCAGCCTCTGGACGGCATCCCGGTGCTGGTACGCACGCTGCAGGCGCTCCAAAATGCGCAGTGTGTGGATGAGATCATCGTGGCCACCCGGGAATGTGATCTGGTGGAGATCGCGGACCTCTGCCGTACATACGGGATCTCCAAATGCAAAAAAGTGATCCGCGGCGGCGAGAGCCGGGCCCACTCCGTGATGCTGGCCGCCCTGGAAGCGGATGAAGGCACGGAGCTGCTGGCCGTGCAGGACGGTGCCCGTCCGCTGGTCACTCCCGCGCTGATCGACACTGTCATCCATGCAGCGGAGCGCTGCGGCGCCGCCGCTCCGGCTGTGGCGGTCAAGGACACCATCAAGGAAGCGGACAGCAGCGGTATCGTGGTGCAGACGCTGGATCGCAGTACCCTGCGGGCCGTGCAGACCCCGCAGGTCTTTTCCGCCGATCTGCTCAAGGGCGCCCTCCAATCTGCTCTGGAGCAGCACATTCCCATCACAGACGACTGCTCCGCTGTGGAGCGGCTCGGGAAGGAAGTCCTCCTGATCGAAGGGGATGAGAGCAATCTGAAAATCACCACGCCGGGCGATCTCGTCCTGGCTGAGGCCATTTTGCAGGCCAGGGAGGAGTCGGAATGACAAATCTTCGTATCGGACACGGATATGACGTCCACCGCCTGACGGAAAACCGCCGCCTGATCCTGGGCGGCGTGGACATTCCCTGGGAAAAGGGACTGCTGGGCCATTCCGACGCAGATGTCCTGACCCACGCCATCATGGATGCCCTCACCGGCGCCGCCCGTCTGGGAGACATCGGCAAACTGTTTCCCGACACGGATCCCGCCTATGCGGGCATCTCCAGCCTGAAGCTGCTTTCTCATGTGGCGCAGCTGCTGGACCAGGCCGGTTATGACGTGGTCAATCTGGATGCCGTGTTGCTGGCCCAGGCGCCCAAGGTCGGGCCGTACCGCCGGCAGATGGAAGAGAATCTGGCGCAGGCGTTGGGGATCGATCCCAGCCAGGTCAACGTAAAAGCCACCACAGAGGAGGGCCTTGGCTTTACGGGAGACGGTTCCGGAATGGCCGCTCACGCTGTGGTGCTGCTGGAAAAACGCTGAATTCCTTGAAGGGAGCCCGTTATAGGGCTTCCTTTTTTTGCCCTTTGGAGGAACAGTTCCGTCCTGTGCGCATAGGATGGGGGGAGAGGAGGCGTGAATGTGGAGCATTATCTGATTATTGCCCGCTCCGTGACCTATGCCCAGCGGATGCAGCGTGCCCTGGGCCAGGCGGGGATCCGCAGCCAGATCTATCGCGCGCCCAGAGACCTGACGGACATGGGCTGTGCCTACGCCGTGGAGCTCTCCGCGCCGGATCTGGCTTCCGCCCTGCAAGTCCTTCACAGGGAGCGTCTTGACCCTGTTCAAATATTCCTTTCCCAAAAGGGTTCGTTTCTGGAGGTGCGCCCATGATCTACTTTGACAGCGCAGCCACAACCTTTCAAAAGCCGCCGGAAGTAGCCGCCGCCGTAAAGGAGGCCATGGCCACCATGAGCTCTCCCGGGCGGGGCGGATACCGCTCCGCCATGCTGGCGGCGGATACGGCGTTTGCCTGCCGCAGTGAGCTGGCAGAGCTGTACCATCTGGAAAGCCCCGAGCAGGTGGTGTTTACCATGAATGCCACCCATGCGCTGAATATCGCCATCAAAAGCCTGGTGCCGCCCGGCGGACGGGCGGTGATCTCCGGCTATGAACACAACGCGGTGACTCGTCCCCTGGCCGCCCTGGGCGCCAGGGTAGAGGTGGCCGCAGGCAGCCTTTTCCGTCCCGACCAGGTAGCTGACGCATTCGACCGGCTCATCGTCCCAGGCGTGGACGCCGTGATCTGCAACCATGTTTCCAACGTGTTCGGCTTTGTCCAGCCGGTGGAGGACGTGGCGGCGCTGTGCCGTGCGCGAAACGTTCCGCTGATCGTGGATGCCTCCCAATCCGCCGGGATCCTGACCCTGGATCTTCCGGCGATGGGCGCCTCCTTTATTGCCATGCCGGGCCACAAGGGACTCTATGGCCCCCAGGGGACCGGCGTACTCCTTTGCAGCAGCCAGACATCTGTCCGTCCGCTGATGGAAGGGGGGACCGGAAGCCTTTCCATTCAGCAGGAAATGCCGGATTTCCTGCCGGACCGGCTGGAGGCCGGCACCCACAATGTGCCCGGTATCGCGGGACTCCTGGAGGGCGTACGCTTTATCCGCCGGGTGGGCGTGGATCAAATCTGCTATCATGAGCGTCTGCTGGCCCGGCAGGCAGCTCTGGGGCTCTCCGCCCTTCCGAAAGTCCATGTATACGCCCGTCCGGACCTGGCTCATCAGGCAGGCGTTGTCTCCTTTACGGCAGAAGGCCATGATGTGGAACAGATCGCCTCCGCCCTGGGCCAGCAGGACATTGCCGTCCGCGCGGGGCTCCACTGCGCTCCGTCGGCCCACCGGCAGGCAGGCACGCTGGAAAGCGGCACCGTCCGCGTCAGCTTCTCCCACTGGAACACCATGCAGGAAGTGGAGCAATTTTTGGAAGCTATGAGCCGGATTCTTCGGTGATTTTCTGAACAGACCGTGAATTTTCCCGTGGATTGCCTTGCAATCCCTTGGTATTTTTTATATAATCAAGTGTATTCATGGCCTGAAGGAGATGAGGAAATCTCAATGGAAGTGAAACTTGCGGAACTGCCGCTGGTCCTCGGCCGATATCTGCTGATGATCCAGCTGACAGACCTTCTGGATATCGGCATCATGATCTTTGTTTTGTATAAGGTCTTGATGCTGGTGCAAAGCACCAAGGCAGCCAGTCTTTTGAAGGGCCTGTTCGTCTTTTTGGGCGCGCTGCTGCTTTCGTATATTTTCCAGCTCCACAGCGTCAATTATATTTTGAGCAGCATGGTGGATATGGGTGTGCTGGCACTCATCATCCTGTTCCAGCCGGAGATCCGCCGGATCCTGGAGCAGATGGGCAGCAAGCGGTTCATCGCTTTCTTCTCCCATACAGAGGATGTCAATGTGATCGAACAGACCATCGGGCAGACCGTCCTGGCCTGCACGGAGATGTCCCAGTCCCGTACCGGCGCGCTCATCGTCTTTGAGCGGGAAATGCTGCTGGACGACATGGTGCGCAGCGGCACGGTGCTGGACGCTTCGGTCTCCAGCGAGCTTTTGAAGAATATTTTCTTCGTAAAAGCCCCCATGCATGACGGCGCCGTCATCGTCCGTGACGGGCGGGTGCTTGGTGCCGGGTGCATGCTGCCTTTGAGCAAAAATGTGAATTTGTCCCGGGATCTGGGCATGCGTCACCGTGCCGGAATCGGCATGAGTGAAAACTCCGATGCGGTGGTGGTGATCGTCTCAGAGGAGACCGGTTCCATCTCCGTGGCCATCGGCGGTATGCTCAAGCGCCACCTGAAGCCGGAAACATTGGAAAATCTCCTGCGCAATGAGCTGCTCCCCCAGGATGGAGAGGATCCCGCCAGACAGAAGTTCTCTCTGGCGGGCCTTTGGGTCGCCATGACAGCCCGTCGGAACGGAGGCAGCCATGAAGATTGATATTCGAAAGCGCAAGGCCTTTTACATCGCTCTGGCCACGTTGATGGCCGTCACCATCTGGATCTATGTGGACATGACCGGCAGTCCGGACGGCACAGCCCGGATCATGACCAAGGAATTTAAGGACATCCCCATCGAGTACCTCTGGGAGGATACCGTCCTGGCTGACCGGGGTCTGATGCTGCTGGAAGAGGGGACAGACACCACCGTGGACGTGACGCTCCGGGGCACGCGCTGGAATCTGGCCAAGATCGACCGGGATGATATCCTCATTCAGGCGGACCTGTCCGGCATCACCACCACCGGTATCCAAACCGTCTCCAATAAAACGGGTTTTACCACCCGCAGCCTCAGTCAGATCGTGGAATTTGCGGATATCAAGCCGTATACCGCCACAGTCAACATCGGAGAGCTGTACAGCAAGACCGTGGACGTGCACTGTGAGGTAGTCGGAAACGTGGCGGAGGGCTATTCCGCCGGTGAGCTGACCATTTCTCCCACCTCTTTTGAAATCCGGGGCCAGCAGGAGATCCTGGACCAGGTCAGCTATGCCAAGGTCACCCTGGATATCGGCACGGACGCAGTCTCCTCCGTTTCCCAGCTGCTGGACTTTGAGTTCTATGACGCCAACGATCAGCTTCTGGATGACAAGGACATCCACTCCAATGTGGATCAGGTCCAGGTGAGCCTGCCGGTCAACGTAACCAAGGAACTGACTCTGACGGTCGACTTCCTGGAATCCCCCGGCGCACGCAAGTCCAACGTGGCGGTGGACATCAGTCCCCAAACGGTCCTGGTGACCGGCGAGGCGGATGTCCTGCGGGATGTGGACACCCTGGTCCTGTCGGAATTCGATCTGACCAAGCTGGACAGCTCCGCAGTCTATAATTATGTGATTCCCATTCCGGAGGGCTGCGAGAACCTCAGCGGCGTCTCTCAGGCCACCATGCGGCTGCATTTCAAGGATATGACCTCTGCCACGGTGACCACCGACCGGATCCGCTACGAGAATCTGCATACCCAGGGGCGCCAGGTTGAACTTTTGACCATGGAAATGAGCGTGGATATCTTCGGCACCCATGCGGATGTGGAAGCTGTTACGGGAGATGATATCATGGTCGTGGCTGACCTGACGGACTTCAATAATGCCGTGGGCAGCTACACGGTCCCCGCCAAGATTCTGATCACCAGCGGCGGAGATGTGGGTGTTTCCGGCACCTACCAGGTCCGGGTCAACATCTCCGACACACCGGACGATGACCAGCCCTCGGAAGAACCCACAGAGGAAGAATCCACGCAAGAACCTGCGGAAGAACCCGCACAATAGCGGGACGGCGCGCTGTTTTCCATGCGCCGTCCCAGGAGGTTTCATATGACACAAGTTGCAACTGTTGAGAGAATTTTGGACAAAACCCACGCGGAGATCTCTGTTCCCCGCAAGTCCGCCTGCGGGCATGACTGCGAAGAGTGCGCCGGCTGCGGCGTGACCGGCGCAGCGGTCCGCGCAAAAGCCATCAATCCCATTGATGCCCGGCCGGGGCAGAAGGTCGTGGTGGAGAGCAGCACCAGCAAAATGATGCATATCATTGCGCTGGTCTATCTGACCCCTGTGGCGCTGTTCCTGCTCTGCTATTTGCTGGCCGTTGCCTTTGGGGCCGGCGTAGCGGTGCAGTACTCCCTAGCTGCGGTAGGCTTTGCCGCCGGGATCGCCATTGCCATCGCCTATGATCGCCGGCTGAAAAAGCAGGGCGGCCTGATCTTCCGCATCGTCCGTCTCTTTTAATGTACGGCTACGTTCGCCCGCCCCTGGGGGCTTTGGACGAGAAAGAGCGTCTGCGGTTCCAGCGGGCCTACTGCGGTCTTTGCCATACGCTGGGTCTGCGGTACGGTCCTGCCGCACGTTTTATTCTCAATTATGATTTCACCTATCTGGCCATTCTTCTTTCCGCGCCAAACGAGGGGCCTTCTCTGCAAGGGCGATGCATCGCCTCGCCCCACCGGAAGCGGCCCTTCCTGAAAAGCAGCCCCGCCATGGAGCTGGCGGCAGACGAGAGCGTCATTCTTGCTTACTGGCAGTTGCGGGACGGCGTGGAGGATCACGACTGGCTCCACGGCGTCAAATACCGGGCTGCTTCCTCTGTCCTGGAGCCGGCTTACCGGAAGGCTGCCAGGCTTTGTCCCGGCTTTGACGCAACGGTAAAAACGCAGCTTTCCATTCTGGGACAGCTGGAAAGGGAACAGTGCGCCTCCATGGATCAGGCAGCGGATGCGTTCGCCGTTTTGCTGGAGCGCAGCGCAGACCAGGTGGAAGACGCAGTCCAGCGCCGGGTACTTGCCCAGATGCTCTATCACCTGGGACGCTGGATCTATTTGATCGATGCGGCGGACGATTTGAAAAAAGACGCCCGTTCCGGGAATTATAACCCTGTGGCCCTGCGCTTTGGTCTGCAGGGCGGTATCTGGACCCCGGAAAGCCGGCGTATTTTCTCCCAGTCTCTGGATCACTCTGTCCGTATGATTGCCACAGCCTATGAGCTGGGAAGCTTTGGCTGCTGGGCACCACTTTTGGAAGCCACCATATACCGAGGACTCTTCCAGGTGGGGAAGGCCGTTCTGGACGGCACCTTCCGCCCCAGAACACGGGGAATAGAAAGAAAACGCAAGAATGTTGAGGAAAGCACATGAACGATCCTTATGAAGTTTTGGGCGTGCCCGAAACCGCCACCGACGAAGAAGTCAAAAAGGCTTACCGGGAGCTGGCCCGCAAGTACCATCCCGATAACTACCATGACAACCCTCTGGCGGATCTGGCACAGGAAAAAATGAAAGAGATCAACGCGGCCTATGAGCAGATCACCCGGGACCGTGCCCGCGGCAATACCCAGAGCAGCGGCGGATACGGCAGCCAAAGCGGATACGGCGGCACATATCAGCGCCAGCAGTACGGCGGCTCCTACGGAAGCGCGTCCGGCAGCTCCGTGCTGCAGCAGGTCCGTCTTGCCATCAACTCGGGAAATCTGAGCCGTGCGGAGGCCCTTTTGGCCAATTACAGCGACCATAACGCCGAGTGGAATTTCCTGCGCGGTGCTGTTTGCTATCGCCGGGGCTGGATGGACGAGGCCCGCCGCTATTATCAAACTGCCTGCCAGATGGATCCCGGAAACGCTGAGTATCGCTCCGCCCTGGAGTTTATGGAAAACGCGGGGCAGACCACCTATCGCCCCAGCGGGACCGTGTTCGGAACGGATCTGTGCGGGTCCAATCCCTGCCTGAGCCTGTGCTGTCTCTATACATTTTGCAGCGGAGGCGGATATTTTTGCTGTCCCATCTGCTGACGGCTGTACTGATATGTGATAGAATGGAGAGGAAGTTACCGTGATCAAAAGTATGACCGGCTATGGCCGGGCACGTATGGAGCTGCACAAGCGGGATATCACCGTGGAAGTACGCTCCGTCAATAACCGTTATCTGGACTGCACCGTAAAAATGCCCCGGATGTATGCTTTTGCAGAGGAGGCCGTGAAGGGCCGCGTACAAAAGGCCGTCTCCCGGGGAAAGGTGGATGTGTTCATCACTGTGGACGCCTCCGCCGCGGACGTGGCCAAGGTCAGTGTGAACCAGGAGTTGGCGGCGCAATACGCCGCCGCTCTCCGTACGCTGTCCGGCCTGTGCGGCAGCGAGACCTATCAAGTGAGCCCGGAAACCCTGGCCCGCTTCCCGGACGTGCTGACCGTCACCAAGGCGGACGAGGATCTGGAGACCGTCAGTGCGGATCTTTGCACCGTGCTGGACGAGGCGCTCAAGGCTTACAACGCCATGCGCGCCGTGGAGGGAGAGAAGCTGGCTCAGGACATTGCCTCCCGGCTGGACACCATCGACGAATGCACCGGCCGCGTGGAGGCACGCTCTCCCGAGACGGTTGCAGAGTATCGGGCCAAGCTGACCGCCCGCATGCAGGAGGTGCTGCAAAGCACCACCATCGATCCCCAGCGCATCCTCACCGAAGCCGCCATCTACGCCGACAAGGTCGCCGTGGATGAAGAGACGGTACGCCTGCGGAGCCATACATCCCAGCTGCGTACCATGCTGTGCGCGGACGAGCCTATGGGCCGCAAAATGGATTTCCTGATCCAGGAGGTCAACCGCGAGTCCAACACCATCGGCTCCAAGTGCAACGACGTCTCCATCGCCCAGATCGTGGTCCAGCTGAAGGCGGAAGTGGAGAAGATGCGCGAGCAGGTCCAGAACATCGAGTGACGCCATGGAACTGATCAACATTGGATTCGGCAGTCTGGTCTCCCGAGACCGCCTGCTGGCCATCGTCAGCCCGGACTCAGCGCCCATCAAGCGCATGGTCCAGGAAAGCCGGGAACGCGGCATGCTGATCGATGCGACTTACGGCCGGAAGACCGCGTCCATTTTTATCATGGACAGTGACCATGTGATCTTGTCCGCTCTCCCGCCGGAGCGTTTCGGCGCGCGGGCGGAACAGCACGGGGCAGAAGGAGATTGAAATCAATGAGAAAAGGGAAAACATTTATTGTTTCCGGCCCTTCCGGTGTCGGAAAGAGCACGGTGCTGCAGGCATTGATGGAGCGTCGGAAAAATGTCTATTTCTCCGTCTCCGCCACCACCAGAGATCCCCGGCCCGGCGAGGCCGACGGTGTGCATTACCACTTCCTGGACGTGGACACGTTCCGCGCCTGGATTGCCAAAGATGAGTTCTTGGAGTACGCCGAATATGTGGGCAATTTCTATGGGACCCCCAAGCGCTTTGTGGACGATGCCATGAACCGCGGTCTGGACGTAATCCTGGATATCGAAGTCCAGGGTGCTATTCAGGTCACTGGAAAGCGCCCGGACGCCGTGCGGATCTTCATTGCTCCGCCCAGCTGGGCAGAGTTGGAGCGTCGGCTGACAGAGCGCGGCACGGACAGCCAGGAAAAGATCCAAAAGCGTCTTCTGCGTGCCAAGGTGGAATTCCAAACCGCCCATACCTATGACTATTTTGTCATCAACGACAGCGTGGACAACGCGGTGAACGAGCTCAACGCCATCATGACCGCGGAGCACTGCAAACCCAAAGAGCGCATGGAGATCATCAGCGGAAGATAAATACGCCGCCTTCTCCATAAAACGACAAAAAAATCAGCCGAAATCCGGCAGAATGGAAGTAGATTATTATGATGCTGTATCCTGCAATGAACAAACTCACCAGCTACATCCCCAACCGCTACATGCTGGTCAACGTGGTGGCCCGGCGCGCCCGGCAGATCGCCGAGACCGCTGAGGAGACCGGGGAACATCTGACGGAAAAGCCTGTCACCCTGGCTATTCATGAGGTGGCCGACGGCAAGCTGGACGCCAGCCACATGAATCTGGTGATCGAAGAGGACTGATAGTAAAGAAGGGGAGGGCGAGGCATGGAGACCGCGGAAATCGCAAAAGTAGCGGTCAGCGCCGCGCCCTATTCCATTGACAAGCCCTATGATTATCTGATTCCCGACGCGCTTTTGGAAGCGGCGCTTCCTGGTGTCCGGGTGACCGTCCCTTTCGGGCGGGGCAATCGCACCAGCGAGGGTGTGGTCCTTGCCCGGGTCCGGGGCGAGAAGGTGCGCGGCCTCAAGCCTCTTACCGCTGTATTGGACGTTGCGCCTGTACTGGATGAGGACGGGATTGCTCTGGCCCTGTGGCTGCGGCAGCGGTATTTCTGTACCATGTTCGAGGCGGTCAAAACTATCTTGCCCGCAGGACTGTGGTATCGCCTGGAAGAGCGCATCCTTCTGTGCATCCCGCCGGAGGAGGCCCGTGCCCGCTGTACCGGTATTGCCGGCGCGGATCAGCTGTTAGAGCAGCTGTCCGCTTCCGGCGGAAGCTGTTCCAAGGAGGACCTGGAGCATGCGGGCATTCCCTTGTCAACGCTCCGCGCCATGGAACGGGAAGGCATCCTTTGCCGTCAGTCCGCTGCCAAGCGGCAGATCGGAGACAAGACGCGCACCATGGCCCAGCTGGCCGTCAGCGGGGAAGAGGCACTGGCGCTGACCGAGCGCCACCGCTCCAGCGCACCTGCCCGGTATGCGGTAACACAGCTGCTCTTGTCCGTGGGGAAGGCCTCCACCGCGGAGATCTGCTACTATACGGGTACCACCATGCGCACGCTCCGTGCCATGGAAAAGGCCGGTCTCCTTACTCTGACCGAGGAGGAGGCTTTGCGCGTCCCCAGCGATGAGGCCGCAGATCCCGGTCCCAAGATCATCTTCAGTCAGGAACAGCAGCGGGCTTTCAGCGGTATTCTCTCCTTGCTGGAGAGCGGCCGTGCAGAAGCAGCGCTGCTGTATGGCGTAACAGGCAGCGGAAAGACCCAGGTATATATCCGCCTGGTACAGGAAACCCTTCGTATGGGAAAAAGTGCCATTGTTCTGGTCCCGGAGATCGTTCTGACCCCCCAGATGATGCGAAAATTCCGTGCATACTTCGGCAGTGAAGTCGCAATGCTTCACAGCTCCCTTCGTATGACGGAGCGCTATGATCAGTGGAAGCGCATCCGCCGCGGGGAGGTCCGGGTGGTGCTTGGCACCCGCTCCGCTATTTTTGCTCCTGTCAGAAACCTGGGGCTGATCGTACTGGACGAGGAACAGGAAGGAAGCTACCAGTCGGAAAATCCGCCCCGCTACCATACCAGGGATGTAGCCAAATTTCTCTGTGCCCGCTTCAGTGCCACGCTTTTGCTCGGTTCCGCCACACCCTCGGTGGAAAGCTTCCATGCGGCAGAAAAAGGAACATACCATCTGTTCACTCTGCGGCAGCGATACAATGCCCGGGCACTGCCCCGCGTATCCATCGCCGACCTGCGGGAAGAGATCCGCAGAGGTAATCCCGGCATAATCGGCGGTCTGTTGCGGGAAGAGCTGACAGAAAATCTCCAACGTGGTGAACAGAGCATTTTGTTTTTGAACCGGCGGGGCAACAGCCGCATGCTCCTGTGCGGCGAGTGCGGCTATGTGCCCCAGTGCCCCCGGTGCAGCGCAGCCCTGACCTATCACTCCGCCAACGGCCGATTGATGTGTCACCACTGCGGCCATTCTCAAAGCGCCGGGGACACCTGTCCTCAGTGCGGAGGAAAAATGAAGCACGTTGGCTGCGGAACACAGAAGGTGGAGGAGGAGCTTGGTTCCCTGTTTCCGGATGTACCAGTGCTGCGCATGGACGCAGATACCGCCGCCGGCGGCCACAGCGCACTCCTGGAGCGTTTTGAAAAAGAGCGAATCCCCATCCTGCTGGGCACACAGATGGTGGCCAAGGGATTGGATTTTGAAAATGTGACCCTGGTCGGTGTTTTGTCCGCTGACCTGTCCTTATACGTCGACCATTACCAAGCTGCTGAGCGCACCTTCAACCTGCTCACGCAGGTGGTGGGACGGGCAGGGCGGGGCGGACGGGCCGGACGGGCCGTGATCCAGACCTACACGCCGGAAAACGATGTGATCCGCAGCGCGGCCGCTCAGGATTACGAGGGGTTTTACCGCCAGGAGATCCGGCTGCGCCGGCTGCGGCAATGTC
Organism: uncultured Dysosmobacter sp.; assembly: GCA_963557435.1. Taxonomy (GTDB): domain Bacteria; phylum Bacillota; class Clostridia; order Oscillospirales; family Oscillospiraceae; genus Oscillibacter. The sequence goes on from CAUWEK010000012.1 coordinate 11,341, forward strand.
CGCCTTTTGCGGATCACTTTTCCTTCACGTTCTCCGGTACAGATGAGGGCTCGGTGCTGCGGAGCGCAGCCGCTGCCAGGGAATCCCTGCGCCAGCTGTTCCCGGAACGGGAGGTGCTGGGTCCCGCGCCGGCACCGGTTCTGAAGGTCAACAACCGCTACCGTTATCATGTGCTGTTGGTGGACTGCAACTGCAAGCCCACCCGTGATAAGATCAGCTGGCTTTTAAAGACGTTTTCCAATGACCGCGCAAACCGCGGTGTGAATATTTTTGTAGACTGCAATCTCACAGACTGACAGTCGGAAAGGATCAAACGATGGCTTTGCGTAAAATCGTTGAGCAGGGCGATCCCTGCCTGAACAAAGTTTGCCGGCCCGTGACCGAGTTCAACGGCCGGCTCCATGAGCTGCTGGATGACCTGCTGGAGACCCTGGCAGACGCCAACGGCGCCGGCCTGGCCGCACCGCAGGTGGGCGTTTTGCGCCGGGTCTGCGTGGTGATGGACGAGGACAGCGAGGAATACCTGGAGCTGGTGAACCCGGAGATCGTGGCCCGCAGCGGTGAACAGACCGGTCTGGAAGGCTGCCTGAGCGTTCCCGGCAAGTGGGGCATCGTTACCCGGCCCCAGCGGGTCCGCGTCCGTGCCCAGGACCGGGACGGCAACTGGTTCGAAGTGGAAGGGGAGGACCTGACCGCCCGCGCTTTCTGCCATGAGATCGAACATTTGGACGGCCATCTGTACACTGAGCATATCGACCACTTCCTCTCCGACGAAGAGCTGCGGGAATACCTGGAGCAGGAAGAGGCGCAGGAGGAGGAATAAGCTTGCGGATCTTGTTTATGGGAACGCCGGATTTTGCCGTGGCTTCGCTGCGTCGTCTGGTGGAAGACGGGCACACGGTCTGCGGCGTGTTCACGCAGCCGGACAAGCCCAAAAACCGTGGGCACAAGCTTGCCTTCTCGCCTGTGAAGGAATATGCCTTGTCTCAAAATCTGCCGGTTTACCAGCCTTTGAAAATGCGGGACGGGGAGGCCATGTCCATCGTCCGGGAGCTTTCCCCGGAGCTGATCGTGGTGGCCGCCTACGGAAAGATCCTGCCGGAGGATATTCTCCAATTCCCCCCTTACGGCGCTATCAACGTTCACTCGTCCCTGCTGCCCAAATACCGGGGCGCCGCGCCCATCAACTGGGCCATTTTGGATGGAGAACGGGAGACCGGCGTATCCATCATGTATATGGCCAAGGAGCTGGATGCAGGTGACGTGATCTGCCAAGTGTCCACCCCCATCGGTGACGAGGAGGACGCCCTGTCCCTGACGGGCCGGCTGGCGGAACTTGGTGCTGACGCCTTGGCCGACGCCATCCGTGCGCTGGAAAATGGCACCGCCACCCGCACGCCTCAGGATGAATCGCTGCAAAGCTATGCCTCCATGCTCTCCCGGGACATGTCTCCCATTGACTGGAGCCGTCCCGCCCGGACCATCTCCTGCCAGGTGCGGGGCCTGATCCCCTGGCCCTGTGCGGCAACGGAGCTGCAGGGGCAGCGGTTCAAGGTCTATAAGACCGCACCCGGCACCGCCACGGAGCAGGCGCCCGGTACGGTCCTCTCCGCCGGGAAGCGGGGGATCGAAGTGGCCTGCGGCGACGGACAGAGCCTGTTCATCACCGAACTGCAGGCTGAGGGCGGCAAACGCATGGCAGCGGCAGCCTATTTGCTGGGCCACCCCATGGACGTGTAACAAGCACACGCCCTGTAAAATTCTGACTGAGAGGTATTCTATGCCCTATTACTATGGTTATGGTTACGGTTACCACGGTTACAGTGACTTTCTTGCCAACAATATCTACTTTTTGCTGCTGATCCCCGTACTGGCGCTCTCTTTGTGGGCCCAGTTTCAGGTAAGCGGAAACTTCCGGCGATACAGCGCCGTGAACAACCGGCGGCACCTGACAGGTGCCCAGGCAGCAGAGGCGGTACTGCGGGCCAACGGGGTCTACGATGTACCCATACGCACCACCCGCGGACACCTGACCGACCACTACGATCCCCGGGACAATACCATTTATCTGTCTGAATCCGTATATGGTGCCCCCACTATCGCGGCGGTGGGTGTGGCGGCCCATGAAGCGGGTCACGCCGTGCAGTACGCCCAGGGCTACGGCCCCGTGCGCCTGCGGACCGCCATTCTTCCCTTGACGCAGCTGGGCTCCAAGTTATCGTTCCTGCTGCTCTTAGTAGGCATGCTTCTGTACAGCCAGACCATGTTCCTGGCGGGCATCATTCTCTTTTCTCTGACCACATTCTTCCAACTGGTGACGCTGCCGGTGGAGTTCAACGCCTCCCATCGGGCCCTGGAGACGCTGGAGTCTCAGTCCCTTCTCTGGGATGACGAGCTGGATGGAGCCCGGCGGGTGCTGCGGGCCGCAGCCATGACCTATGTGGCCGCGCTGCTCATGTCCGCCCTGCAGCTGCTGCGTTTCGTCCTGATCTTTGTGGGACGGAACAATCGGGAACGGGGAGGTGGCAGACGATGAGCAACGCCCGTGAGACAGCTCTGCGGGTCCTGATCGGATGCCGCACCAAGGACGCGTGGGCCGATGCGTCTTTGAAATCCCAGATCCAGCGGGACGGGCTCACCGGTGCCGATGCCGCTCTGTGCAGCCGCATGGTCTACGGCGTGCTGCAAAACCAGCTCCTGCTGGACTATTACCTGGGTGCCTACTGCACCCAGCGGACCGATCATTTGCAGCCGCCTCTGCTGGAGATCCTGCGATTGGGCGCCTATCAGATCCTGTATCTGGACAAGGTACCTGACTACGCAGCGGTAAATCAGTCCGTGGAGCTGGCACGCCTTTTCAAGCGCGGCTCTGCGGCGGGACTTGTGAATGCCGTATTGCGCAAAGTGTCTCAGAACAAGCATGCGCTCCCGCCCATTCCGGAGGGCGACATCCTGCGCACGCTGTCCATCCGGTACAGTCATCCCCGTTGGCTCATCAAGCGACTGCTGCCGGTCCTGGGGCCTGAGGAGACGGAGGAATACCTGCGCATCAACAACTCCGTGGCCCCTATGACTGTGCAGGTCAACACCATGAAGACCACGCCACAGGCGCTTCGCACCATGCTGGAGAGCGCAGGGATCGCAGTCCGGGAACACCTCTGGGTCCCCGGCTGCCTGGAGCTGTCCGGCACCGGCGATCTCACCGCGCTGCCCGCTTTCCAGGAAGGACTTTTCCTGGTGCAGGATCCAGCCGCCAGTTTGGTGTCCCTTGCCGCGCAGGTGACGCCGGGCCAGCGGATCCTGGATATGTGCGCGGCGCCGGGCGGAAAGTCTTTCTCCGCCGCCATTGCCATGGGTGATGTAGGCTCCATTACCTCCTGTGATCTTCATGAGCGCAAGCTCTCCCGCATCCGGGAGGGCGCCGCGCGCCTGGGGATCACCTGCGTGGAAACCGCCGCCGCGGACGGCCGGCGGTTCGAGCCGAAGTGGGAAGCCGCTTTTGACACCGTCCTGGTGGACGCACCCTGCTCCGGTCTGGGCATCATCCGCAAAAAGCCGGATGTGCGGTACAAGAAAGCCGACGACCTGTTTGCCCTGCCGGTGATCCAGAGCGCACTGCTGGAAAACGCAGCTCGTTATGTACGGCCGGGCGGACTGCTGGTCTACTCCACCTGCACCATTTTGCCTGAGGAGAACCAGCAGATCACAGACGCCTTTTTGGCAGAGCACGAAGCGTTCCAACGAGAAACCATGCCGCTGCCGCAGCCTGTCGGCCCCGTTTCCGACGGCCAGATCACGCTCTGGCCTCAGCGCCACCAGACGGACGGCTTTTACATCTGCCGCATGCGGCGGCATTCTTGAGGAGTCCATATGATCGACATAAAATCCATGTCTTTGCAGGAAGTGGGCGACGTGCTCCAGTCCATGGGGCAGCCCGCCTATCGGGCCAAACAGGTATTCACCTGGCTCCATAAGGGTGCCCGTTCTTTCTCTGAGATGACCAATCTCCCGAAGCCTCTGCGGGACCAGCTGACACAAACCTGTATTCTGACGCCGCCCAAGGTGGCCAGAAAGCAGGTATCCCGCCTGGACGGGACCATCAAATACCTCTGGGAACTGGCGGACGGCAACTGCATCGAATCTGTTTTGATGCGCTACCACCACGGCAACACCGTGTGCATCTCTTCCCAGGTAGGCTGCCGGATGGGATGCGCCTTCTGCGCGTCCACCATCGCCGGAAAAGTACGGGATCTGACTCCCGCGGAAATGCTGGATCAGGTGCTCTTCACCCAGCTGGACTCCGGCCTGGAGATCTCCAACATCGTATTGATGGGCATCGGAGAACCCATGGACAACCTGGATACGGTCCGGAAATTCCTGGAGCTGGTGAATCACCCCGACGGTATGAACATCGGCATGCGCCACATCTCTCTTTCCACCTGCGGTGTGATTCCCGGCATCCGCCTTTTAGCTGACCTCGGCCTTCAGCTGACGCTTTCCGTCTCGCTGCATGCGCCGGACAATGAGACCCGCTCCAGGATCATGCCCATCAACCGGGCCTATCCGGTGGAGGAGCTGTTTGCCGCCTGTCACGACTATTTCCGCAAAACGGGCCGGCGCATCTCGTTTGAATACGCCATGATCGACGGCGTCAACGACCACGACTGGCAGGCGGATCTGATCGCGAAAAACCTCCGAGGTATGCCGGGGCATGTCAACCTCATCCCGCTCAATGATGTGGTGGAAAGCCCCTTCAAGCCGTCCCGGCGGATCGCGGCGTTCCAAAAGCGCCTGGAATCCCACGGGCTGACTGCCACGGTGCGGCGCAGCCTGGGCGGAGATATCGACGCATCCTGCGGCCAGCTTCGGCGCAAGGCCATGGAGGAAGCAAGGAAAGGGGAGGATTCCCAATGATGGAAGTATGGAGCATGAGCGACGTGGGGCTCGTTCGGAAAGAAAATCAGGATGACTACGCCGTGGCACAGCTGCCGGAGAGCGGATACACCCTGTGCGTGGTGTGCGACGGCATGGGCGGCCCCGCAGGCGGCCGGCAGGCCAGCCACATCGCAGTGGACGCCTTTATGGCGGAAATGAAAAAGCAGCTGCGTCCGGGCATGAGTCCCGAGCAGCTCAAAGAAGTCTCCGCCTATGCTGTGTCTGTGGCCAACCGGGCCGTCCGGCAAGCCGCGCAGGCATCCGTGGACTGCCGCAGTATGGGCACCACCCTGGTCTCCGCCGTAAGCTATGACCAGGGCACCGTGGTCACCAATGTGGGAGACAGCCGCGCCTATCACATCTCGACCGACGGCATTTCCCGCGTCACCAAAGACCACTCTCTGGTGGAGAGCATGGTGGACCGCGGCGATATCACCGCGGAGGAAGCCCGCCATCATCCCAATCGCAACCTGATCACCCGGGCGCTGGGACCGGATATGTCTGCCCTCAGCGACGGGTACATATGCCCTATGGCGGCGGGGGATTTTCTGCTGCTGTGCTCCGATGGGCTGGTGGAAACGGTCACGGACCAGGAAATGCTGTTTGAAGTCCTCCACGGCGGCGATCTGGGCACCTGCATGGATCGCCTGCTGGCCATTTCCAAGGCCAACGGCGCCTCGGACAATGTGACCGCCGTGCTGATGCAGATGGCGTAAGAGGGAGGAGCAGGTATATGGATCAGTATATTGGTAAAATGCTGGACAACCGCTACGAGATCCTGGAACGGATCGGAACGGGCGGCATGGCCGTGGTATATAAGGCAAAATGTCACCGGCTCAACCGCCTGGTGGCCATCAAGATCCTCAAAAGCGACCTTGCGCAGAACGAGGATTTCCGCCGCCGGTTCAACGCCGAGTCCCAGGCCGTTGCGCAGCTGTCCCACCCCAACATCGTCTCCGTATACGATGTGTCCCGGGGCGGCGACATCGAGTACATCGTCATGGAGCTCATTGACGGCATCACCCTCAAGCAGTACATGGAAAAGCGCGGTCAGCTCAACTGGCGGGAGTCTCTGCACTTCATCACCCAGATCATGCGGGGCCTCAGCCACGCCCACAGCCGCGGTATCGTCCACCGGGATATCAAGCCTCAAAACGTGATGGTGCTGCGGGACGGCAGCGTAAAGGTGGCCGATTTCGGCATCGCATGCCTGGAAAACTCCGCCCAGACGCTGACTCAGGAGGCCCTGGGTTCCGTGCACTATATCTCTCCGGAGCAGGCGCGCGGAGACAGGACCGACGCCCGCAGCGACGTCTATTCCGCCGGTGTGGTGCTCTATGAAATGCTCACGGGGCGTCTGCCCTTTGAAGGGGACAGCGCCGTGTCGGTGGCCATTCAGCACCTCAGCTCCATTCCCCTGGCTCCCCGGGAGATCAACCCTGAGATCCCGCAGCAGTTGGAATTGATCTGCATGAAGGCAATGGCCCCGGAGCTGGACAAGCGCTACGCCTCTGCCGACGCCATGATCGCCGATCTGGAGGCGTTCCGCAAAAATCCCGGCGTCAGCCTGGATTTTGAGTTGGAGGACCTGCGCCCCACAGAGGAGGACGAGCCCACCCGTCCTCTGCGCACCGCTGGTGCCCATGTTCTGGAATCCAACCATACGCCTCACCGCCGGGAGCCGGAGCGGTATCGGGACTATGACGACGAGCCCCGCCGCCCAAAAAACCACAAGCGCACCGCTGCCATTGCCGGTGCCTGTGTGGCAGCGCTGGTATTGGTGGTCGTGCTGTTCAAGGTGATCTTCTCCTCCTTCGGCAATCCTACTCCCACGGACTACGAAGTGCCCAATCTGCTGGGTAAGACTATGGAGGAAGCCCTGGCCATGCCGGAGATCGACGGGATCTTCACCATCACAGAAGCCGCCTCCGACTACAGCGACGAATACGACGAGGGTGAGATCATGCGCCAGACGCCCAATGCCGGTGAGGTCCGCAGGGGCGACAACCTGAAGATCGAAGTCACCGTCAGCCTGGGCGAAAACACCGGTGAGATGGTGAACGTGGTGAATCAGGAGGCCCAGACCGCCATTTTGACGCTCAAGACCCTCAGCCGAGAAAACGACCTGGATCTGATCATCGACGCCTCTGTGGAGTACCAGGAGTTCTCCGATGAGATCTCCAGCGGCTATGTCATCCGAACGGAGCCTGCCGAGGGTGCCACGCTGAAAAAAGGCGACACCATCAAGGTCTATGTGAGCAAGGGGCCGGAGCTGGAACAGTTCCCGGTGCCTCTGTTCGTGGGACAAAATATCGACACGGTGCGTGATCAGCTCAAGACTACCTGGAAGCTCACCTGCACGGACGCCGATGTCGAGATCGTGGACAGCGACAAGCCCGCAGGAGAGATCCTGTGGCAGAGCATTGAGTCCGGCACCGAGGCCACCGAGGGCGATACCATCAAGTTCAAGGTCAGCTCCGGCCTTGCCCCCAGCCAATCCCGCACCATTTCCGTCATGCTGCCGCAGGACGGCCGCGAGAGCGTGGACGTGTGGGTCACCGTGGACGGGGAAGAGCAGTACAATAACCATGTTTCCTGCGCCAAGGAAAGCATCAGCGTTTCTCTGACCGGCTCCGGTATCCAGCATGTCCAGGTCTACATTGACGGGGAAGAGGATCTGGAGCAGGCACAGGACGTGCAGTTTGACTGATATGGCAAGAGGACGGATTCAAAAAGCCCTCAGCGGCTTTTACTATGTCAATACCGGCGCGGAGGTGCTCACCTGCCGTGCCCGGGGAAAGTTCCGCAAAACAGGCCAGTCCCCCCTGGTGGGGGACTGGGTGGAGGTCCGGGAGCTGGGCGGCGGAGAGGGCTTCGTGGAGGAGATCCTTCCGCGGCGCAACGCCTTTACCCGCCCGGCGGTGGCCAACATCGATCAGCTGGTCATCATCGGCTCCGGCGCCATTCCCCGCACCGACCCGTTCCTCATCGACCGGGTGACTGCCATCGCCGCGCTGAAGCAGTGCGATGTGCTGGTGGTCCTCAACAAGTGTGACCTGGACCCGGCAGAGGACTTATACCAGATCTATACCGCCTCCGGCATTCCCACGCTCCGCCTCAGCGCGGAGACGGGAGAGGGGCTGGACCGTCTGCGGGAGGCAATCGCCGGAAAGCTTTCCGCCTTTACAGGCAACTCCGGCGTAGGTAAATCCAGCATTCTCAATGCGTTAGAGCCTCTGTTCCATCTGCAGGTAGGAGAGGTCAGCGACGCCTTGGGCCGCGGACGCCACACTACCCGCCATGTGGAGCTTTACCATCTTTCCTGTGGGGCGGACGTGGTGGACTCTCCGGGCTTTTCCTCCTTTGAAACAGACGAACTGAATCTGGAGCTGAAGGAGCATCTCCCGGAGACCTTCCGGGAGTTTGAGCCCTACTTAGGTCAGTGCCGCTTTGTAGGGTGCAGCCATACCAAGGAAGCCGGCTGTGCCGTGCTGGACGCGCTGCGCAGCGGCAAGATCCAGCCAAGCCGCCACGCAAGCTATGTACGGCTCTATGAAGAGCTCAAGCCTCTGCGGGCGTGGCAGGAACGGAAAAAATAGTACAAGGACCGTGCCATTTTCGGCACGGTCCTTTTTTCTCTTTTGGTATTTCTGCACGGGGGACAACCGCCAGCGCTATACTGGTAGCAGAGAGGGGGCGGGTGATATGTTTCGCAGAGGCGGCTGCCATCTGTTGGGTATTTTTGCTGTGGCGCTGGGCGCCGGGATCCTGATTGCCGCGATCTTTCCGGTAGGTGCGCTGCTGTTTTTGGTGGCCATGCTGCTGATCGCCTGCGGCTGCGCCTGCTGCCGCAGATAGGGAAGGAGGCAAAGAGATGAATATCGTGGTATGGAAATCCCCCAAGGCACTGCGGGGCATCCTGCGCCGGATCTTCCACGTGGGCGCATAAGCGCGTCCCGCCGCGCATACACTGGAGCAACATCTCAGTGTGAACGGCCGGGAAAGGATGGACGCGACATGGAACTGGAATTAAAAAAACAAAGCTTTGATACATATGAAGCGGGGACGGAAACCACGCTGACGTCGGAGGAGACTGCCGAGACGATCGTACCGGACTATTGCCCGGACATGGCCCGTATCATCGACACCGAAGGAATGGTCTTCCTTCACGGCCGGGATTTTCGGGACGGAAAGGCCACCCTCTCCGGAACGGTGCGCGTAACAGTCCTGTATACGCCGGAAGGAGAGGGCGGCATCCGTGCCCTGGAATTTGCCATTCCCTTTACCGCGGAGAGCGAAGCGCTGCCGGAGTGCGCTTACCTTACAGCGGAAGTGGAGCCGGAGATGCTGGAGAGCCGGATGCTCAATCCGCGGAAAGTCTTCACCCACTGCAAGCTGGTGGCGCGGGTGACCACTTACCAGCGAGCTGCTCTCCGGGTATGCCCCGACGTAGAGACTGCCCCGGAGCTGTGCGTGGAAAAGCGCCGAGAGCGGCAGCGGGCAACGCTCTTGACCCATGTGGCGGAAAAGGACTTCACCTTTTCTGAGGAAATGAACCTGTCTCCGGGACGGGAAGGCGCCGCAGAGATCCTGTCCTCCAAGGTACGGGGCTGTGTGACCGAGACCAAGCTGGTGGGCAGCAAGCTTCTTTTCAAGGGCGTGTTCCGCATCTGCCTGCTCTACCGTACTGCCCAGGGACAGTACTGCTCCACCTCCGGTGAGCTTCCGTTTTCCCAGATCATGGAGGTAGAAGGCGCTCAGGAGGGCTCCTCGGCCACAGTCCGTCTGCAGCTCACCGGCGCCGACCTGCAAATCGACGGTGGTGACCCGGAGGGGCGCCAGTTGGCGGTAACGCTCTATCTGCACGCCACAGCGCTGGTGCGCAGGGAAGAGGAGCTGACCTTGCTGCGGGATCTGTACTCCACCGCCTACGAGCTCACTTATGAAGCTTCCCCCATGTCCCTTGTGACCTACTGGGAAGCCTCTCACCGCCGCCAGAACGTCCGGGAATCGCTGGAGATCGGCGTAGTAGCGGAAGACATTCTCTCCGTTCAGGCTGACTGCGGTACCGTAACCGTAAGCCGGGAGGGGGGCGGAACGGTTCTGCGTACCGTGGCATTCGTACGGGCACTGTATCTGGACGAGGGCGGCACACCGCTGATGGCTGAACGCGGCGTGGAAGTGTCCTGTCAGACCGATCTGCCCGCAGACTGCCGGGTATTTGCCAGAGCCTCCTGTGCAGAAGAGCCCCAGGGTACCCTCACCGAACGCGGGATCGAGGTGCGTTTCCCTGTGGATTTCCAGATAGAAGCAGCTGCCCAGGCCAAAAAGGTCTGCATCTCTGCCGTGCGGGTGGACACGGACTCCCCCAAGGACCTCTCCGGCGCACCGTCTCTGGTGCTGCGCCAGCTGGGACAGCAGGAAAGCCCTTGGGACCTGGCCAAACGGTACAACACCACCATCTCCACCATTCTCAGCGCAAACCAGCTGGAAACGGAGGAGGACCTTCCCCGGGATACGCTGCTGCTGATCCCCCGGAAGCGGGCCTGAACATACAAAAAAGGAAGCGGACACTTAGTCCGCTTCCTTTTTTCAGGATTCTGTATAGTGGGCCAGGAACTGGCGGGTGCGCTCCTCTCTGGGGTGATCGATCACCTGCCGGGCGTCGCCCTGCTCCACGATGACGCCGCCGTCCATGAAGATCACCTGATCTGCCACATCCCGTGCAAAGGCCATCTCATGGGTCACGATGATCATGGTGGTCTTCTGCTCCGCCAGGGAACGGATGACCCGCAGCACCTCGCCGGTCAGCTCCGGGTCCAGCGCCGAGGTGGGCTCGTCAAAGCAGAGGATATCCGGGTGCAGCGCCAGCGCCCGGGCGATGGCCACCCGTTGCTGCTGTCCGCCGGAGAGCTGATGGGGATAGTGACCGGCCCGGTCCGCCAGCCCCATCTGGTCCAGCAGCTCCAATCCCGCCTTTTCGATGGTCTCCCGGCTCTCCCCACCGTGCTCCTTAGCCAGCAGCTCCCGGGCCAGCGTCACGTTCTGCAAAGCCGTGTACTGGGGGAAGAGGTTGAAGTTTTGGAACACCAGACCGAAGTGCAGCCGCTTTTGCCGGATCTGGCTCTCCTGCTGGGTCTTGGGGTCGTCAGCATCAAAAAGCGTCTCACCACGGACCGAGATCGTACCGCTGTCCGGCTTCTCCAGGAAATTCAGGCACCGCAAAAGCGTGGTCTTGCCGCTGCCGGAGGAACCGATGATGGAGATCGCCTGTCCTTCTTCCAGCGTAAAACTGATGTCTTTGAGCACCTGGGTAGCGCCGAAGTGCTTTTCTATATTGCGTACTT
>CAUWEK010000013.1:0-22208 GCA_963557435.1 uncultured Dysosmobacter sp.
TAATGGCTCCAATAGTATACTGGCTGAATAGAGCTGATTTTGAAATCCATATTTATACATTTTAGGAATTGTGCTTATAAATGCTGTGACTGCGGAGTCGCAAAACAAAAAATGATACAGATAAGATATTTAGTAAAGTAACAGGAGAGAGTTTTTGTAATGGGAGTTCTATATGAAAAAATATAAGATCAAATTTGTCATTTGGCTGGTGGTGGCGTTATTTGCTGTGACCGCTTGTGGAAAACGGGAACAGTCCGATGATGAATCGTCCAGTGGTCAAGAAACTGAAGCGAGAATCTCCGAAGAGGAGAAAACTCAATTGCTTCGTCGGATCGACTATGCTTTACTGGGGCAGGGACCCTATACAGAGCGTGCATTACGCAGTTACCTTATTGCTGACGCGGACGACGACGGCGTGGAGGAGTTATTTGTCGATTGCGGAAGAGAAACAGACCGCGAAACTCTATTTGCATTTGATTTCCGAGAGGATGGTACTCTATTTGGGCTTTGCCATGCAAACCGTAGTGCAACAGGAGGATCGGAATTCCAGGTAAAGAATGATGGCAAGCCAGTGCTGATGAGTTCCTTCGCTTCTATGGGAGCTGGAACAACCGAGGAATATTCCTATTGGAATGGAAGTGTATGGGAAATTTTTGCGACTTCCCACGCTGTATACGATTTTGATGCAATGAAGTATACAGATGACCCGGTCTATCTTTCACAAGAGGCAACCTATGAAGGAGAGTCTTTAACGCAGGAAGCATTTGAAGCGCGCATAGAGGATTTGCAGCTGCAACCGTTTTCGAATGAATTGAGTGATTTGTTTACAGTGGAGTGGCCGGATGAAGATTTGACAGCGTTTGCGGGTACATATGATGATCATCTGGAACAGCTGGAATGCAAAGGAATATTGCGGATAGCCGGTGATATAGACCAGGACGGGGAGACAGAGGCTCTTTGGTGCGTGGAAGGACCATCTTTTTTGTGGAATCAAAATATGGAATACCAGGATCCATATAATCCGATGCATGATGAAGATGTATTTTTCTTTTCTGCCGGCAGGGGAGCAGACCTTGTAATGGCAGATCCCGGCAAAGGCGAAATCCTCATTTATACGGCGAGACTTGGGATTGGCCTGATCGAAGATCTCGAATTGGAAGATGGCCTGCTGACATTTACATATAGTGAGGGAAAAAGCACGCAATTTCAGTACGACGGCGTAGATCAAGAGACAGGCATGCTCCAACTAAAAGAATATATACCTGCGGAAGAAGAATATCTGCGGGAAGGTGTCTGGTACGAATTCAGTCCCCACGATACGTTTGTAGATGTATATCATTTCTCCGACTCTTACAGTGGATATACGACACAGCGTCTTACGGATACAGGTGAAAAGATAAACTATGGGAAGAGCTTTGACTATACAGTTTCCGATGATGGCAAAAATGTGACGATTCAGTTTAATGGTGGTGGAGGCGATAGCTATACCTATTATCCGGACACGGAATATGGAGCGGCTTTGGCAAGTGAAATCAGGTATGACAGAATGCCGGATGGAAGTCAAGTTTCATACCAGAGTATTATCTGGCGGTATGATACTCCTCCAACAGCAGAACAGCTGGCAAAAGATGCCATAGATAGACGGCCTGCCCGAATTTCTGCCTCTGCAGAATCCGTTGGAGAAAGCAACGCGGAGAAGACAAATGCAGCAGAAGGGCTGTTATTGACGGAATACCTTGGACTCACAGTAGGCAGCCTGAAAGAGCGGTTTGGAGAAAACTATTCTACCGACTGGTATGGTGGAGGACAATACATCTCCATGGATGGGACGAATGTGTTATGCTTCGCTGATAATGAAGACCCCACTTCCGATAGCGCGGTGGTTACTTCGGTGATAGGGGATGGAGGGACATTCCTTTATGGCAGAACACAGGAGGGTGGATATCAAGTCACACTAGAAGAAATGGAAGCGTTTTTGGGACAGACTCTTACGGTACAGGACGGCATGGGAGAGGGAGAATATTGGGCTCATGCCACCTGGGAGGGCTATGATATTCAGATTATTTTCTCCATGGATGGAGAGACATATACAACCCTGGAAGTATGGGTAAGAATGCAATAAAGAAAACAAGCAGAAGCGGTTTGGTGCGAAAACGGCAACCAAAACCATTTTTTAAAGTGGGATAGTATGCACAGGGCAATAAAACTGTTCTGTGTGGTGGTGCTGCTGATCGTATCAACAGCATGCACGCCACAGAAAGAAGAGAATAGTCACGAGGGTGATATTGAAATACCGGCACAGGAAACTTTGCCGGAAGTAAATGAAAGCGATATTTTTCAGGTTGATATTCCAACGCCTCGGTTGGAAGAGCACATAGATGTCTTGAATAATGAGCTCTTTTCTGAACTGGGAATTTTGCCAGTAGCGCAGTGGTATGAATACTCCGTTATTCCTGAAGAATGTATCCAAACAAAGGATTCTTATACGGAGATTGTCAGATTGCAACATTCCGGGGAAATGTTTACTGTGGATACAAAAGTGCAGCTTAACTTCGAGTATCTTGCCAGTGAAAATCGATGGATTTATAAAAGCGCTGAGATTCCCGAAGATGTGCACGCACCGCTTTTTACATGCAATTTACATGCAATATAGAAGGAATATGGACTTTGGAGGGGGTAAAAACACAGGAGCTGTTTCCATATGAGAGCTATGGAATTGATCTGGAGATATTGATTTATGATTACGAGACTGCAGATCAAGATGGATCGGAATTGGGACAGTTTCATTGGGTCGCTTCTAACCTGGAAACTTCTTCACTTGAAGGAACAGGATATTTTACGGCGAATGATCCGCTGTGGCTTATCTTGACATCTGAACAAATGTATGGGGGATGGGGATTTGATATTGTAGCCGACAACGGAAGGTACAACGAGTTTGGAGACCCTCCGTTTATCAGTTACACGCTAGTGAAGCAGGCTTAACGTGCAGCTTCCATAGTTTGATTTTTGGATGAAAAAAGGAGAGAGTGCGATGAAACAAGAATTGAAAAAATGGACATTGGTGATTGCTGTTTTCTTGCTGATAGTGCTGTCTGGGTGTGGCGAGAAGTGGGTATGTGACAAATGCGACAAGGAATTTTCCGGCGATGCGTATTATGGAATGATGGGAACGGAAACGTATTGCGAAGATTGCGCGCGTAAATATTGGATGCCGCTTCCATATCAAAATTATGTAAAGTGATAAGGCAAATACAAAAGAAGGTATATGTTCAAGGATAGGCGTATCCGATTAATTTGAACACCATTTCTATCCGGAGCAAATTTTAACTCCTTGACTTGCCGGATGGATGAGACCACGGCGACAGTGAGCAGAGTGTAAAAAGCACCGATGGCCAGTCAAACTTTCAACTTAAAAAGGAGTGGAAGCAGATGAAAAAAATTCTGTCGTGTATCCTGACATTGGCTTTAGTTCTGTTTCTGATGCCGACAGCTTTGGCGGCAGGGACACAGACAGAGGTGAGAAGTGCGAATATCCACCTTAATGATTACGGCACATCCAGCGGACCAATTAAGTCCTATCTCTACAAGAACGGATCTGGTTTGACTCGGGTTGAGATGAACGATGTTTTCATTTCCGGAGAGCTTGACTGCGTGGTCATCGAAGATTACGACAGCAGCTTCCAACTTCTAAACCAGCGGATGATCGAGCCTGAGCTGCCGCGTTGGGGCGGCTTCTTTGCCGGCGAGAAGTACAATTTCCTGATTTTTGGCCAGACGAATGAAGAGGAGGATGATAATAAAGAGGTCATCCGCGTGGTAAAATACGACAAAGAGTGGAACCGGCTGGACCATGTCAGTATACGAGGGGCAAATACCACGGTTCCCTTTACTGGGGGAAGCTTGCGGTGTGACGAGTATGAGGGTTACCTGTACATCCATACTGCTCATGAGAAATACGCTATCGGAGGCTTGAATCACCAGGGGAACCTGACCTTCGTGGTTCGCCAGAGCGATATGACGATCTCGGATGCCTCCTGGGATATGTCGACGTACTACCCCGGCTATGTCACCCACTCGTTCAATCAGTTCGTTCTGGTGAGCGAGGAGGGAAAGCTCGTTACTTTGGACCACGGTGATGGCTGGCGCAGAAGCGTGGTGATGATTGGACCTAATGCTAATACCGCCGCCGGCCAACTGCTGGCCAACACGGGTGAAGAAGACTGGCACGTTGAGCTGCAGAAGTTCCCGGGAGAGAGTGGCCAAAATGAAACCGGCGCATCAGTGGGCGGCCTGGCGGAGACCAGCAGCGGCTATGTGGCGGCCTATAACTATGACGGAGGGAAAATTAGTTCCTGGAACAAGGGAGACCGGATGATCTATCTCCATTATGTGGATAAAAAAACCAAGGCGGACACACGGTACCAGCTGTCCGAGATCCCGGGAACTACACCGATGATCGCCTCTACTGGTCTGGAGGGCGGCTATGTGCTGTGGAATGGTGGGGAGGGTCTCGGCAGATTAAACGATACCCTGTATTATGTGTCCTATGACGCCGAGGGCGTGCCTGGCCCTGTCCAGACAGCCAAGGCGCCTCTCTCTGACTGCCAGCCCATTCCCTTTGACGGCGGCGTCGTATGGTATGTAACCAATTACAATCCTCACGACCCGAATTCTGATCCAAATCCCATCTTCTATGTGCTGGATGAAAATGGTGTGACGGCCCATTCGCCTGGTACCAAGCTGGAACAGCCGGAACAGACATTCTCCGATGTGCCCCCTGACGCCTGGTATGCCGACGCTGTACAGACGGTGTATGAAAAGGGACTGTTTTTGGGGACGGGGGACAAGACCTTTTCGCCAGAGGCCAACATGAGCTACGCACAGTTTTTGACTGTGCTCAGCCGCTTCTGTGGTGACTTGATCGCTATGGGAGGCGAAAAATGGTATGACGGGTATGTGAGCTGGGCGATCGGGAAGGACCTCATCCCCGCCGAGATCCTGACAAACTTTGACCCCGAGGCCCCTATCACCCGCCAGGACATGGCTGCCATAATTGGAAATTTCCTGGAGGAGTACAATCCCGACTATAAAAAGCTGACTGAGGCGAAAAGTGCCTACGCTGATGCATCCTCCATTTCAGGCTACGCCTTGGACGGAGTGAATGCCTGCTTCCAGGCGGGCATCATGCGCGGCGGAGATAACAACAACTTCTCCCCTCATGCCACTGCTACCCGCGCTCAGGTGGCCGTCACCATAGTGCGTCTGGCACAGGTCATGGACTGGTAAGGGAATCCTTTCCATAAGGCAAAAGCGAGGGATCGCGGCACCCGAGGCCCCTCTACGCAAGCGCAGCCACCGATGAAAGGGAATTTGTGATGCGCATGGCTGAGAAGAGCCTTTACTTCAATCGGACTTGATTTATGCGGAACAATAGCAAGAGAAAAAATAAACCACCGGGGAGAAGTAAAAATCCTTCCCCACACGCTTGACCTACACGGGGAAACTAGAGGACGGAACCAACGGAGCAAATCGAGTTGCCCGGCAGCTCCAGAAAGAACCCTGCAGCCATAATGGTTGCAGAGTTCTTTCTTTTTCCCAATTGGATGGACATGGCTGATTTGACAGCTATGGCTACTGTCTTGCTACTGTGGCTGCAAATATCTAATTAAATTAAAAAATTGATATAAGCGGAAAGCGTTGATTGGAGTTCCTCTTGACAACTGCTTGGTTGCAGCTATAATTCGAACAAACGGAGAGTGCGTGCTCTCAATGAAAATTTCAAAGCATTGGTGGATAAAAGAAACTATGAAAAAAAGAAATCTATATTTGGTATGTGTATGTATCGGTTTGATGCTGTTAACGGCCTGTACAAGCGGTGCGGAAACATCCGCAGGCTCTTCCACAGCAGAAAACAATGTGGAAGATTCTATAACCGGGGCGGATGAAAACCAATCGGGCCCTGCACAGGAAGAGACTGCCCCGGAGCAGGACTATGAATATCCGGCAGAAGAAGCGGGCCCTGTCCGGGAAGAGAGCCGTTTGGGGTACGCGATGACCTATGATCCTACGGTCTTCACGTTGGATGATACAGGGGACGACCAGGATATCTATACCTATCATACCTCGGAAACATTGGACGGCCCGGTGTATATCGCGATTCAGGCCTACCCGGATATGGATGCGCAGACATTGGCAGAGGGGATTGTCCTGCAATCAGGGCAGGATGGTGTTGCCGCGCAAGATACGTATTTCGGGGCGGATAGCTTGGACACCCAATGCGTTTCCTATGAAGAAGATGTAGATGGTGTAACGCAGGTGCATGCCTTTTACGCAGTGCCGAAGGGAGAAGGGGCCCTGCTTGTTGAGATTACAGGCTATGCAGATTTGCCGTTGCAGATCCAGGCAAAACTTGAGGAAATGACAGGAACATTTCAATTGTTATAATCAGCAAGACCCTATGGATGAAAACGGTACTTCGGCATGTTGGAAACGTCCGGCCTTGGCCGGACGCTTTCTCTTGTTCCGGCAAAGACAGCGGATAACATAGGCTGAAAGGAGACGTGACTCAGAAAGAACACCTGCCCGCTATCCTGGCTTCAGAGTTCTTCCTTTCGTGGCAGTGGGATATGCCTTTTGGCCGCGGCTGGTTTTATGGCGGAGTTGCTGCCCATAAATTACAGGAAGGGACAGCTGGATTTCATACAAAAAGATACTTGAAAAAAGAAAAAATGAATGATACAATGCTGATTTGTAATAAGATGGAAAAAAATTGAAGCGGTTGCGCTGCTTGGCTGCCTGCAACTGCTGGATAAAACAAAATAAGAAAGGACTCGTGTATGAAGAATTTCCACAGACGTTTGGCAGCGGCCCTTCTCAGTGCCGCGCTGCTGGCCACCGTACTGCCAGCCGGCGCTTTGGCGGAGGAGCCGGAGGCGCTTCCGCAAGCCAACGCGGAGCCGGTCTGTACCTGTACGATCCCTTGTACAGAAGAGACACGGAATGCAGAATGTGCCGTCTGCGGAGCGGACGGCACAGCGCTGGAGGTCT
This sequence comes from uncultured Dysosmobacter sp., assembly GCA_963557435.1. Taxonomy (GTDB): domain Bacteria; phylum Bacillota; class Clostridia; order Oscillospirales; family Oscillospiraceae; genus Oscillibacter. The sequence continues at coordinate 7,048 of CAUWEK010000013.1, forward strand.
GCGCTGCTGCAAATGCAGCGGATACGCAGACGGAAGAAGACACCCCCGCCCAAGAAGAGGATGCCGTTGCCCTGCTGGGCGTACAGGACGGCGTTGCGTATGTAGACGAAACCGGAGCTGAGCAAACGCGGGATGGCGTTGCGGAAGTGACGGCGGAGGATACCACTTGGAGCACCGGATGGTATGTGGTTGACGACTGGGTGAATTTGCAGAACCGCGTGATGGTGGACGGAGATGTCCGCCTGATTTTGGCGGATGGAGGCTATCTGGACGCAATGAAAGGCGTTCGGGTGGGCGATGGCAGCAGCCTGACGATTTACGCCCAGGAGGGCGGGACCGGCAGCCTGTCGGCCAGATCCTCCACCATTGTGGATGCGGCCATCGGCGGAAACGCAAATGAAAATGGCGGTGCCATCTATATCCACGGCGGCACAGTGCGGGCCCGAAACGATGAATTGGGATTCGGTGAGTCTGACGGAGTTGCAGCAGGCATTGGCGGCGGTGCCAATGGAGACGGCGGCACCATCTGCATTACCGGAGGCAACGTCACGGCCAACGGTTCTTGGAACGATATGGGTTCCGAGCATATGCTGGTCAGCGCCGGGATCGGCGGCGGCAGCAATGGCGGCAGCGGACGCATTACCATTACCGGCGGCAAGATCACGGCTGGCAGTGGGGGATCGGGGGCGGTTGCCATCGGCAGCGGCAGCGGCGGACCCGAAGGGAGCATTTCCATCACCGGCGGAGATTTTTCCAGCGGTGATCTGACGCAGAATACGGTCTGCGGTGTTGCGGTGGCGGAAGGCCTTTTTGTAATTCTTAAAACCGAGGACGGAAGCTCCTGGTACCATGTTACCGATCAGGTCGGAGAAGTGGATATTTTGGGAGGAACGGCGGATGTTGATTATACCCGGGTCGACGGTGTCATCACGATCCTGACCGATACGCCGCTGACGATCTCCGGCAACGGGCTGACCAGCAAGGAGCGGATCGTCATCGCCGGCGGTATTTCCGCTGATCTGACCGTAAAAAACATGGAAATCTACACGGAATCTGCACCTTTGGAGATTTCTGACGGCAGTGCGCTGGAGCTGACCCTGGCGGGAGAAAATCAGCTCACAGCGTCCGACAGCGCCGGCATTTTGAATCGGGGAGCGCTGACCATCAACGGCTCCGGCACGTTGGACGTGCAGGGGGACTATTCCTGCGCCGGCATTGAGACCACGGATGGAACGCTGGTTGTGGATAGCGGTACGATCTTCGCCACCGGCGGCTATAATGGCGCGGGCATCGGCGGCGGCCGGGGACGCTCCGGCGGAACCATCACCATCAACGGCGGCACGGTAACGGCAGCCGGACAGGAGCGCGCGGCCGGCATCGGTGGCGGCATGGGAGGTCCCGGCGGAACCATTACCATCAACGGCGGCACCGTTACCGCTCTGGGCGGTTATTGGGGCGCCGGCATTGGCGGCGGCGGTGGTGAGCCTTACGGGAATAATGCCGGTGATGGCGGCACCATTGAAATCCATGGAGGAACCGTTGCAGCCGTAGGCGGAAGCAATTCCGGCGCCGGGATCGGCGGCGGAGGCGGCAGCGGAAGAGGCGGCATCTACGGTGGTGTTGCTGGAAACGGCGGGAGCATCACCATTACCGGCGGCACCGTGCAGGCCAGCGCAAACAGAGGCGCGGGCATCGGCGGCGGCGGAAACACCACGGACTCTCCTGCTGCGGACCTCTGCGGAGCAGGCGGTGTGATCACCATTACCGGCGGGGTCGTGCAAGCCTCCAGCGAAAAAGGCGCGGGCATCGGCGGCGGCATCGGCGGAAGTGATTTCAGTGTCGGTGCTTCCGGCGGAACCATTGCTGTCAGCGGGGGCACCGTGACGGCGGCCAGTGGCCGGGGAGACGTTGGCATCGGCGGCGGAACGCCGGGGGCGGACAGCGGCACCTTCTCCACAGGCGAGAACGGCAATGCGGTGATTAGCGCCACTGCCATCAGCGATCAGTCCGGAAAGGATTCCTGGAGCGGGATCTTCTTTGAAGGAACCGCTGATGGGGAAATTTATGGAACTGCCATCACGCCCGGTGAAGACTTTACGATCCCGGCAGATTCCGGCCTGACCATCGGAGAGGGCCAGACCGTGACCATCCCCAACGGCGTCACGGTTACCATTCAGGGCAGCGTCACAGGGGATATGATGCTGGAAAACGGAGCGGGCGTTGAAATCGGAGACGGCCTGGCAATTGAGGTGGGAGCCGGCGGCGGAGTGGTTTCGTCCGGCCAGACCGTCGTCTTGCCGGATGGCGGCTCTGTCAGCATGACAGACCGTCAGGAGCATACCACCACGGTGACCATGCCCGCAGGCGGCGGCAGCGTTGTACCCGACGGCAGCGGCAGCGCCATCATTCCCGGCGGTTCCACGGTCCAGACTGGAGACGGTCCGGCAATCACGGTAAATGGGGAAGGAGCGACCGTCACGCCTTCGGGCGAGGTGACCTTGCCCGGCGGTGGGGCCGTCAGTATAACGGATGGCCAGGGCAATACCACGATCATAACGGTCCCGGCTGAAGGCGGCGGCATCGCCCCCAATGGAAGCAATGGCGTGACTGTTCCCGATGGCTCCGTCATCCAGACCGGCAATGGCCCGGCAATTACCGTAAGCGGGGAAGGTACGGCCGTTACACCTTCGGGCGAAGTGACCCTGCCCGGCAATGGCTCCGCTGTCATAGCAGGCAGCCAGGGCAATACCACGGTGATCGTACCGGAAGACGGCGGTGTGCTGACGCCGCATGACGATGGCAGTGTCACACTGCCCGGCGGCTCCACGGTGCAGACCGGGGATCAGACCGTGGCCATCCCGGATGGCGGCGGTACCATCCAGCCAGACGGTGAAATCCGGTATACCGTCACGGTCACCTTTGACAGCCAGGGCGGCTCCGCAGTGACCGCGCAGAAGATCATGGCAGGCTCTCTGCTCACGCAGCCGGAGCAGCCGACCCGGAGCGGGTATCGGTTTACCGGCTGGTATCAGGACGCGGCCTGCACGGTGGCCTGGAGCTTTGCCGACATGCCTGTTACATCGGATCTGACGCTTTATGCCGGCTGGAAAAAGACATCCTCCGGCGGCAGTTCCGGAGGGTCGGGCGGCAGCACTGGGAACAGCGGTTCTGAAAACGAAACTTCCGGCGGACAGGCGGCCCAGAACAATCCCTTTACGGATGTGGCGGAGGACGCCTATTATCACGACGCGGTGCTGTGGGCGGTGGAAAACGGCATCACTGCCGGCCTCACGGAGACGATGTTTGGCCCCGATCAGGCCTGCACCCGTGCCCAGATCGTCACCTTCCTGTGGCGGGCGGCAGGTTCTCCGGCACCCACGGCCACGGAAAATCCCTTCGCAGACATTGCGCAGGATGCATACTATTATGATGCGGTGCTGTGGGCCGCGGAGCAGGGCATTACCGGCGGCACCGGTGCCGGGACCTTCAGACCCAATGCCACGGTCACCCGTGCCCAGACGGTGACGTTTTTGTACCGGGCGGCGGGCTCTCCGGCGGTTTCCGGCAGCGGCTTTGCGGATGTGGCGGCAGATGCCTACTACGCTGATGCCGTGGCTTGGGCCGCAGACCAGGGGATTACTTCCGGTACCACGGCGGAGACGTTCTCGCCTGCGCAGGCCTGCACCCGTGCGCAGATCGTCACCTTCCTGTATCGGGATCGGACGTGAGAACGGATTCCCGGCAAAACGGATACAATGTGAAATCAAAAGATAAACCGGAGACACCGCGATGTCTCTGGTTTATTCCTATCTCCCTGCCCGGCAGCCGCTCCGGAGGATCTGCTGCCTGAGCATGGGAGTCAATATCCATGGTGGTGGCGGTATGAGCATGGACCGGCCGGGCGGAGGCTGTCTTGCCATCCTGATGGGCGCTGGTGAGCGGTGTGGCGGAGGCATGCCGTAGCTGCTTTTTTCCACGGCAGCCTCCGCCTTCATTTGCGCAAGGGAACCTTTTGATTGCAGGCTGCTGCAATTTGCGGTATACTAAGGCAAATACCGCAAAAAGGAGAACTGTTCCACTATGCTGTATAACGAACGTGCTGAACTGATTTTGCAGCAGCTTCAACTTCAGTCCACGGTAAAGGTAGCGGAACTGAGCCAGCTTTTGCAGGTTTCGGTGGATACGGTTCGCCGTGATCTGAAAAACATGGAACAGGAAGGCCGGATCAAATACATCCGAGGCGGTGCTTGCCTGCCGGAAGACAGAAATTCTTTTTCCAACTTTACCGGTCGGGAAATCATTCATAGCGAGCTGAAGCGGGAGGCCGCCCGCAAGGCAATGGCCTTGATCAACGAAGGGGACGTGGTTGCGCTTAACTCCGGGACGACCAACACGGTACTGGCACAGGAGCTGGTCGGCCTGAATCTCAAATTTACCGTGGTGACCAACAATTACGCAGCACTCAGCGTCCTGATGCAAAACCCTGCCATCCGGCTGGTTGCCGTGGGCGGCACGATGGATCCTCTGGAGCGCTCCACCTATGGGACAGTGTGCGAAACGGAGTTTGCCACCTATCGCCCGGATCTGGCCTTTCTCTCCATCAACGCCGTCAACTACCAGGATGGCTATACGGATTTCCGTTTGGATGAGATCGGCGTGATCCGGCTCTTGGCGCAAAATTCCCGCAAGGTGGTGGCAGTGATGGACTCCAGCAAGCTGGGACAGTGTTCCAAGTGCATGGCACTTTTCCCGGAGCAGGTGGATCTGCTGCTGATGGATGACCGTGTCCCCCCCGAAGTGAAGGAAAAATATCGGAGCAAAGGAATCGAAATTCAGTGAAAATGTAGATATATAAAAACCGCAGGCTTTCTGCCTGCGGTTTTTTGCGCTGTTTTTTACACATATTTGACCCGGACGCGCTTGATTCTGCGGCGTTATGCCGCTTATAATCTGGTTGTAAACGCAAATAGCGGCATAAAACAGCAGATAAAAGCAAGGAGCGTTGGATATGGCGGAAATGAACCGTATTCAGATGGTTGTGTTTGACTGGGCGGGAACTACCACGGACTACGGCGGCGTGGCGCCCAGCATGGTATTTGATCGGGTGTTTCAGGAGGAAGGAATCTCCCTGACCAAGGAGGAGATCAACGCGCCCATGGGCATGGAGAAAAAAGCCCACATCCGGGCGCTGCTCTCCTGCCCCTCCGGGGACCGACAGTGGAAAGAGTGCTGCGGTAAAAGCTGGACCGAGGAGGACGTGGAGCGCCTGTATGAAAAATTTGAAGGGATCCTGTACCAGATGGTGGCAGAGTACAGTGTTCCCATTCCCGGCGTGGTGGAGACCGTCCGTCAGCTGCGGGAGAAGGGTCTGAAGATCGGTTCCACCACGGGCTATACCTCCCAGATGATGGAGCGGGTGCTGCCCCGGGCCGCGGAGCTGGGCTATGAGGCCGACTGCGTGGTGACCCCTGACGTGACCGGCGCCAGCCGTCCCACTCCGTTCATGCTCTATGAGTGCATGCGCCGGCTGAACGTGTATCCGCCTCGGGCTGTGGTAAAGGTGGGCGACACGGTGGTGGACATCCTGGAAGGGAAGAACGCCGGAGCCTGGAGCATCGGCATTCTCACCGGCTCCAACCTGCTGGGGCTGACCCGGGCCGAGTACGAAGCCATGGATCCGGAGGAGTTGGCGCAGCGTAAGCAAAAGGCGGCGGAGCGCTACACCGAGGCGGGAGCCGACCTGGTCATTGACTCCATCCGGGATCTGCCCGCCGCGCTGGCGGAGCTGGAGCGCCGCATGGCAGAACAGGAGGCGGCACGTTGAACCGATACTACAATCCCGTCCAGACCATCGAGGGAGCCGGCTGCGCGGCGGAGTTGACCGGGCTGTTGGAAAGCATGGGGCTGACGCGGCGGAATGTGCTGGTGCTGGTGTGGAGCGAGGCGGTATTGGGCCTGCCCGCTCTTGCAAGATTGTCCGACGCCGGTTTCACCGTTTGCACACAGGTGTTTCAGGCCTCCAATCCCACAGTGGAACAGCTTTTTGAAACCTACCAGTCTACCAGGGACTTCGCCCCGGAGGCGGTGGTGGCCGTGGGCGGCGGCAGCATTATGGATGTGGGAAAGTCCCTGTGCTGCCTGTACGGAAAAGAACTGCCCGACGCAGACGCCCTGCGGCGGCTGATTGAGGAAAAGGACTACGGCCGGCCCTCCGCCCGGTGGATCGGCGTCCCCACCACAGCGGGGACGGGCAGCGAGGTCACCTGCTGGGCCACCATCTGGGACCCGGAAAAGGACGCCAAGCGCTCGGTGGAATGCCGTGAAAATTACGCCTGTGCCGCCCTGGTGGACCCGGAACTGGCAGCGGGGATGCCGCTGCCGCTGGCAGTGTCCTCCGCCCTGGACGCAGCGGCCCACGCCATTGAAAGCTATTGGGCCAGAGGGACCAACGCTGTGTCCCGGGGCCTGGCGCTGGAGGCCATTCGCACGATCATGGGCGGCATGGACGGTCTGCTGGCTGGGACCATGGAGGCTCACGACGCCATGGCCCGGGGCAGCATGATGGCAGGACTGGCTTTCAGCAACACCAAGACCACCGCCTGCCACTCCATTTCCTACCCGCTGACCATGCACTGCGGTGTCCCCCATGGAGCGGCGGTGAGCATGCTGCTGGGTCCGGTATTCCGGCTCAATATCCCGGCCATTGCCCAGCCCGGCCCTCTGCTGGATGCTCTGGGCGTCTCCAGCCCGGAGGAGCTGGAAAAGAAGATCCGGGATATCCTGGACCGCTCCGGTCAGCCCGCCACGCTGTCGGCGTGGGGCGCACGGCGGGAGGAACTGCCCGGCCTGGCGCAGCTGGGCATCACCAAGGGACGGGCAGACAACAACCCGGTGCCCATTGACGTGGAGACGATCCGCTCCATTTTGGAGCAGATATATTGAAAGAGCATCAACCCCCGAACAGAATGAAAAAGGAGCTTGCATCACATGAACATCAATAAGAAGGTTTTGTCCATGACCCTGTCCGCCATAATGGCGGTCTCCCTGCTGGCCGGCTGCGGCGCCTCTGGCGGCAGCGAGACGCCTGATGCCGCCGGCAGCCAGGGCTCCAACCCCGGCGGTGAGGACGGTGTGTTCACCATCGCCTATGCCCCCAACGAGTCCACTGCTGAGAGCGCCGACGCCCGCAACGGACTTGCCGAAGACTTGGGTGAGTTCCTGGGCTGCGAAGTGGAGGAGATCCAGGCCAGCGACTACAACGCCATCATTGAGGCCCTGCGCACCGGCAGCGCCGACATGGCCTACATGGGCTCTCAGGCTCTGGCCCTGGGTGTGGAGCGCACCGACTTGGAGCCCATCGTCATGAAGGCGGAGGACGGCGACCCCGACAAGGCGATCTACCACTCCGTGTTCATCACCAACAGCGCCAACGATGACATCAACTCCATCGCGGACATCAAGGGCCGCACCATGGCCTTCGTGGACCCCGACTCCACCTCCGGCAACCTGGTGCCCACCGCTGAGATCATCAAGGCCTTCCCGGAGGACGAGCTGAACTCCGATATGCTGCATACCAATGGGGACTTCTTTGAGGCGGTGAGCTTCTCCGGCTCTCATCAGGCCGGTCTCCAGGCGGTGGTGAAGGGTGATGTGGATGTGGCTCCCATCTCCGACCAGATCCTGGCCTCTGAGATTGCCAACGGCAACGCCTCCGAGAGCGACGTGAAGATCATCCACGAGTCCGGCGCCATTCCCGCCGAGGCTATGGTGGTGGCTGAGCATGTGGACCAGGAGACCCGGGACAAGCTCACCGAGTTCCTCATCAGCTATGAAAACGAGGACTACTTCACCGATGTGATCAAGGTTCCCGGTGCCCGGTTCATCGAGTGCGATATAAGCGACTACGAAGCCATCATCGAGCTCAACAAGATCATCAACGAGTTTTAAGCAGCAAGACGCACAGGAGGAACGATATGGAACCGATCCTGCGATTTGAAAATGTATCCAAGCACTATTCCAACGGTGTGCACGCACTCAAAGGCGTGTCCTTTGAGGTGGCCGAGGGGGAGTTCATCTCCGTCATCGGCCCCTCCGGGTCGGGAAAATCCACCCTCCTGCGCGCCATTAACCGCCTGATCTCCATCACCGGCGGCACCGTCTGGCTGGACGGCCAGGCGGTCTCCGCCCAGCGGGGGACGGCGCTGCGGCAGCTGCGGCGCAAGGTGGGCATGATTTTTCAGAACTATAACCTGGTTTACAGCCTGTCGGTGCTACAAAACGTCCTCCACGGACGGCTGGGCTATATGGGCGGACTCAAGGGCGTGTTCGGCCTTTACAGCGAAGCGGACAAGCAGGAGGGACTGGATCTTTTGAAGGAGCTGGGACTGGAGGAGTTTGCCTATAACCGGGCCAGCGACCTCTCGGGCGGGCAGAAGCAGCGGGTGGGCATCGCCCGGGCCATCATGCAGCAGCCCAAACTGTTGCTGTGCGACGAACCCATCGCCTCCCTGGACCCCTCCAGTGCCAAGACTATCATGGACCTGCTTAAGAGCATGACCCAGAAGCGGAACATCGCCTGCATCGTCAACCTCCACCAGCTGGATGTGGCCCTGAAGTATTCCACCCGGATCATCGGCCTTTCCAAGGGAGAAATCGTGTTTGACGGAAGACCGGAGGAACTGGACGACGCCACCATTGAGCGGATCTACGGGACCTCCCGGAAAAATCTGATGATCGGAGGACATGGCGATGACCAAGCGGATCCCGCTCATTGCGCATGATTTGAAGCGGCTCTACACCGGATTTCTGCTGGCAGCCGCGGTGCTGTTTCTGGTTTGCAGCTATCTGACGGAGTTTAATCCCATGGTGCTGGCAGCAAATGGGGACGCTTTCTGGGAATTCATCACAGAGGATTTCCTGCCCCCCGCGCTGCCCCCGGCCAGCCGGATCCCCGGTATCTTTTCCAGTGTGCTGGTGACCCTGGCCCTGGCCATGTCCGCCACCACGGTGGCAGCCATCCTAGCCTTCTTTGTGGCTCTGTTCGGCAGCGAAAAGGTCTCTCCCTTTCCCGGCTTTGTTGCCAAGGTGGTACGGGGCTTTGCTACCTTCCTGCGCAATATCCCCGCCCTGGTGTGGGCCTTTATCCTGTTTTCCTCTCTGGGCATCGGCACCGGCGTGGGCTTCGTAGCCCTGTGCATCACCAGCTTCGCCTTCATGGTCCGGGCCTTTGTGGAGACCATGGAGGACGTGTCCCAGGACTGCGTGGAGAGTCTGCAGGCGGTGGGCGCTACTTTCCCCCAGCGGGTGTCCCAGGCGATTCTGCCCTCCTGCCTGAGCGGCTTCCTCTCCTGGTTTCTCTACTGTGTGGAGGTCAATATCCGGGCCTCTACCATCGTGGGAATGGTCGGCGGCGGGGGTGTGGGCCTGACGCTTTTCTCCTACATCAAGAGCTTCCACTATGATGTTGCCCTCTCCATCATCCTGCTGATTGCCGCCATGGTCATCGTGGTGGACCAGATTACCGGGAAACTGCGGAAGGAGCTGTTGAAATGAACGCTGAAATGGTGAATTACGCCTCCGGTACCGCAGCTCGGCCGGCACGGAGCGCGCGGACCAAAATTCCTGTAAAGTGCCGCCAGCGCAACCGGTTTATCCCTGCCTTTCTGGTGGGGACGGCGGTGCTGTCCATCCTCAGCCTGTGGTATCTGGACATTGACTGGGCCAAGATGGCTTCCCGGCTGCCGGATATCGGGCTGGTTTTCTGGGACCTTTTCCATCTGGACTTCTCCAATATGGACCTGATCCTTTCATCCCTGGTGGAGACCATCTCCATTGCGGTGCTCTCTTTGCTGTACAGTTTGGTGCTGGGTATCCTGTTCGGAATGCTGGCGGCCCGGAACATTTTCCGCCTGCCCTGGCTGTCGGTGCTGACCCAGTCCTTCTTTACCTTCCTGCGGGCGGTACCCACGCCTGTGTGGGTGCTGCTGATGCTGGTGTGCCTGGGCATGGGACCGGAGGCTGGCGTGGCAGGCCTGTGTGTCCACACCACCGCTTTTTTCACCAAATCCTTTGCCCAGAGCTTCGAGAGCATACCGGATGAAACCATCGAGGCCTTGGAGGTCACCGGCGCTGGCCGCTTATCCATCTTTGTCAACGCGGTGCTGCCTGCCGCGCTGTCCCAGATCGTGGCCTGGGCGGGAATGCGTCTGGAGACCAACTTTTCCGAGTGCGCCATCCTGGGTATGGTAGGTGCCGGCGGTGTAGGCTATGTCATCTCCAACAGCCTCCAGGGCTACGACTACGGCACTGCTGGTGTGGCGATCCTGCTGGTGTTCCTGGTGGCCTACGGCATTGAGCGGATCTTTGCCCGCGTGAAGAAAAAGTTTTATTAAAATTATGTTTCCATAAAAACAGTAAGCGGACTTACTGACGGAGACTCTCAGCAGTAAGACCGTTTGTTGTTTTTGCTGGGAATATCTTGCGTGCTATGTGATGGGATCGCGGCAAAAAGCTGGAATGGTAAACGCTTGGAGCCTGTTTCGCAGCAAAAAAGGGAGCACTAGCCAAAAGCTGGCTAGTGCTCCCTTTTTATGTAAAGATCAGACGCATGGCCGCACACTCAGCAGCCTTTGTCCATACGGCGCAGCGCGGTATCCCATGCCGTATGGTCGGTGTGGAGCAGATGGTGGGACTTTTCGCCCAGGGGCGCCTTCAGATATGCCCGGTACAGTGCCTGGACGTCCGGGTTCTCATGGGAGAAGCGGATGGGAGCCTTGGCATCCAGCTTCCAGAGCTGACTGCTCCGGGAGGCCGCCATTTCCACGCCCTCGTGAATGGGCTGTCCGCCGCCGCCGGCGCAGCCGCCGGGGCAGGCCATGACTTCCACGAAATCGTAGTCCACATCGCCGTTGTCCACGGCCTCCATCAGCTTCCGGGTATTGGCCAGGCCGCTGACCACGGCCACCCGGACCTTTCCGGCGCCGGGGATGTCAAAGGCAGCTTCCTTCCAGGGCTTGCTGCCCCGCACCTGCTCGAAGGCATCCGGATCAGGGTTCTTGCCGGTCACCAGGTAATAGGCGCTGCGCAGGGCCGCGTCCATCACGCCGCCGGTGGCACCGAAGACGACGGCCGCGCCGGTCCCGGTGCCCAGGGGGCTGTCAAAGGGTTCCTCAGCCAGGTCGGAGGGAACGATGCAGTCGCTGCGGAACAGGCGCACCATCTCCCGGGTAGTCAGCACCACGTCCACATCCCGATCGCCGCAGGCATCGTGCATGGTGGGAAGCTCGCTCTCTGCCTTTTTGGCGGAGCAGGGCATAATGGAGACCACGCACAGCTTGTGGGGATCGATGCCCATCTTTTCGGCGAAGTAGCTCTTGGCCACGGCACCGAACATCTGCTGAGGAGACTTGGCGGTAGACAGGTTGCTTGTATAGTCGGGGAACTCCGTCTTCAAAAACCGTACCCAGCCGGGGCAGCAGGAGGTGAACATAGGCCAGCGGTACTTGCCCCGGTGGGTGAACCGCTGAATGAATTCGCTGCCCTCTTCCATGATGGTCAGGTCGGCGGTGAAGTTGGTGTCGAACACGTAGTCAAAGCCCAGCCGCTTCAGGGCTGCCACCAGCTTGCCCACCGGCACCTGTTTGTTTTTGTTCACCACGCCGAACACCTCCGCCCAGGCCACCCGCACGGCGGGAGCTACTTGGACCACGGTGGTGATCTCCGGGTCTGCCAGAGCCCGCAGGACCTTGGTGGTGTCGTCCCGGACCGTCAGAGCGCCGGTGGGGCAATGGGTGACACACTGACCGCAGAACACACAGGCGGTGTTTTTCAGATAGCGGTTGTAGCTGACGTCTACGGTGGTGCGGGAGCCGGTGCCGGCCACGTCCCAGATGTGCATTCCCTGGATCTTATCGCAGACTTGGACGCAGCGCATGCACTTGATGCACTTGCTGGCCTCCCGGACGATGGGGACGCTCAGGTCCACGCGGGAGCGCTCCGGCTGTACGTCGTAGGGCTGGTAGTGGATGTTTAGGCCATGGGACAGCCGCTGCAGCTCGCAGTAGCCGCTGCGGACGCAGGTGGTACAGTTGGAGTTGTGCTGGGACAGGATCAGCCGCAGGTTGGTCTTGCGAGCCTGCCGCACCCGGGGAGAGTTGGTCCGGATGACCATGCCCTCCAGCACCTCCGTGTTGCAGGCGGGTACCAGGCGGTCCACGCCCTCGATCTCCACCACACACATGCGGCAGGCGGCGATCTCGTTGATCTCTTTCAGAAAGCACAGATGGGGAATGGGAATGCCGGCCTTCTGGGCGGCATCCAGAATGGTCGTGCCCTTGGAAGCGGACAGCGCCCGGTCGTTGATCTTGAAGTTTACCATTTTTCCACACGTCCTCCCTTGAAGATTCCATAGCCGAAGTGGTCGCACCGCAGGCACCGGGAGGACTCCTGGGCGGCCTCCTCGTCCGTCATGCCGCACTCGATGCACTGGAAGTCGCACTTGCGCTCGCTGGCGTCCCGTTCGCCGGGATTGACGCGGCCCCGGGGACGCAGGTCCGTGCAGCGGGGCGTAGGCACCGTGACATCCACCTTGATCTCATGGTTGAAGCCCAGATAGTCATCAATGTTGGCGGCGGCCGCCTTGCCGGCGGCAATGGCGCGGATGACGGTGGCGGGGCCGGTGACGCAGTCACCGCCGGCAAAGACGCCCTCGATATCCGGGATCTGGGTGCTGGTATTGGCGGCCACGTTGCCGCCCCGCTGGATCTTGATGCCGCTTTCCTCCAGGCCACGGGACTCAATGCCCTGGCCGATGGCCACGATGACCGTGTCGGCGGGGATGCGCAGAGGCTCCACGGAGGCAGTGTTGGGCCGGGGACGGCCGGCCTTGTCCATCTCGCCAATGATCTGGGGCTGGGTCCAAAGAGCCGTCACATGGCCGTTTTCGTCCGCTTCGATTTTCAAGGGGGCCTGCAGGGTCAGCACCTCGGCGCCCTCTGCGATGGCGCCCTCCACTTCCTCCTGTTGGGCGGTCATATCCGCCTGGCGGCGGCGGTAGACGCAGATGACCTTGGCGGCACCCAGGCGGATGGCACTGCGGGTCACGTCCATGGCCACGTTGCCGCCGCCGATGACCACCACGTTCTGGCCGGTGAAGTCCGGCATTTCCTCATCGCCGATATGGCGCAGCATCTCCACTGCGGAGATAACGCCCTGGCTGTCCTCGCCCTCAATGCCGGTTTTTTTGTCCGTATGGGCGCCGATGGAGATGTACAGGCAGTCGTGCTCCTTTTTCAGCTGGTCAAAGGTGATATCCCGGCCCACCTTGACGCCGGTACGGACCTCAATGCCCAGAGACAAAATGGAGGCGATCTCCGCGTCCAGCTTCTCCCGGGGGAAGCGGTAGCTGGGGATGCCGTAGCGCATCATGCCGCCCAGCTTGCTCTGCTGCTCGTAGATGGTGACCTTGTGGCCCATGAGGGCCAGGTAATAGGCGGCGGAGAGACCGCCCGGGCCGCCGCCCACGATGGCCACGGATTTGCCGGTGGCAGGCGCCTTTTCCGGCTGGGGCACATCTCCGGCATGGTCCACGGCATAGCGCTTGAGTCCGCGGATGTTCAGCGCGTCGTCCACCATATTCCGGCGGCAGCGGGCCTCACAGGGATGCTCGCAGATGTAGGCGCAGGCGGTGGGGAAGGGGTTGTCCTTGCGGATGAGCCGCACGGCATCGGCATAGCGGCCTGCGTTTACCAGGGAGATGTAGCCGGGGATGTCCACGCCGGCGGGGCACAGGGCCACGCAGGGCACCGGGTTTTCCAGGCTGCCCAGGCAGCGGTGGTGGAGGATATGCTCCTCGTAGTCGTCCCGGAAGCCCCTCAGTCCCATCAGCACTAGGTTGGCGGCGTCGATGCCGATGGCGCAGTCCGCCGTGTCCGCAATGACCTGGGCGGTGGCCTCGATCCGGTCCAGGATCTTCAGCTCCGGCTCACCCTCCAGCACCTCCCGGATCATGTTGGAGAGCTGGGTCAGGCCGATGCGGCAGGGCACGCACTTGCCGCAGGTCTGGGCCTGGCACAGATTCAGAAAATTCAGCGCCATATCCACAGGGCACAGGCCCGGAGGGCTGGCGGCGATCCGCCGCTCCATATTCCGGTACAGCTGCTCCACCACGGCCTGGGCCTGGCCGGGCATCTTTACTTCCAGTCTGCTCATCTGGGGTCCCTCCTCCTGATCAGTACCGCCAAATTCGGTACTCTTGACCGTATTTATGCTGAGTATACCGTAGTAGTTGCGCAAAATCAACAAAAAGCACAAAAATTTTTTAGTACTCATAAAAATTTATTGATTAACAAAGATTTTTAGGCCGAAATGAACTTGCGTGAGAAACACAAGGGCAAGGCGGCTGCGGTGTACACAGTTATTTCCAGCGCAGGCACTGCTCCGGCGTGCGGATTACTCCGCGCTTTCTGTGCAAGGATAGAGCATCTGAAAGCTTTTGAATGCCGGTAGAAGAATGGGCGGCCGCACCGTCTTAATACTTTCTTAATGCGGAGCGTTATATATCAATCCCCCTTTAAGAGGGGATATGGATAATCAGGGTATAAAGAACAGATAAAGACGTATTAAGAGGTGGAGGCTTATGTGGCAGCTTCTCCATAAAAACAATAAGTCCCCTTTTCGCATTGTTATAGTTGGCTTCCCGTTGGTGATCCTGCCAGGAAGTTTTCTCCTTATGCTCCCGATCGCAACGAAAGACCGGATCGTGACGCCGTTTCTGGATGCGCTGTTTACCTCTACATCCGCGGTCTGCGTAACGGGGCTCATCATTTACGACACGGCCACCTATTGGTCAGGCTTTGGACAGCTTGTCATCATCCTGCTCATCCAGATAGGCGGTCTGGGCGTCGTCACAGTGGCAGGGGCCTTTGCCATCCTTTCGGGCCGCCGGATCGGCTTGATGCAGCGAAGCACCATGCAGGAGGCGATCGCCGCGCCCAATGTGGGCGGGATCGTGCGCTTGATCGGCTTTATTTTAAAAACGGCCCTGGCTGTTGAGATGCTGGGGGCGATCCTGCTCTTTCCCGGGTTTTACAGGGAATTTGGTCAGATAAAGGGCGTCTGGTATGCCCTGTTTCACTCCATATCCGCGTTTTGCAATGCGGGGT
>CAUWEK010000014.1:0-21560 GCA_963557435.1 uncultured Dysosmobacter sp.
GTCCGGCGTATTCGTGCCGGTGGTCATGGCCATCGCCGCCGTCACCACGGTGGTGTGGCTGCTCGCCGGCGAGAGCGTGGGCTTTGCCCTGGCACGGGGCATCTCCGTGCTGGTGATCTCCTGCCCCTGTGCCCTGGGCCTTGCCACACCGGTGGCCATCATGGTGGGCAGCGGCATGGGCGCCAAAAACGGCATCCTCTTCAAAACGGCCGTCTCCCTGGAGGAGATGGGCAAGGTGAACATCGTGGCCCTGGACAAAACCGGTACCATCACCAGCGGCCAGCCCGCCGTGACCGACGTGCTGGCGGCGGAGGGCGTGACGGAAGAGGAGCTGCTGGGCGCGGCCTACGCCCTGGAAGCGTGCAGCGAGCATCCCCTGGCCGGCGCTGTTTTGCGCCTGGCGGAGGAGCGGCAGCTCCCGCTGGAGAAGGTGGAGGGCTTCCAGGCCCTCCCCGGCAGCGGCCTCACCGCCCGGCTGGACGGGGCAGAGCTCTGGGGCGGCAGCATGGACTTCATCGGCGGCCGGGTGCGGGTGGACGAGACACTGCGCCGCGGAGCGGAGAAGCTGGCGGGAGAGGGAAAGACCCCGCTGCTCTTTGCCCGTGACGGACAGCTGCTGGGTATCATCGCCGTAGCGGACGTGATCAAGGCGGACAGCGGCGAGGCGGTCCGGCAGCTGAAAAACATGGGCGTGCGGGTGGTGATGCTCACCGGCGACAACGAGCGCACGGCCCGGGCCATCGGCGCCCAGGCGGGCGTGGACGAAGTGGTGGCGGGTGTACTGCCCGACGGCAAGGAGCAGGTGATCCGCCAGCTGCAGCGCCAGGGAAAGGTGGCCATGGTGGGCGACGGCATCAACGATGCCCCGGCCCTGACCCGGGCGGATGTGGGTGTGGCCATCGGCGCCGGTGCGGACGTGGCGGTGGACGCGGCGGACGTGGTGCTGGTGAAGAGCCGGCTGGGCGACGTGCCCGCGGCCATCCGTCTCAGCCGGGCCACGCTGCGCAACATCCATGAAAACCTCTTCTGGGCGTTTTTCTACAACGTGGTGGGCATCCCCCTGGCGGCAGGCGTTTGGATCCCTTTGACCGGCTGGCAGCTGAGCCCCATGTTCGGCGCTGCGGCCATGAGCCTTTCCAGCTTCTGCGTGGTGAGCAACGCGCTGCGGCTGAACCTATTTGATGTACACAGTGCGAAAAAAGACCATAAAATCAAACAAAAAAAGGAGAAAAAGACCATGGAAAAGACGATGAAGATCGAAGGCATGATGTGCGGACACTGCGAGGCCCGGGTGAAAAAGTGCCTGGAGGCCGTGCCCGGCGTGGAGGAGGCCGTGGTGAGCCACGAGCAGGGCACCGCCGTGGTGCGCATGAGCGCCCCGGTGGCTGACGACGCCCTCCGCACGGCGGTGGAGGCTCAGGATTACAAGGTGCTCTCCATCGGCTGAGAAGACAGGGAGGAGCCGCTGATTGTGCGGCTTCTCCCCATTTTTTTCCGGCTGCCGGACCGGGAAGCAAGGGGAACCGGAATGGGGAAAAACCGTGATTTTGCGGAGATGATGTGGAAAAAGAGGGAAAACCATGGCTTGACAACCTGGGGGGATACCTTTATGATAAAGGACACATATAAAGTACCAGGGGGACCGTGTCCCCCTATTTCCCGTGGAAAGGGGGCCGTGAAGAGATGGAGATGATTACCAGCCGCAGCAATCCGCTTTGTACCCATCTGCGCAAGCTCTCCTCCTCCGGCGCCTATCGCCGCAGGTGCGGAGAGTTTCTTTGTGACAGCCCCAAGCTGCTGGACGAGGCCCTGACCCACGGTGCGGCGGTGCATACGGTGGTGGCCACGCCGTCGGTCACGCTGCCGCCGCTGCCGGAGGGCGTGCGGACGGTGCAGGTGCCGGAGGATGTGATGGCGTCCGTCTCTCCAGCACAGACGCCTCAGGGCGTTTTGTCCGTGTGTGCTATGACGCCTCAGAGCGTGCCAGCAAAGCTGGAGGGAGCTGTCTATATGGTGCTGGACGGCGTACAGGACCCCGGCAACGTGGGCACCATTTTGCGCACGGCGGACGCATTGGGCGCCGACGGCGTCTTTTTGCTTCCGGGCTGCGCCGATCTCTATAATCCCAAGACCGTCCGGGCCACCATGGGCGCCGTGTTCCGCCTGAGCGCCTGGACGGCGGAGCCCCAGGCTTTGCGGACGCTGCTGGACGCAAGCGGCATCCCCCTCTACGGCGCCGCGCTGCGTGAGGACACGGTGGATGCACGAAACGTGGATTATGCCCGATGCGCCCTGGCCATCGGCAGCGAGGGGCGGGGCCTTTCCGAGCAGATGCTTTCATTGTGCCACCGGACCATCCGCATCCCCATGCGGGCGCGGTGCGAGTCTCTCAACGCCGCCGCGGCGGCTACCGTGCTTTTGTGGGAAGCGGCCAGAGACCGGTGAGAGGGGGGCATGCGGCGTGCTGAAATTCTGGCTTTGGCTCAGTGAGCTGCGGGGACTGCAAAATGAGACCCGCCTGGCGCTGCTGCGCCATTTCGGCTCTCCGGAGGCGGTCTATTACGCCGACCGGGAGGAGATCCTGCTGACAGACGGCATGACGCCGGAACAGGCGGCGCGTCTGGACGATCACGATCTTGCCGGGGCCCAGAAGATCCTGGGCCGGTGTGAGGAGCTGGGCATTTCACTGCTGACCATTCAGGATGCGGCCTATCCCCGGAGATTACTCAACATTTACGATCCGCCGTGCCTGCTCTATGTGCGGGGACGGCTCCCTGCCTTTGACGAGGAGGCGGCCGTGGCCGTGGTGGGCACCCGATCCTGCACGCCCTATGGGATCTCCTGCGCGGAAAAACTGGGCTACGGCATTGCCCGGTGCGGCGGCCTGGTGGTCAGCGGCCTTGCCGCCGGGATCGACAGCGCCGCACTGCGGGGCGCGCTCCGGGCAAACGGACGGGCCGCGGCGGTGCTGGGGAACGGACTGGATGTGGTCTACCCCAGGGAAAACCAGTATCTCTACGAGGATGTGGCATCTGCCGGGTGTCTTATCAGCGAGTATCCGCCCGGCACCCGGCCGGTGGGGAGCCATTTTCCCCGCCGTAACCGTATCCTGTCCGGATTGTCCGTGGCCGCGCTGGTAGTGGAGGCGCCGGAGCGCAGCGGTGCGCTCATTACCGCCGCTGCCGCCCTGGAGCAGGGCAGAGACGTATTTGCCGTGCCCGGTCCTATTGATGCGCCGGCCAGCGCCGGGTGCAACCAGCTCATCCGGGACGGCGCGGGATTGGTGAGCGACGCGTGGGACATCCTGCGGGAATACGAAGGTCACTTCCCGGAAAAGCTCTGTCCGCCCGGACAGGCATCGCCCCGGCCCCAGGTGACAGGCTATCAGACCGAGAAGGCGGAGCCGGCCCGGCCGGCAAAGCCCATGGTGGACCCTGCGGAGCGTGGCCTTACCGACGATCAGACGGCACTGCTGCGGACACTGGATGGGGACACTCCCATGCTGGTGGACGATCTGATCGAGCAGACGGGCATCCCCACCCGGCGGGTGCTCTCTGCCCTGACACTTTTGGAAATCGAAGGACTTGTGACACAGCACAGCGGCAAGCGCTATACCCGCGCTGTGACGCTTCGTGAATAATTAAGGAATCAATACGCGCCCTGCGGGGCGCCTGGAGGTAAGTATGGCAGAATACAGCCTGGTCATCGTGGAGTCTCCCGCGAAGGCCAAGACCATCGGAAAATATCTGGGCAAGGACTTTGAGGTCAAGGCCTGCATGGGCCATTTGCGGGACCTGCCCAAAAGCACCCTGGGCGTGGACCTGGAGCACGACTTCGAACCGGTCTACAAGCCCATCAAGGGAAAAGAAGATATCATCAGCGATTTGAAGAAGGCGGCCAAGGGCGCCAAGATGGTATACCTTGCAACCGACCCGGACCGGGAGGGCGAGGCCATCTCCTGGCACTTGAAGCAGCTTTTGAACCTGCCGGACGAAAAGACCCGCCGGGTCACGTTCAACGAGATCACCAAAAAGGTGGTGCAGGAGAGCATCCGCGAGCCCCGGGGCATCGACCAGGACCTGGTGGACGCCCAGCAGGCCCGCCGCATCCTGGACCGGATCGTGGGCTATGAGCTCAGCCCCCTGCTGTGGAAAAAGATCCGCCGGGGCCTTTCCGCCGGCCGGGTCCAGTCCGTGGCCACCCGCATGGTGGACGACCGGGAGCGGGAGATCGAGGCGTTCCAGCCGGAGGAGTACTGGACGCTGGACGCCAACCTCACCGGCAGTGATGTGAAAAAGATCCCCTTTGCCGCCCGGTATCACGGCAAGAACGGAAAGAAAGCGGAGCTTAAATCCGAGGCGGAAGTGGACGCCGTGGTCCACGAGACGGAGAACCTGCCCTTCACGGTCAAGTCCGTCAAGCGCACGGATAAGCAGCGCTCTCCCTCTCCGCCCTTTACCACCTCCACCATGCAGCAGGAGGCGTCCCGCAAGCTCTCCATGACGCCCCGGCGCACCATGGCGATTGCCCAGCAGCTCTATGAGGGCGTGGACATCGAGGGCGAGGGCACCGTGGGCCTCATCACCTATATGAGAACGGACTCCCTGCGTATTTCCGAGGAGGCCATGGCCGCTGCCAAGGAATTCATCGTGGGCCGCTACGGCAAGGAGTACTATCCCGCCCGGCCCAACCATTACAAGGCCAAGGCCAGCGCCCAGGACGCCCACGAGGCCATCCGCCCCAGCAACGTCAACTGGACGCCGGAGATGCTGAAAAAGGACCTGACCGGCGAGCAGTACCGGCTCTACCGGCTGGTGTGGAGCCGGTTTGTGGCCTGCCAGATGGCCAACGCCGTCTACGACAGCGTCTCTGTGGAGATCGAGGCGGGAGAACACAGCTTCCGCACCAGCTCCTCCAGCCTGAAGTTCTCCGGCTACACCGCCGTGTATGAGGAGGGCCGGGACGAGGAGAAAGAGGAAAAGGAGTCCCCCCTGCCCGCTCTGCGGGAAGGAGAGGTGCTGGGATTGAAGGACTTCAGCCGGGATCAGCACTTCACCCAGCCGCCCGCCCATTATACCGACGCCACCCTCATCCGTGCCATGGAAGAGCAGGGCATCGGCCGTCCCTCCACCTACGCGCCCACTGTGTCCACCATCCTGGACCGGGAGTATGTCATCAAAGAGGGCAAGTACCTGCGCATCACCAACCTGGGCCGGGTGGTCACCGCCCTCATGAAGGAAAAGTTCAGCGATATCGCTGATTTGCAGTTCACCGCCCACATGGAGCGCAAGCTGGACTCCGTGGAGGAGGGCACTACCCCTTGGAAGGACGTGCTGCGGGAGTTTTACGGAGATTTTGACCGGGACCTCAAGCAGGCGGAAAAGGATCTGGAGGGCACCCGCATCAAGGTGCCCGACGAGGTCAGCGAGGAGATCTGCCCCGAGTGCGGACGCAACCTGGTGGTCAAGTCCGGCCGGTTCGGCCGCTTTTTGGCCTGCCCGGGGTATCCCGAGTGCAGCTTCACCATGCCGCTGGTGGTGGAGATGCCCGGCCGCTGCCCCAAGTGCGGCGGGCGCATCATGAAGCGCACGGGCACCAGCAAAAAGACCAACAAGCAGTATACCTACTACTGCTGCGAGCATGTAAACAGCAAGGACGAGGCCAACCGCTGCGACTTTATGACCTGGGACGTGCCCGTAAAGGACGACTGTCCCGTGTGCGGCCAGACCATGTTCAAGAAGGCGGGACGGGGCTTCAAAAAGCCCTTCTGCATCAATCCCGCCTGTTCCAACTTCCTGCCCGAGGACAAGCGGGGCTATCCCCGCAAGAAGGCGGAGGGCGAGGACGCCGCGGCGGAAGACGGCGCCAAGGAGCAGGAGACCGGGGCGGAGGAAAAGCCTGCCGCCAAGAAGACCGCGGCAAAGAAATCCACGGCGAAGACGGCTGCGAAAAAGCCCGCCGCCAAGTCTACTGCCAAGAAGAGCACGGCCAAAACCGCGGAAAAGACTACCGCCGCCAAAAAAACGGCATCCAAATCCGCCGGAAAGAAGTCTAAAAAGACAGAGGAACCGGCGGCGGAAGAAGCGTGAGCGTATCCGGCGCGGGTATGCCCGGCACGGAATCTGACAAAGGAGAAACACTATGAATGTAACCGTCATCGGCGCGGGACTGGCCGGCAGTGAGTGCGCCTGGCAGCTGGCCCAGCGGGGCGTGCAGGTAACTCTGCGGGAGATGAAGCCCGAAAAAAAGACTCCGGCCCACGTCACGGAGGACTTTGCGGAGCTTTGCTGCTCCAACTCGCTGCGCAGCGACCAGCTGGAAAACGCGGTGGGACTTTTGAAAGAAGAACTGCGGCGCCTGGGGAGCCTGATCCTCTCCTGCGCCGACGCCACCCGGGTGGAGGCCGGCGGCGCCCTGGCGGTGGACCGCCACGGCTTTGCCGCGCTGGTGACGGAGAAGATCCGCAGCCACCCCAATATCACGGTGGTCCCCGGCGAGGTGACGGATATCCCCGAGGGAGAGGTGGTCATCGCCTCCGGCCCCCTGACCTCCGACGCCCTGGCGGAGCGGCTCCAGGCCCTGCTGGGCGCGGAGAGCGACCTGCACTTTTTTGACGCGGCGGCGCCGCTGGTGTCCGCCGAGAGTGTGGATATGGACAAGGCCTGGATGGGCTCGCGGTACGATAAGGGCACGGCGGACTATGTGAACTGCCCCATGAACGAAGAGGAGTACGACGCGTTCTGGGAGGCTCTGACCACCGCCCAGGAGGCGGAGGTCCACGGCTTTGAGGACAAGATGGTCTTTGAAGGGTGCATGCCGGTGGAGGTCATGGCCCGCCGGGGCCACGACACCCTCTGCTACGGTCCCCTCAAGCCCCGGGGACTGACAGATCCCCGCACGGGCAAGGAGCCCTACGCGGTGGTGCAGCTGCGGCGGGACAACGCCGACGGCACCGTCTATAACCTGGTGGGCTTCCAGACCCACCTGCGCTTCCCGGAGCAGCGGCGGGTGTTTTCCATGATCCCCGCCCTCCACGACGCGGAGTTCCTCCGCTACGGTGTCATGCACCGCAACACGTTCTTGAATTCCCCCCGGCTGCTGGACCGGTATTACCGGCTGAAAAAGGAGCCGCGCATCGCCTTTGCCGGACAGATGACCGGTGTGGAGGGCTATGTGGAGTCCGCGGCCTCCGGGTTCCTGGTGGGCGTGGAGACGGCCCGGCGCCTGATGGGAAAGCCGCCGGTGGACTTCCCCCAGGAGACGGCCATCGGCGCCCTGGGGCTGTACATCTCCAACCAGTCCGTCACCGCATTCCAGCCCATGAACATCAACTTCGGCATCATGCCGCCTCTGGGCTATAAGGTCAAGGGCAAGCGCAACAAGAACGCCGCCTTGTCCCAGCGCTCTTTGGACATCATCGACCAACTGAAGGAGGAGGTTCTCCCATGAAGATCATTGTGGATGCCATGGGCGGCGACAACGCCCCTCTGGCCCCTGTGCAGGGCGCCCTGGAGGCGCATCGCGCCTGTGGCGTGGACATTTTGCTGGTAGGCCGGGCGGCGGAGGTGCTGCGGGCCCTGGAGCAGTGCGGCGAAAAGACGCTGCCTGCCGGTGTGGAGATCCGGGACGCCAGCGAGGTGGTGGAGATCGCGGATGATCCCGCCACCGCGTTCAAGATGAAAAAGGACTCCTCCCTGACCGTGGGACTGAACCTTTTGAAGGAGGGCAGCGGGGACGCGTTCGTCTCCGCCGGCTCCACCGGCGCGCTGCTGGCGGGGGCCACGCTGCTGGTCAAGCGCATCAAGGGCATCCGCCGGGCGGCGCTGGGACCCAGCGTCCCCGTGCTGGGAGGCCATGCCACCTTGTGCGACTGCGGCGCCAACGCCGAGTGCACCCCGGAGTATCTGCTGCAATTCGCGTTTTTGGGCAGCTTTTATGCCCAGAAGGTGCGGGGCATCGCCTCTCCCCGGGTGGGCCTTCTGAATATCGGCGCCGAGGAAGAAAAGGGCGATACCCTCCGTCATGAGACGTTTGCCCTGCTTACCAAGGCCCACGAGGAGGGCCGCATCAACTTCATCGGCAACATCGAGGCCAATGATGTGATGCTGGGCGGGGCCGATGTGGTGGTGGCCGACGGCTTTACGGGCAACGTGATGCTCAAGACTGTGGAGGGCACTGCCAAGTTCCTCATGAAGGAACTCAAGGGCGTGTTCATGACCAGCACCAAGACCAAGCTGGCCGCTGCCATGGTCAAGGGGGACCTGGGGACCCTCAAGCGCAAGGCCGACCCCGGCGAGGTGGGCGGTACGCCGTTTTTGGGGATCTCCCGGCCCGTCATCAAGGCCCACGGCGGCTCGGATGCCACCGCCATCAAAAATGCCGTCCTGCGGGCCAAGGAATACGCCGAAAGCGGCTTCATCCAGGAGATCGAGGCCAACATCGACCATATGCGTGTGCGGCCCCAGGTGTAAAAAATTTGATTTGCTATTGACACCGGCGCAGTGGTTGCCGTATGATTACCCCAGCAACTATTTCCATTGAGAGGTGGATTGTTCGTATGTCGATCGAAGATATTTTTCAGTCTATGCGGGAGCTGGTGTCCGAGCACTTTGAGGTGGATCCGGAAGAGATCACCATGGACACCGAGTTTGAAAGTGACCTGGGCGCGGACTCCGTCGACGTGGTGGAGCTGGTCATGAGCGTGGAGGACACGTTTGAGATCGGCGAGACGCCGGAAGATGTGGTGACCACCCTGCGGACCGTAGGCGATGTGGTCAACTACATTGCCAAGAAAGTGGAAGATTGAGTCTGGAACGCCCCGCTTTGCGCGGGGCTTCCTTGTGAGGTGCCATATGCAGGAGCTGGAAAAGAAACTGAATTATACATTCCGCAACCCCGAATTGCTGCACGAGGCGCTGAGTCACAGCTCCTACGCCAACGAGCACCGCTCCGCCGGCCGCCACAGCAACGAGCGGCTGGAGTTTTTGGGGGATTCGGTGCTTGGATTCGTCACGGCGGAGTTCCTGTTTGTCCAGCATCCGGATCTGCCGGAGGGAGATTTGACGAGGATCCGGGCGGCCCTGGTATGCGAGCAGAGCCTCTATGAGGTGGCCCGGAAGCTGGACCTGGGGGCTTATTTGAAGCTGGGACGGGGCGAGGAGGCCGGCGGAGGCCGCCAGCGCACCTCCATCCTGGCCGATGCCACGGAGGCGGTGTTTGCCGCCGTGTATTTGGACGGCGGCATCGGCGCCGCGTCGGCCCTTATCCATCGGGTACTGCTGGACGCGGAGAAGGAGGAGGCGGTGGAGGAACGCCGCCGGGACTACAAGACCGCCCTGCAGGAGCTGGTCCAGCGCCAGGCGGATCAGGTGCTCAGCTACCGGATGATCGGCGAGGAGGGACCTGACCACGACAAGACGTTCCGGGCACAGGTGCTGCTCAACGATCAGCCCGTGGGTACCGGTTCCGGCCACAGCAAGAAGGAGGCGGAGCAGTCCGCCGCCAAGGACGCCCTCAGCCGTATGGAGGGACAATAAACTATCGTAAGCCATGGGAGAGCCGCTTCGGCGGCTCTCCTTGCTTTCGGGAAATACCGCTGGAATTTTTACCCCGGCCGTGCTATACTGACTTCATTATGAGCGAAATTAGGAGGCTTTGCCCATGACTTTGTTTTCATCCGTGATCCTGGGACTCATTCAGGGAATCACCGAATTCCTGCCCATCTCCAGCTCCGGCCATCTGGCCATCGCCGAGCATCTGCTCCACACCACCGGCACCAAGACCCCGGAGTTTTTTGACGTGCTGCTGCACCTGGGCACGCTGGTGGCGGTGTTTGTGGCCTACTGGTCCGATATCCGGGACATGATCGGGGAGCTGATCGCCGGCGCCCGGGATCTTGCCCGCCGTTCCACCCCCAATCCCGTGCCGCCTGCCCGGCGGCTGATCCTGCTCATCATCGTGAGTACCCTGCCCCTTTTTGTGGTGCTGCCTGTGAAGGATCTGGTGGAGGGCCTGGCGGACAACATGTACTTCGTGGCAGGTGCTTTGCTTGTCACCGGCTGCCTGCTCTTTGCCAGCGACCGGGTGAGAAAGGGCCGCAAGACGGAAAAGTCCGCCACACTGCTGGATGCGCTGGTGGTGGGCATCGGCCAGGCCATCGCCACCTGCCCGGGCATCTCCCGCTCCGGCACCACCATCACCGTCGGGTGCTTTGTGGGCTTTGACCGCAAGTTCGCTGTGCGCTACTCCTTCCTCATGTCCATCCCCGCCATTCTGGGCGCCAACATCCTCAGCCTGAAGGACGCCTTTGAAGCCGGGATCATCTGGGCCGATGTGCCGGTCTATCTGGTAGGCGTGGCCGTGGCCGCCGTGGTGGGCTATGCCTGCATCCGTCTTTTGAAAATGATCGCGGAGAAGGGCCGGTTCGGCTTTTTCGCCTATTACTGCTGGATCGTCGGCGCGCTGACGCTGGTGATGACCCTGGTGCAGAATTGACGCTTTTTCTATCCTAAGGAGGTTCAACGTGGCTGCCACACAAAAGAAATCCACTGCCGCAAAGAAGAAAAGTACATCCCGCAGCGGCTCCAGCCGGACCAGGAAGGCATCTCCGCCGCCGAAAAAGCCTGTCCGGCGCGAGGTGTGGGGCGTTACCTTTTTGGTGCTGGCGCTATGTGTATTTGTCAGTTATTTCGGCATTGAGGCCATTTTTATCGACGCCTTTGCCCTGCTTTTGAAGGGCCTTTTCGGCTATGGCTACTATCTGACTGGACCGGCGTTTTTGCTCGCCGGCCTCATATTGATCTTCCACCACGGGCGGCCTGTGCAGCTGCGGGTGACCTGTACGCTGCTGCTGCCGGTGCTGCTGGGGGCATTGTGCCACATGGTGCTGTGTAAGGTGGAGTTCCCCGCCTCCGCGGGGACGCTCAAGCAGTTCTGGCTCACGGGCACCACCGTCACCTCCGGGGGCGCCGTCTGCGGCACCATCGCGGAGGGCTCTGTGCGGGTGTTTTCCAAGGTGGCCTCCATCATCGTCTTTACGGCGCTGCTGGCTGCGGCAGGGATGGTCTCCTTGCAGGTGACCTTCCGGGCCATGGTGGAAAAGCACCGCAGCCGTCCTCAGTATGAGCCGGAGGAGCCCCGCATCCATGTGACGCCTCTAGAGCCGGCGCGCCGCACTACGGAGCAGCGCCGGGCCGTCATCGACATTCCTTTGGACGAGGCGGACGCGCCGCCTGCCGCGCCCAGAGAGGAGAAGAAGGAACCCGGCCGCTTTACCGGCTTCTTCCGCCACAAGTCCGACCAGCAGAAAACGCCGGACCAGGTGCTCTTCGAGCCGGAGACGGAGCCCAAGCGGGAGGAGCGCCGGGAGCTCAAAAAGACGCCGGCCATCCCGGCCGCGCAGGCGGCGGAAGCCGTGCCGGTGCAGCCTGCTGTGCCGGAGACACGTCCGGCGGCGGAGATCCGTCCGGCGGCGGAGGTGCGCCCTGTAACGGAGGCACGCCCCGCGGCGGAGGAGAGCACGGCCAAACGGGACAAGCAGTCCCTTGCCCGGGAGGTGGCGGCGCAGACCGCCGCTGTCACGGCGGAGATCCAGGAAAAGCTCTCCGAGGAGGGAGACAACTATCAGTTCCCGCCCATTACCCTGCTGGAGCAGGGCGGGCAGGAGAACTTTGCCGAGGCAGGAGCAGAGCTGCGCAACAACTCCCGCCGCCTGGCGGAGACCCTCACCAGCTTCGGCGTGGACGCCACGCCCGGCGACGTGATCCACGGCCCCTCCGTCACCCGCTATGAGTTCGTGCTGGACCAGGGCGTCAAGCTCAGCAAGATCACAAACCTGGCCGACGACATCGCCCTGGCCCTGGGCGCCACCGGCGTGCGCATCGCGCCCATTCCGGACAAGATCTCCGTGGTGGGCATCGAGGTGCCCAATAAGCAGGTGACGCCGGTACTCATCCGGGACGTGATCGAGTCCCGGGCCTTTACGGAGCACAAGTCCAAGGTGGCCTTCGCTCTGGGCAAGGACATCGGCGGGCGGTGCATCGTGGGCGACATCGAAAAGCTGCCCCATGTACTGATCGCCGGTACCACCGGCTCCGGTAAGTCCGTGTGCACCAACTCCCTCATCGTGAGCCTTCTCTACAAGTCCACGCCGGACCAGGTGCGCTTTATCATGGTGGACCCGAAAATGGTGGAGCTGGCGCCCTATAACGGCATTCCCCATCTGCTCATCCCCGTGGTGACGGACCCCAAGAAGGCCGCGGGCGCATTGCAGTGGGCCGTGTTTGAGATGATGAAGCGCTACAAGACCTTCTCCGAGCGGGGCGTGAAGAAGCTGGAGGAGTATAACCGCCTGGCCCGCACCAGCGACGAGCTGGAGACCCTGCCCAGCGTGGTGGTGGTCATCGACGAGCTGGCGGATCTGATGCTGGTGGCCGCCAAGGAGGTGGAGGAGTCCATCTGCCGGGTGGCCCAGATGGGCCGTGCCGCCGGCGTGCACCTGGTCATCGCCACCCAGCGTCCCTCCGCCGACGTGATCACCGGCCTCATGAAGGCCAACATCCCCAGCCGCATCGCTTTCGCCGTGGCGTCCTCTCTGGAATCCCGCATCATCCTGGACAACACCGGCGCGGAAAAGCTGGTGGGCCGTGGCGATATGCTCTACGCGCCTTTGGGCGCCGGAAAGCCCACGCGGGTGCAGGGATGCTTCATCTCTCCGGAGGAGATCGAGCGGGTGGTGGCTTTCGTCAAGCAGAGCGGTGAGGCCCACTACTCCGATGAGGTCATGGCCAAGATCGAGGAGTCCGTCCAGGAAAAGGAGAAGGGCGGCGCCAAGGGCGCGGCGGCAGAGCCCTCCGACGACGAGGGCGACGAGCTGCTGCCCGCCGCCGTGGACGTGGTGCTGGAGACGGGACAGGCCTCCGTTTCCATGCTGCAGCGGCGTCTGAAGCTGGGTTACTCCCGCGCGGCCCGTCTGGTGGACCAGATGGAGGAGCGGGGGATCGTGGGCCCGTTCGAGGGCTCCAAGCCCCGCCAGCTGCTCATTACCCGGGAAAAGTGGCAGGAGATGCAGATGGGTTCCGCACCGGAGGCCCAGCCCCCTGCGGGCGGGGAAGATTGAGCTTTTTCTCGCTTCCTTCTTGACAAACGCCGCCAAAGACGTATAATGGTGAGCGTATAAAAGCGATGACAAAGCCAGCTTCGTGAAACCGGCTTTCAGCGAGAGGGAACGGGTGAAAGCCCTCAGCCAACGCCATGAAGCACGCCACTTTGGAGCGGTCCGCGAGGAGCGGAACGGTTCATCTCCGTTATCAGATGACATGAGATGCCCTTTTTCAAGGGGCAGATCAGGGTGGTACCGTGGAAGTATCTTTCGCCCCTGACGTCAGTCAGGGGCGTTTTTTTATTCACACCGGCGGCGTACCTGTCAGCGCCGCCGTCCATGCGTCCAGGGCATCGCGAAACACAATCAGGGAGGCATTATCATGAAATTTTCCAGTAAGATCCAGCGCTGCGAGCTCTCGCCCGTACGCAAGTTTTACCCCTATGAGGTGGCGGCGGTGGAAAAGGGACTGACCGTCCACCATTTGAACATCGGCCAGCCGGACATCGAGACCCCCAAGGAGTTTTTCGACGCCGTGGCCCACTTCAGCGACAGCGTCCTGGCCTATGCGCCCGCCCCCGGTGAAAACTGCTTCCTGGAGGCCACCCAGCGCTACTACGAGAGCCTGGGCTTCCATATCACCTGCGACGACATCCTGGCCACCTACGGCGGCAGCGAGGCGCTGCAGATCGTCCTCTCCTGCATTCTGGAGGAGGGGGACGAGGTGCTGGTGCCCGAGCCCTTCTATCCCAACTACACCACCTTCGTCAACATCACCGGCGGCAAGATCATGCCCATCCCCACCTCTCCGGAGGAGGGCTACCGGTTCGCCAAGCGGGAGCTCATCGAGCCCCGGATCACCGAGCGCACCCGTGCCATCCTCATGACCAACCCCGGCAACCCCACTGGCGTGGTGCTCAGCCGGGAGGAGATGCGGCTCATGGCCGACATCGCCAAGGAGCACGATTTGTTCCTCATCAGCGACGAGGTGTATCGCGAGATCATCTACACCGGCGAGAAGGTCAGCTCCATGCTGGAGATGGAGGACGCCGCCGAGAACGTGGTGGTCATCGACTCCGTGTCCAAGCGCTTCTCCGCCACCGGCGCCCGTGTCGGTGCCCTCATCTCCCGCAACCGGGAGCTGATGGACCAGGCCATGAAGCTCTGCCAGGGCCGTCTTTGCACCGCCACGCTGGACCAGGTGGGCGCCGCCGCCATGTATGACCGGCTCAAGCCCGAGTACTACACCTCTGTGCGGGAGGAGTACCGCCGCCGCAAGGACGCCGTGGTGGCTGCCCTTTCCAAGATCCCCGGCGTGGAGTTCCGCAGCCCCGAGGGCGCCTTTTACCTGATGGTGACGCTGCCGGTGGACGACGCGGAAAAGCTGCAGTACTTCCTGCTGGAGGAGTTCCAGGATAACGGCGAGACCGTCATGGTCACGCCCGCCGAGGGCTTCTACACCGACCCGGCCCTGGGGCGCAACAAGGTGCGCATCGCCTATGTGACCAACCCCGAGGATGTGACCCGCGCCATCGAGCTGCTGGGTCTAGGCATCCGGGCCTACAACGAAAAGCAGGGCCGCTGAGATGATCCGTCATATCGTCATGTGGAAATTCCGTCCCGGCACGGAGGCGGAGCAGGACCGGTTTTTGGAGGGCCTGCGGGGCTTGCAGGGAGTGATCCCCCAGCTGCGCACATCCCAGGTGGCCCGGAGCGTGGGAGCGGATAACTACGATGCCGTCCTGGTCAGCGAGTTTGATTCGCTGGAGGATCTGGAGGCCTACAAGCAGGACCCCCGTCATGTGGCGGTGTCCGCGCTGTGCAAATCCATCCGGACCGACCGGGTGGCTGTGGATTACGAGATCTGAAGGGAACGCGCATTTCCGGCGCCCCGGCCCCATGGGGCCGGGGCGCTTTCTCTTACAAGGCGGCAGGAGGGAAAAGCGCCTGCGGGTGAAGAGCGCCCGGGAAAGGAAGAAAGACCATGCTGGCATATACGTATGTGGAAAAAGGAAAGTTTTCGTTGGTGGAAAAGCCCCGTCCCCGTCTGCTGGAGACGGGCGACGCCCTGGTGCGGGTGACACTTGCCAGTATCTGCACCAGTGACCTGCACATCCTGCACGGCTCCGTGCCCCGGGCAGTGCCCGGCATCACCGTGGGCCACGAGATGGTGGGCATCGTGGAGGAAGTGGGGCCTGCTGTAAAGAATGTCCGGCCCGGCGACCGGGTGGCCGTCAATGTGGAGACGTTCTGCGGGGATTGCTTTTTCTGCCGCAACGGCTGGGTGAACAACTGCACCGACCCCAACGGCGGCTGGGCCCTGGGCTGCCGCATCGACGGCGGTCAGGCAGAGTATGTGCGGGTGCCCTACGCCGACCAGGGGCTTACGCCTATCCCGGAGGGGGTGTCGGATGAACAGGCGCTGTTCGTGGGCGATATCCTGGCCACGGGCTACTGGGCGGCGGACATCTCCGAAATCTCCAAAGGAGACACGGTGCTCATCATCGGCGCGGGCCCCACGGGCATCTGCACGCTCCAGTGCGTGCTGCTCAAGGAGCCGGGGCGGGTGATCGTGTGCGACATCGACCCGGAGCGCCTGGCCCTGGTGCGCCGGTACTGGCCCCAGGTGCTGACGGTGGGTCCGGAGCAGGTGGAGGAGCTGACGCAGGCGTACAGCGCCCACGGCGGCGCCGACCGGGTCATCGAGGTGGCCGGCGGCGCGGACACGTTCCGCATGGCATGGAAGTGTGCCCGCCCCAACGCGGTGGTGACCGTGGTGGCCCTGTACGATGCGCCCCAGGTGTTGCCCCTGCCGGATATGTACGGCAAGAACCTGACGTTCAAAACCGGCGGTGTGGACGGATGCCGCTGCCGGGAGATCCTGGAGCTGATCGCCGCAGGGAAGATCGATACCACCCCGCTCATCACCCACACCTTCCCTCTGCGGGACATTCAGGCGGCCTACGACCTGTTCGCCAGCAAGCGGAACGGGGTGATCAAGGTGGCGGTGAAGCCGTGAAGGCGGCGGAGACACTGTATAAACTATACACCTGCCGCGCATCCTGAGCATGGTCCGTGGAAAAAAGACACCTGGGCGGCGAATTAAAAATTGCCTGATATCACGCAGAAACTCCACAAATTTGTTAAGATTTCGTAAAGACTTGACGAATGCTGCAAAATTGTATATAATTTCACCTTGTTGGATCGGCGGTTCTGTGCGCCAGATACGGACACAGAAAATCCAACAAAAAAATTAAAAGAGGGGAATTCGTATCGTGGAAGAGAAAAAATTCCAACCCTACGTCCCGGCAGACAAGGTCATGCCTGAGTTCACGGTGGTATCCGTGATCCTGGGCGCCATTCTGGCTGTTGTCTTCGGCGGGGCGAACGCGTACCTGGGCCTGCGTGTCGGCATGACCGTTTCGGCCTCCATTCCTGCGGCGGTGATTTCCATGGGAATCATCCGCAAAGTACTCAAGCGTGACTCCATTCTGGAAAACAACATGGTCCAGACCATCGGCTCCGCCGGTGAGTCCGTGGCCGCCGGCGCCATCTTCACCCTGCCGGCTCTGTTCATGTGGGCCAAGGAGGGCCTTTGCGATGTGCCCTCCCTGGTGGAGATCGGCCTGATCGCCCTGTGCGGCGGCGTGCTGGGCGTGCTCATGATGATCCCCCTGCGCAGCGCGCTGATCGTCAAGGAGCACGGCGTGCTGGCCTATCCCGAGGGCCAGGCCTGCGCCGAGGTGCTCATTGCCGGTGAAGAGGGCGGCGCCAAGGCGTCCACCGTGTTCTCCGGCCTGGGCATCGCTGCCGTCTACAAGTTCATTGCCGACGGCCTGAAGGTGTTCCCCAGCGAGATCACCTATGACATCCCCGCCTACAAGGGCTCCGGCATCGGCATCGACGTGCTGCCCGCTCTGGCCGGCGTGGGCTACATCTGCGGCGCCAAGGTGTCCTCCTATCTGTTTGCGGGCGGCCTTCTGGGCTGGTTCGTCATCATGCCCTTGATGGTGCTCTTCGGCAGCGACCTCATTTTGTTCCCTGTCACTGACATGACCATCGGCCAGCTGGTGGCGGAGGAGGGCGTTTCCAGCCTGTGGGGCAACTATCTGCGCTACATCGGCGCCGGCGCCGTGGCCTGCGGCGGCGTGCTGAGCCTTGTCAAGTCCCTGCCCCTCATCATCCGCACCTTCAAGGATGCCATGGGCGACTATGCCAAGGGCCGCGGTGAGGCCAGCACCCTGCGTACGGAGCAGGATCTTCCCATGAAGGCGGTCCTGCTGGGCGTTCTGGTGGTGGCCGTGGTGCTGTGGCTGGTGCCCGCCATCCCCCTGAATCTGTTCACTGCGCTGATCGTCATCATCTTCGGCTTCTTCTTTGCGACGGTGTCCTCCCGCATGGTGGGTCTGATCGGTTCTTCCAACAACCCGGTCTCCGGCATGGCCATCGCCACGCTGCTGATCTCCACCCTGCTGCTCAAGGCCACCGGTACGGACGGCATTGAGGGCATGACTGCCGCCATCGTCATCGGCGGTGTCATCTGCGTCATCGCCGCCATCGCCGGCGATACCTCTCAGGATCTGAAGACCGGCTTCCTGGTGGGCGCTACCCCCAAGAAGCAGCAGATCGGTGAGATCGTGGGCGTGGCCGTGTCCGCCGTGGCCATCGGCGCGATTTTGTACCTTTTGAGCATGGCTTGGGGCGGTTACGGCTCCGATGCCCTGCCCGCTCCTCAGGCGACGCTGATGAAGATGATCGTCGAGGGCGTCATGGGCGGCAACCTGCCCTGGAACCTGGTGCTGGTGGGCGTGTTCATCGCACTGGTGGTGGAAGTGCTGGGCATCCCCGTGCTGCCCTTTGCCATCGGCCTGTATCTGCCCATCTACCTGTCCGTTCCCATGATGCTGGGCGGCGCCCTGCGCTGGTTCCTGGAAAAGCGCAAGTACGCTTCCGAAAAGGAGAAGGACAACGTGGTCCAGTCCGGCGTGCTCTATTCCTCCGGCCTGATCGCCGGCGAGGGCATCGTGGGCATTCTGCTGGCTGTGCTGGCCATTATCCCTGCCGGTATGGATGCTGAGGGCAATGCCCTGTATGTCAGCGACAAGATCGACATCAGCGGCATCTTCAGCATCGGCCAGATCGGCGGCCTGGTGGTCTTCGCCCTGCTGCTGCTGACCATCTATCGGTTTGCCACCAAGGACCAGAAGAAGGCCTGATAAAAACATTGCTTTCCCGTTGGCCGGGCTGTATACTTTGGTATGCAGCCCGGCTTGGGCTATCAGCAAGAAGGAGAAGCGACATGTCCAAAAAACGAGCGGAGAACTATCTGGACTTCGTGCCGGTGCCCAATCCCCGCAACACCTGGAGCGAAGAAGGCGGCATTGTGACCATCCACATGGTCCACCGGGGGATCTATGACCGTCTGGCCCAGAAGCTGTTCCACACCCCGCCGGTGAGTCATATCCAGCTGGATGAGTACGGCAGCTTCCTGTGGCTGCGGATCGACGGAGAGAAGTCCGTCGGCGTGCTGGCCCAGGCACTGCGGGAGGAGTACGGCGAGGCTGCGGAGCCTCTGTATGACCGTCTGGTGCACTATATGCAGATCCTGCACAACAACCACTTCGTCCTCTTCCGCGGAAAGGACAAGGTGAAGCCGTGAGTATGGGGCAGATCATTCTGGGCATCGTACTCTTTGCACTGGTGACGGCGGTGCTGTATGTATGGGGCCTGAAAAAGAGCATGACCCAGCAGGAGGACCTGGACCGGGCCCTGCTGCGCAAGAGCGCGGAGCGTGTGAACCGCTATTTGAAAGCGCATGATACCATTGACCGGGCGGAGATGGCCCGGCTGGTGGAGGGCGTCCGGGCGGGACTGTTCTGGTCCCGGTCCCGGGCCGGTGTCCGGGACGGAAAAAAGTTCGTTCCGGAACTGATCGAGTATATGACGGAGCGGCAGCTGCTGGAGGAGGTCTCCCGTGGCCGCTATCGCCGTAAGCCGTAAATGCGGCATTTTGAAAGGAGCATCCGAACATGAGCGTATTGGAACAGCTGGAACCGAAGCGCGTATTTGACTTTTTTGAGCAGATGTGCGCCATTCCCCACGGTTCCCGGAACACGAAGGCCATCAGCGACTGGTGCGTGGCATTTGCCAAGGAGCGGGGCCTGGAATATCACCAGGACGAGGCCAACAACGTGATCATCATCAAGGAGGCCACGCCCGGCTATGAGTCTGCCGAGCCTGTCATCCTCCAGGGCCACCTGGACATGGTGTGCGAGAAGGCGGCCGGCTGCGAAAAGGACATGGACCGGGAGGGACTGGACCTGGCCGTGGACGGGGATTACGTCTATGCCAAGGGCACGACCCTGGGCGGCGATGACGGCATCGCAGTGGCCATGGCCCTGGCTGTGCTGGACGCGGACGATCTGGCGCATCCCCGGGTGGAGGCTGTGTTCACCACCGATGAGGAGATCGGCCTGCTGGGTGCGGCAGCGCTGGATGTGGCGCCGCTGAAGGGCCGCAAGATGCTGAATCTGGACTCCGAGGTGGAGGGAATCTTCACGGTCAGCTGCGCCGGCGGCAACACCAGCACCTGCACGCTGCCCGTCTCCCGCACGCCCTTTGACGGCACGGCTTTGACCATCCGGGTGGAGGGCCTCACCGGCGGCCATTCCGGCGCGGAGATCCACAAGGGCCGCTCCAACGCCAATATGACCCTTGGCCGTGTGCTGCAGGCGGCGGCCAAGCGCAGTGCCCTGCGTATCCAGAGCGTGGACGGCGGACTGAAGGACAACGCCATCCCCGTGGCCTCCAAGGCCTGCGTGGTGGCAGCGGACGCGGCGGCTGTGAAGGCTGCTGCTGCGGAGATGGAGACGGCGCTGAAAAACGAGTTCCGCGTGACAGATCCCCATCTGACCGTTGTGGTGGAAGACGGCTGTGCCGACGTGGTGCCTATGGACGCATCCTCCACGGAGAAGGTCATCTGCATGCTCACGTGCCTTCCCAACGGCGTGCAGGCCATGAGCGCTGAGATCGAGGGACTGGTGCAGACCTCTTTGAACCTGGGCATCCTTGCCACGGCGGAGCAGGAGGTCCGTGCGGGCTTCTGCGTGCGCAGCAGTGTGGACTCCCAGAAGGAGATGCTCAAGGCCCGCCTGGAGACGCTCATGGGCATCCTGGGCGGCAGTGTGGCCTTTGCCGGGGACTATACCGGCTGGCAGTACCAGGAGGACTCCCCGCTGCGGGATCTGATGGTGGAGGTTTATCGGGAGCAGTACGGCTGCGAGCCCAAGGTGGAGGCCATCCACGCGGGACTGGAGTGCGGCCTGTTTGCCGGCAAGATGCCCGGGCTGGACTGCGTGTCCATCGGCCCCGACCTGCTGGAGATCCACACGCCCCGGGAGAAGATGAGCGTCAGCTCCGTGCAGCGGCTGTGGCGCTTTGTCACCGAGGTGCTCAAGCGCTCCAAGTAACAGGAAACAAAAAAGACGTGCGTCCCAACGGAACGCACGTCTTTTTTATAGCTCTGTATATTTCTCCGCCCGGCCCCGGGCTTTTTCCACCGGGTACTTGGCTTCATTCTTTGCGACCTTTTCGTTCATGATCTCATCCAGGTCCATGCCGCATACGTCCGCCATCAAAATGCAATAGCTGAGGACGTCTGCAAGCTCCTCCCGGATCTTGTCCCGCTTTTCTTCACAGCGAAGGTCGGTGCCGCTCCACTGGAATACCTCCAGCAGCTCGGCGGCCTCCAGAGAGAGGGAGATGGCCAGGTCCTTGGGGGTATGGAACTGGAGCCAGTCCCGGTCGTCCCGGAACCGCAGCACCCGGGCAATGGTCTCGTCTTTGAGCATGGGGACCTCCTTCCTTATGCCCGTACAGCCCAGCGCAGCTTCGTGGAACGGGCACGGGGGTTTTGGAAGCACTCCTGGGCGGACGGGCGGATCACGTCTTCCGAAATTTCCGAAAAGATCCCCTCACGGGCATACTGTCGGAAAGCCTTTTTTACCAGCCGGTCCTCCCCGGAGTGGAAGGTGAGGATGGCAGCCCGGCCGCCGGGCTTCATAACGCCCGGGAGCTTGTCGAGAAAGCTGTACAGCACTTCGAATTCACTGTTGACGTCGATGCGCAGGGCCTGGAACGTCCGCTGGCAGGATTTTTTCACGGCCTCGGCCCGTTCTGCCGGCGGAAGGAAGGAGAGGGCACCCTCGATGACGGCGGCCAGCTGCCGGGTGGTGTCGATGGAGATGCCCTTGCGGAAGGTCTGTGTGATGGCTTTGGCAATGCGCTGGGCATAGGGCTCGTCCGCGTTTTCCACCAGCATGGCCTCCAGCTCGTCGGTGTCCAGTTCCCGGAGGCGCTGGGCGGCGGTGATGCCGGCGGTGGGGTCCAGGCGCAGGTCCAGAGGCCCGTCCTGTTTGAAGGTGAAGCCCCGCTCGGGGTTGTCGATCTGCATGGAGGATAC
>CAUWEK010000015.1:0-21463 GCA_963557435.1 uncultured Dysosmobacter sp.
ACCACGCCCAGGTTGGGATAGAGGGTGGTGAAGTGGTAGTTGGCGATCTTGGGCTGGGCCTTGGACACCACGGAGAGAAGGGTGGACTTGCCCACATTGGGGAAGCCGATGAGGCCCACGTCCGCCAGGAGCTTGAGCTCCAGAATCACGTCGTGGCTCTCGCCGGGCAGACCCGCCTTGGCAAAGCGGGGCACCTGCCGGGTGGGGGTGGCAAAGTGCATGTTGCCCCAGCCGCCCCGGCCGCCCTTGCACAGCACGAAGGGCTCCGTGCCGCTCATGTCCTGCATGATCTCGCCGGTCTCCGCGTCGCGGACCAGCGTGCCCCGGGGCACACGGATCACAAGGTCGGCACCGTCCTTGCCGGACTTGCGGCCGCCCTGGCCGTCGGCGCCGTTGGGCGCCACGTATTTGCGCTTGTAGCGAAAGTCCATCAGGGTGGACATGTTGTCGTCCACCTGCAAAATGATGGAGCCGCCCTTGCCGCCGTCACCGCCGTCGGGACCGCCGGCGGCCACGTATTTTTCCCGGTGGAAGGCCACCACGCCGTTGCCGCCGTTGCCGGCCCGCACGGTGATCCGGGCCTTGTCGATGAATGATGCTGCCATGGAAACACACCTCCGAAAGTAGTATGGATGAAATGGGGCGTGTGCATCCCAAGGCACGCCCAGCCGTGCCCTCGGATGCGGACGCCCCGCTTTGGGAAAAAGAGCCCCGAACAAGCTGTTCGGGGCTCTCCAGTGACATTACTCGGCAGTGTAAACAGAAGCCTGCTTACGATCCTTGCCCTTGCGCTCGAAGCGAAGCACGCCGTCCGCGGTGGCGAACAGGGTGTCGTCGCTGCCGATGCCCACGTTCACACCGGGGTGAATGTGGGTGCCGCGCTGACGAACAAGAATGTTGCCGGCCTTGACGAACTGGCCGTCGGCGCGCTTGGGACCAAGGCGCTTGGACTCAGAGTCACGGCCGTTCTTGGTGGAGCCGCCGCCCTTTTTGTGGGCGAAGAACTGAAGACCAATACGAATCATGATCGGGACCATCCTTTCTTGAGATTTTAGATGGGGAGGAGGTCAATCCTCTTCCAGAACTTCGATGTTTTCAGGGTACTCGTCGTGAAGCTGGGCAAAGTAGACCATCAAACCCGTCATCAGCGTCTGGCAGGTGCTCTCCGCCGTAGGGGAGAGGCCGCCGGGCAGCCGCAGGGAAATGGATGCGTCTTCTTCCCGCACCTTCACGGATGCCGCCAGACCCAGCACGTCGTTGATGGTTGCCTCCACCAGGCGGATGGCGCTGGTGATGGCCGCGCAGACGATGTCCGCGCCCGCTTCGGCGTAGCCGCTGTGGCCCTTGGAGTCAAACCCGGTGATCCGGTCGCCCTCCATGCGGAATGTGACGGTAGTCATACCTTACACGGAGATCTTGGAGATCTCGACCTTGGTGTAGGGCTGACGATGGCCCTGACGCTTGCGGTAACCCTTCTTGGGGTTGTACTTGAAGATGCGGATCTTCTTGCCCTTGCCGTTCTTCACGACAGTGGCCTCCACGCTGGCGCCCTCCACAACGGGAGTGCCGAAGGTGGCCTTCTCGCCGTCGATGATGGCCAGGACCTGGTCAAACTTCACGGTCGCGCCGGCTTCCTGGTCCAGCTTCTCGATGTAGACCACGTCGCCCTCGGAGACCTTGTACTGCTTGCCGCCGGTAACGATGATTGCGTTCATTACTGATTTCAACTCCTTCATTTACGGGCTCGCTGTCGGGGGCGGTGCCGAGGCACACTTATAGACCCATTCAAAGCGGCTTATCAAGTATATCAGTGGAATTTTGGAATGTCAATAGATTTTCTCGGAAAATTGCGAAAAAAAGGAAAAATCCAAAGAGAGATTCACGCCTGTGCCGCGGGCTCGTCCGCAAGGGCGGCGGCCAGGGCCATGGCGGCCTGGCCCGCGGCGGAGAGAGCCTCCTGGAAGGCGTTGTATTCTTCGATCTGGTTTTCAAAGAAGGGGTGGTCGGATACGGACTTGACCGCCACAAAGGGCACACCGTTGCGCAGACACACCTGGGCGATGGCGCAGCCCTCCATCTCCGCCAGCAGGGGATGGAAGGTGTCCCATACCCACTGGGACCGCTCTCCCCGGGTGAGGAAGGCGTCGCTGGTGGCTACCCGGCCGGTGACGGCTTCAATGCCGGCGCGGCGCAAAAGCTCCACGCAGTGCTCCGGCTGCCAGGTGGGGAACTCCACCCGGTTCACCGTGGACACAAGGCCGATGGGATCGCCCACGCCGGTGGTGTCCACGTCGTGCTGGATCAGTTCCGAGGCCACCACCACCGAGGTAGTGGGCAGGTCGGTAAAGCACCCGGCCACGCCGGTGTTCAAGATCAGATCCACGCCATACTTCAGGCACAGGATCTCCGCCGCCATAGCGGCGTTCACCTTGCCCACGCCGCCGGTACAGGCGATGATGTCGGGGCTGAAGCGGTAAAAGTCCACGCCGGAGACAGTCTCAAAGGGCGTGAGGGAAGATGCGCCGGGCAGGGCGCGGAATTCTGAGGGCATAGCCAGCTGAAGGCCGATTTTCATATAGGAAAGTCCTCCTTAAAGGGTGTCGGGGAGTTTTTTGCCGCATTTGCCGCAAAAGGCGAAGCCGTCGCCCAGCTCCGCGCCGCAGTAGGGGCAGTAGTGCAGGGGGCCGGAGGGGCCGCCGTGTGCCTCCTGGGAAGGAGCCTGCGGAGCGGAGGAGGCGGAAAAGCGCCGGTTCAAAGGATCCGGCTCTTCGCGCTCGTCCACGATGTCGTATTCGGAGTAGCGGTTTTCCCCGGTGGCATTGATGAAATTGTAGACGGCCTGGACAATGCCGATGGCGATGAACACCAGGCCGAAGAGGGGAAAGAAAATAGGGGCGCCCATGGATACGGCGGCAACGGTCCAGATGATGCCGAACACCACCCCTACCACAGCGCCTACGGCGCCCATGGCCGAGGGACCCCGGCCGGGTTTGACACTTTTCATCTCAGTTACCTCCGTAAAATGGTTGTCTGCCGGAGATCCGGCGCGGGGACATTTTACCATAGGAAGAGATGTGTGGCAATCCAAAAAGAAGGGAAGCGGATCATCCGCTTCCCTTCTTTGATGGTTGGAACGTTTCCGCTCAGCCCTTGACGATGGCGGCGGTGTCCATGGCGATCATGAGCTCCTCGTTGGTGGGGATCAGCAGGACCTTCACCTTGGAGTCGGCGGCGGAGATCACCGTTTCCTTGCCGCGGGTGTTGTTGGCCTCGGCGTCCATCTTCACGCCCATGAATTCCAGGCCGGAGGCGATGGCCAGACGCTGGGAGGCGGAGTTCTCGCCCACGCCGGCGGTGAAGATGATGGCGTCCACACCGCCCATGGCGGCGGCGTAAGCACCGATGAGCTTCTTGACGCCGTAGTTGAACATGTCCACGGCCAGGCCGGCGCGCTCGTTGCCCTCCTTGTGGGCGTTCTCCAGATCACGGAAGTCGGAGGAGACGCCGGAGACGCCCTGCACGCCGGACTTCTTGTTGAGGATGTTGAGCATCTCGTCGATGTTCATGCCGTACTTGTTCATCAGGTACTGGAGGATGCCGGCATCCAGATCACCGGCGCGGGTGCCCATGGGCAGACCAGCCAGGGGAGTGAAGCCCATGGAGGTGTCCACGCTCTTGCCGCCGTCGATGGCGGTGACGGAGGAGCCGTTGCCCAGGTGGCAGGAGATCAGCTTGAGCTCCTCGGGCTTCTTGCCCAGCATGGCGGCAGCGCGGCCGGCCACGTACTTGTGAGAGGTGCCGTGGAAGCCATAGCGACGGACCTTGTCCTTCTCGTAGTACTCATAGGGCAGGGCATACATGTAGGCCTTGGCGGGCATGGTCTGGTGGAAGGCGGTGTCGAACACGCCCACCATGGGCACGCCGGGCATGCACTCCTGGCAGGCCTTGATGCCGGTGATGTTGGCGGGGTTGTGGAGGGGGGCCAGGGGGATGCAGTCCTCCAGGGCCTTCATGACCTCGTCGGTGATGAGGACGGAGCCGGCAAAGGCCTCGCCGCCGTGCACCACGCGGTGACCCACGGCGTCGATCTCCTTCATGGAGCCGATCACGCCGTTCTTTTCATCCACCAGCGCGTTCAGCACTGCCTGAATGGCTTCGGAGTGGGTGGGCATGGCCACATCCACGGCGTCCAGGGTCTCCTTGCCCTCCACCTGGGGCTTGTAGGTGAACTTGCCGTCGATGCCGATGCGCTCGCACAGGCCCTTGGCCAGCAGCACGCCGGTCTCAGGGTTGAGCAGCTGATACTTCAGGGAAGAACTGCCTGCGTTGATGACGAGAATGTTCATGATTCACGACTCCTCTTTTTCTTCTTTTTGGAAAGCCTTGCGGGATTTCCACAATTGATATAAAATAACGGTAAGAAGGTTTCGCCATAGCCGGACGTAATCCTTCATAATATTCATTATACCAGAGTTTTTCCAGGTTACAACCACCAGTTTTACCGAAATGTCACTTTTTTGTCACCAAATCGGGAGTGAAATCTATGCAAATTGCAGGTATGATCATAGAGTACAATCCCATGCACAGCGGTCACCTGTATTTGCTGGAGGAGACTCGCCGCCGCCTCGGAGCGGACACGGCGGTCATCGCTGTCATGAGCGGGAATTTCGTGCAGCGGGGCGACTTTGCCCTGCTGCGTAAGCACGCACGGGCCCGGGCCGCGGTGGAAAGCGGCGTGGACCTGGTATTGGAGCTGCCGCTTCCCTGGGCCGTTTCCTCCGCGGAGGGCTTCGCCCGGGGCGCGGTGGAGACTCTGGCCGCCACGGGGCTTGTGGAGCACTTGGCTTTCGGCAGCGAGTGCGGAGACGCCGCGGCGCTG
The DNA here is from genome assembly GCA_963557435.1 of uncultured Dysosmobacter sp. Lineage (GTDB taxonomy): Bacteria > Bacillota > Clostridia > Oscillospirales > Oscillospiraceae > Oscillibacter. The sequence continues at coordinate 4,880 of CAUWEK010000015.1, forward strand.
CGGCGCCTGGCCGGGGTACTCAATACCTCTGCCTGGCAGGAATCCCTGCGCGTCCAGCTCAAGCGGGGCATCGGGTTTGCCGAGGCCCGGCAGCGGGCGGTGGCGCAGTGTCTGCCGGAGGAGGCGGCACTGCTGGAAACGCCCAACAACATCCTGGCGGTGGAGTACTGCCGGCAGCTCTTGCTCTTGGGAAGCCCCATGGAGATCCTGACCGTTGCCCGCCAAGGAGCGGGTTATCACGATACAGCGCCCACGGAGGGGCATCCCTCCGCCACGCTGCTGCGGCAGCTTGCCCGGCAGGGGCAGCGGGAGGCGCTCATTTCCCACCTGCCGCCTGCCATGGCGTCGGCCTATGTGCGGGAAGAGGAGGCCGGCCGGGCGCCGGTGCTGGCGGAAAATGCCGAGCGGGCCATCCTGGGCCGGCTGCGCGCCATGTCTTCAGAGGAGCTTGCCCGGCTGGATGAGGGTGGGGAAGGTCTCTACCGCCGTTTGCAGGAGGCCATCCGGGAGGAGACCTCCCTGGAGGCGATCGTGCAGCGGGCGAAGACCCGCCGCTACGCCTATACCCGTCTGCGCCGCATGCTTTTATGGGCCTATCTTGGGCTGGACCCAAACCAGTTCCCCGCCCATCCGCCCTATCTTCGGCTGCTGGCGGCAAACGCTCAGGGCCGGGCTCTGCTGGCCAGGATGCGTGAAACGGCGCATCTGCCGGTGCTTACAAAGCCTGCGGACGTGCGGCAGCTTTCAGCACAGGCACAGCGGCTTTTCGCGTGGGAGGTCCGGGCAACAGACCTCTATACGCTGGCATATCCCAGCCTTTCTGCCGCACGGGGCGGGGAAGAGTGGCGGGAGGGGCCGGTCATTCTATAAGAGCGATGCGCGCTTGGAAAGGAGCATGGATATGGAGGCAATCATTGCGCTGATGGTGGTGCTGGGTACTCTGACTGCCTGCGCGGGGGAGACGGTGCTGAATGTGAAAAATGCCCTTCCCATGGCGGCGGCGCCCCAGGCTATCACCTACACCGCCGAGACGAAGACCTATGCCGACACCATTGCAGATGAGGATGGCGTTCCGCTGGTATCCTATTCCTATGATGTGCCGGTCCTGACGGCCTGGCGTTCCGACGGAACGGTCGTGGAGGAAGCGCGGACGCCGGAGGAGGAGACGGCCCTTGCGGCGGTGGAGACGTTCAACAGCCGTTATGAAGCATGGACGGAGGAAGCGCGCATCGAGGAGCTTGCCGGCTACGCTGAGCAGGACCGGCAGTGGCGGACGGAAAGCGGCCAGGAGTGGGACGAGACCAGTGCCTACACGGAGACGCTCGCATGCACGATCTATCAAACGGAGCATCTGGTGAGCGTGTCTGCCAGCTACGATAGCTACACCGGCGGCGCCCATCCCAACCAGATGCTGCTGGCGTGGAACTTCGATCTGAGCACCGGGGACTTTTTCTCCGTGGAGACGCTGGCTGCGGACAGTCAGGCGTTTTCCAAGGCCGTGGGGGACGAGATCGTGCGCCAGGCGGAACAGCGGGCCGCTGAGGAGGGGATGGACGCGGGGACCATGCTCTGGTCGGATTACCGGGAGATCGCGGCGGACTGGAGCAGCTATGCGGTCTCGTTCCATGAAGACGGCATGACGATCGGCTATTCTCCCTATGAGATCGCCTGCTATGCCGCCGGCGCGCAGGTGTACCATCTGGATTATGAGCAGCTTTTGCCCATGCTCAGCGACCACGGAAAGAGCGTGCTGGAGCTGGAAAGTCAGGAATAATAAAAACGCCCTCCATCCGGGGGGCGTTTTTTGCATGATGAAAGAAAAGACACGCGCCGCTGCGGCGCGTGTCTTTCTTTTTTCGGTTACGCGGAGGCAGTGTCCGCGTGCTTCTTTCTCCCGAAGCGGTGGGAGAGGTTGTCGATCACGGAGTAGTACACGGGAGTAAAGACCAGCGTGACGATGGTGGAGATGGTCATGCCGCTGATCATGGTCACGCCCATGTCGCTCATCATTTCGTTGGTGTCGCCCAGGGCCAGGGCCATGGGGATCATGGCGAGGATGGTGGTCAGCGTGGTCATCATCACGGGCCGCACACGCAGGGGGCAGGCATGGAGGATGGCGGTCTCCCGGTCCTCGCCCCGCCGACGGCGGATGCGGATATACTCCACCAGAATGATGGAGGAGTTGACCACGGTGCCCGCCAGCATGATGATGGCCACCAGGGTGATCATGGACAGGTCCCGTCCGGTCAGCGGCAGGGCGAACAGGGCACCGGTGAAGGCCACCGGCAGGATCATCATGACCATGATGGGCATGAGGAAGGACTCGAACTGGGCGGCCAGCACAAAGTACACCAATCCCAGTGCCACAGCCAGCGCCAGCAGCAAACTGGTGAAGCTCTCCACCATGTCCTCATAGCTGCCGGCGGTCTCGGCGGTGTAGCCCTCGGGCATGGGGTATTCGGCCAGAATAGAGTGGATGGCCTGGGTCATGGCAGTGGCATCACCGCTGATGGTCTTGCCGGTGATGGTCACCTGCCGGGACTGGTTGGCCCGGGTGATGCTCTGAGGAGCCTGCTCCACCGTGACGCTGGCCACGGCGCTCAGTGGTACGGAGCCGCCGAAGGAGGAGGGAATGGCCATGGAGCGCAGGGCATCCAGACTGGCACCTGCCGCGCCGTCGCCCTTGACCACCACGTCCAGTTCCTTGTTGTCGATGGTGACGGTGGTAGCGGTGGTGCCGGTGAGTTCCGCCCGTACGGCGGCGCCCACAGTGGCGGCGGTGAGCCCATACTGGGCGGCGGCCTCCCGGTTCATCTGCACCTTCACCTGGGGCACCTGCTCGCTCAGGGAGCTTTGGACTTCCGTGGCGTCCGGCAGCTGGGAGATGCGCTCTACCAGATCGTCGGCGATCATGCCCAGAGTATCGTAGTCGTTGCCGCGGATCTCCACATTGATGTCGGAGCCGCTCATCATGCCCATGGTGCTGGAGGCATCCACGGTGATCTCACACCCGGCAATATCCTGGAGAGCGGTGCGCAGGTCGTTGGCCACGTCGGCGCTGCTGCGCTGCCGCTCGCTCTTGCCCACCAGGTTCACCATCATGGTGGCGGACTCATCCTGGGCGATGTAGTACATACCCTCCAGCTCCGGGCACTGCTGGGAGACGATCGTGGAAACCTGATCGGCGATGGCGGCGGTCTCGTCCGCCTGGGAGCCGATGGGCATGGAGATGGAGATGGATACCTGCCCCTGGTCCATGTCGGGGATCAGGACGGTCTTGGTGGAAAAGAGCGTCAGGGAGAAGACCACGACCAACCCCACGGAGACCAGCATGCCGGCTTTGAGATGGTAGGTGAAGTAGGTGAGCAGACGCATGTAAAGGGCATTGAGCTTTGCCACTGCGGCGGAGGCACGGGCGGCCAGAGGGCCGGGGGTCTTGTTGGCCTTGGCCAACTGCTGGCGGCGGATCTTTTCCTCATCCAGCAGGAAATAGCACAAAAGGGGTACCAGCGTCAGCGCGATGACCAGCGACGCGAAGATCAGCGAGGCGATGGTCAGGCAGAAGTCCCGGAACATCATGCCCGCGATGCCGTCCACCAGGCCCAGCGGCACGAACACGGCCAGGGTGGTCAGGGTGGAGGCCAGCACGGAGGAGGTCACCTCCGCCGTGCCCTCCACACAGGCGCTCATACGGTCGTGGCCGTCGGCGGCAAAGCGGTAGATGTTCTCCAGCACCACGATGGAGTTGTCCACGATCATGCCCACGCCCATGGCGATGCCGCCCAGGCTCATCATGTTCAGCGTCAGGCCAAGAGCGTTCATGAGGATGAACACGGACAGGATGCACACGGGCATGGAGATGACGATGGTCATGGTGGCGCCGCCCCGGCGCAGGAAGAGGAACACCACGATGGCTGCCAGCAGCAGGCCCTGGAAAATGTTCTGGAAGGCGGCTTCCACGGAGAGGTTGATATAATCGCTGGCAATATAGGGCACGGTGTACTGCACGGCGGGATTTTCCGCACTGAGGGATTCCAGCCGCTCCAGCACGGCCTCGGCGGCGGCTACCTCGTTGGCGCCGGACTGCTTGGAGACCTGGAGCATGACGCAGGCGGTGCCGTCCACCTTGGCGGTGGAGTCGCTCTCCTGGGAGACCAGGGAGACGTCGGCCACCTCCTTCAGCCGCACGGTGCCGCCGGTGGGCAGGGTGATGAGGGTATTGGCCACGTCATCCACGCTCTGGAACTTGGCGTCGGTGCTGACGGTAAGGGTCTTGGAGCCGTTTTCCACGGTGCCGGCGGGATAGATCAGGTTCTGGCCCGCCAGGAACTGCGCCACATAGCTGTTGCTCAGACCCAGTCCCGCGGCACGGGCGGCGTCCAGCCGCACCTCCACCTGCTGGGTGACGCCGCCGGAGATGGTGACCTGGGCCACGCCGTCAATGCGCTCCAGAGCGGGGGCAACCGTGTCCTCCGCCAGGGACTGAAGCTGGGCCAGATCGTCGCCTTTAAGGGCGATGATGGCGGTGGGCATCAGCTCGCTGATGTTCAGGTTCACGATGACCGGGTCCGTGGCTCCGTCGGGCAGGGAGGTCCGGTTGAACTGCTCCCGCAGCTTGGTGGCGGCAATGTCCAGATTGGTGCCGTCCACATAGGTGACCTGCAATTGGGATACCCCGTCGGAGGAGGTGGATGACACGCTGTCCACACCGGACACGGACAGTATGGCAGACTCCAGAGGACGGGTGACCAGCTCCTCCATGTCGCTGGGGCTGGCACCGTTGTAGTAGCACATGACGATGGCCATGGGGGCCTCAATGTCCGGCATGAGGGCCATCTGCAGCTGCGTGCTGAACATGATGCCGAATACAGTGATCAAAATAACGGCCAGCAGCGTGGCGACCCGGTGCCGGATACAGAATTTTGCGGTATTCATAGGCGCTTACGCCTCCCCCGTCACGACCCGGACAGCGTCGCCGTCATGGAGGTAGGACTGGCCCACGGTGACCAGCGTCTCTCCGCCGGTGAGGCCGTCGGTGATCTCCGTGACGCCGGAACCGATGATGCCGGTCTGGACGGTGACCTGCTTTGCCGTGTCGTTTTCCACGATGTAGACATACTGGACATCGCCGCTGGTGAGGATAGCCTCCGTGGGGATCACCACGGCGTCCTCACTGCCGCCGGTGCGGAAGGTCACATCGGCAAACATACCGGACATCAGCCCGGCGGCATCCTGGGGCACATCCAGCGTGACGGCGTAAAGCTTGGTCTGGGGGTTGGCAGTCTGGTCCACGGAGCGGATCGAGGCGGAAAAGGAAGCGCCCACGGCGGAGACGTTCACGTCCGCCGTATCTCCGATAGAAAGCTGAGGCACCAGCGCCTCGGAAACGGACACGGTAATTTTCATCTGGGAGGCATCGTCGATGACAGCCAGAGGGGCCGCGGTGGAGACATAGCTGTTTTCCACGGCGCTCATGCTGGCCAGCACGCCGCTGATGGGGGCGATGACGTTGCCCGCGCTGTCCACATTTTCCAAAGCGGTGTCCAGCTGCTCCAGGCCGGAGCGGGCGTTTTCCATGCCGGACTCCAGCTGGGCCAGGGTGGAGTTGCGGGTGGCGATGGCGGACTGCAGCTGCAGCTGGGCCTGATCGATCTCCGCCTGAGAGGCGGCACCGATTTCATACAGGGCTTTCAGGTCAGCGAGGTTTTTCTCATAGAGGCTGATCTGCTCGGCAAAGACCTGGGACTGGTCGGCGTAGCTCTGCACGGCGGAGGAGTAGCTGATGCTGGCGGCATTGTAGGATGCCAGGGTGCTCTCCATATCCAGGGTGCACAGGATGTCCCCGGCGGAAACCGTGTCGCCGGCGGAATAGTAGACGGCGGTGCACTTGACCGGCGTGGACATGGTGATGACGGACTGATTGTCCGCTGCCAGCTGGCCGGAGACGGTATTTTCGTTGGCGATGGGGCCCCGGGTCACCGACTCGACCTGCACGGCCACGCCGGCGGAAGCGGTTTCTTCCGGAACTTCCTGCTGGCCGCAGCCGGCGGCGCAGAGAAGCAGCAGAGCGGAAAGGGTCAGAGCGGAAATGTGTTTTAGCTTCATGGAAAGGCCTCCGTTAGTTCAAAATGCCGTATTCTACGGCCCAGAGATAAGTGTTGTAGGCGGAAAACAGGTTGTGCCGGGCAGTAGTCACAGCGTCCTCGGCCGCGGCCAGGTCGTCCTGAGCAGTCAGGAGCGTATTTTTGGAAATGCTGCCCTGCTGGTATTTCAGCTCCGAGGCGGCATAGCTGGCTTGCTGATAGGAGAGGGCGGACTCCGCCGCCTCCAGCACCTGCTGATAATCCAGCACGGCGGCGTAGGCCGTGCGGAAGCTCAGTTCGAAGCTCTCCAGACTGGACTGATAGGTATACTGCGCGGCAGTGTAGGTGTGCTCGGCGGATTTGCGCTGGTAGCTGTTGGCACTGTACTGGTCCCGGGCGTCGTCATAGGCCTCCTTGGCGTCGTCCAGGTCCCGCTGAGCGGCATAGAGGGTATAGCTTTTTTCCATGGCGGCGGCCAGATCTTCTTCCAAAGAAAGCTTTTCCACCTGAGACTGGCTCACCCGGGGCACCTCCTCCAGCGTCAGCGTGCCGGTCTGGGGAAGGCCCAGCAGGACTTCCAGCTGGCGGGTGTAGTTGGCAAGGTTCATCTCCAGGGTGGCAAGACCGCTTTGCAGCTGCGTGCGGCCGTCCTTGACCTGCTGGAGCGTCAGGGCGGAGATCTGTCCCAGCTGGTAGCGCAGCTCCATTTCCTCCACGCTGCGGTCCATGGCACTCAGCTGGCGCTGGAGCCCCTGGCGGGTGTTCTGCATCTCCAAAATGGCGATGTACAGGGTCTCGGCGCCCATAACGGTCTGATTTTTGGCGTCCTGGAGCTGCCGCTTGGCAGCCTCCGCGTCGCCCTGGAGCTTGCCGTCCTTGAGATCGTCGAAGGTCTGCTCGATGGAGGCGTATGTATCCGAGAGCTGCTGATAGGTGTAGGATTCCTTCTGACCGCCCAAAATCAGCAGATACTGGGCCTTGGAGATGCTGTTGAGGCTGTCCCGCAGGTCGTCGTACATCTTGTCAAAGTCTGTGGCGTCGATGGAGGCGATGGTCTCGTCCAGCATTTTGACGGTGGTGGCGTTTTCCCGCACCCGCTGCTCCAGATTTTCAAAGGAGACGGTGCCCTCTGCGTCCTGGTGGTAGAGGTCCTTGTGGGCGGTCAGCTCGCCGCCGCCTCCGGCAGCCGAAGCGGCCTCCTCAGTCAGACTGTCTGCGGCCTGTGCGGCAGGCATGCTGCCGGACAGCAGCGCCAGGACCAGCGCCAGCGTGAGCAGGGTTCGTTTTGCGTGCATAGAATCCCTCCGTGTGTTCCGGGCAGGGCGTCCGTTTGCCTGACGGCGTGGACGGGAGCCCTTATTTTAAATTTAAACTATTTTGACATCCCATTATAGCAAATCCACTGGCGCCGCGCTATAAAAAGAAGATAAAAAAATCAGGCAAAACCACAAAAAAACCGGCCGCCAAAAGGCGGCCGGTCGGTCACTCCGTAAAATGAACGTGATTATAAATGTGGTCCTGACAGAAACAGTGGTATCCCGCGCACTTAGAGCAGTAGCGGAACTCCAGGTCGGGGAAATCCGCGTCCGTCCGTCCGCACACGCAGCACTTGTGCCGATAGCCCTGCTGGGCGGCCTTTTTTTGCTGCTGCTTGACGGCGGATTTGAACTGGATGGTCTGATGGGAGCTGCGGTGACGGCTCATCTGGCGCCGGCGCCCCAGGGCCTCGGTCATGTCGCTCCAGAAGAACACCAGGAAGTTCAAAAGGGCGATGACCGGCAGCAGCGCGCTGACAAAATCCATCCGCAGCAGGGCGGAGATGATGTCCACGGCAAACAGAGCCGCATCCGCCAGGGCCAGCCACTTGACCTTGAGGGGGATGAAGAAGAACAAAAGCACCTGAGCGTCCGGATACAGGGCGGCGAAGGCCAGGAACATGGACATGCCGATGTAATAGGTGCTGTAAATGGTGGAGGCGGAGGAGCCGAAGGCATAGTAGCTGATGATGCCGGTAAGGATGGTCAGCACCACGCCGGAGAAATAGTAGAGGTTGAACTTCGGCGTGCCCCACTCCCGCTCCAGAAGATTTCCGATGAAATAGGTGAAATACAGCGAGAGGATCAGGGAGAACGGATCAAAGGTGTCCGGCACGAAGATGAAGCTCACCAGCCGCCACAGCTGCAGGTGCAGCACCTCGCCCCAGTTGAAGCCCAGAAAAGGGAAGAGCGCGTAGTTGGTCAGCCGCAGCAGCAAAAAGACAATGACGTTGCCCGCCACGATATAGCGCATCAGGTTGGGGACGCCGAAATTGGGATGGCTGAAAGCAAAGCGATCCACGGCGTCATTGAGTCTTTTCAAAGTAAACCCTCCAAGTTTCATAGATACTGGCATTATACCCGCTGGGGAAGAAAAAGTCATGTATAATTTTTAAACGATGGAAATTTGCGACAGTTTTCCATAAATGGGGCAAAAGGGCTTGACAAAGCAAAAAAACATGATAACATGAATACGAAAATTTGATATCCCTTATCAAGAGTGGCGGAGGGAACGGCCCGATGAAACCACGGCAACCTGCATTGTAAGGTGCCAAATCCGACGGATACCGAAAGATGAGGAGCGAGCAAAAGAACTTCCATGCGCGTTTCGTCGTCGAAACGTGCATTTTTTTCGCCTCTTGAAAGGGAAGAAAAGGAGCAAAGACCATGGCAAGACACTACTTATTCACCTCTGAGTCCGTGACCGAGGGTCACCCCGACAAGATCTGCGACCAGATCTCCGACGCCGTGCTGGACGCCATCCTGGCCCAGGACCCCCAGGGCCGCGTGGCCTGCGAGACCACGGCCTGCACCGGCCTCATCCATGTGATGGGCGAGATCACCACCACCTGCTATGTGGACATCGCCAAGATCGCCCGGGAAGTGGTGCGGGATATCGGCTATGACCGGGGCAAGTACGGCTTCGACTGCGATACCTGCGGCGTCATCACCTCCATTGACGAGCAGTCCGCGGACATCGCCCTGGGCGTGGACAAATCTCTGGAGAGCAAGGAGAGCGCTGATGCGGAGCTGGGCCACGGCGCCGGCGACCAGGGCATGATGTTCGGCTATGCCTGCGACGAGACGCCGGAGCTGATGCCCCTGCCCCTGTCTCTTGCTCAGAAGCTGTGCAAGCGCATGGCAGAGGTGCGCAAGAGCGGCCTTTTGAACTACATGCGGCCTGACGGCAAGAGCCAGGTCACCGTGGAGTATGACGAAAACAACCGCCCCGTCCGGGTGGACACGGTGGTCATCTCCACCCAGCACAACCCCGACGTGACCCTGGAACAGATCCGTCAGGATATGATCGAGCAGGTGGCCAAGGTGGTCATTCCCGCCAACTTGCTGGATGAGAACACCAAGTATTACATCAACCCCACCGGCCGCTTCGTCAAGGGCGGTCCGGCGGCGGACGCTGGCCTCACCGGCCGCAAGATCATCGTGGATACTTACGGCGGCAGCGCCCCCCACGGCGGCGGGTGCTTCTCCGGCAAGGACCCCACCAAGGTGGACCGCTCCGCGGCTTACGCGGCCCGGTATGTTGCCAAGAACATCGTGGCGGCCGGTCTTGCCCGCCGCTGCCAGGTGGAGCTGGCCTACGCCATCGGCGTGGCCCAGCCTGTGAGCATCCTGGTGGATACCTTCGGCACCGGCACCGTGGGCGATGACAAGCTGGAGGCGGCCGTGCGCAAGGTATTCGACCTGCGTCCCACGGCCATCATCCGGGACCTGGACCTGTGCAAGCCCATCTACCGTCCCCTGGCGGCCTATGGTCACATGGGCCGGGAGGACCTGGGCGTCAACTGGGAAAAGACGGACCGGGTGGATCAGCTGAAGGCAGCCGTGGCCGAAGTCTGAGCGCAGAATATGCAGAAAAAAGAAGCAGCAAACGCTGCTTCTTTTTTTCGGCTTTTTTCGCATGGAACGACGCGCGCCGGGCACGCTAGGCCGGGAGGTGAACAGGCGTGTACGGATGGTATGAGATTCCCGGCGCGCTGGTGCGGCTGTTGGAAGCGGACCTGGCTGCCGGGGAATTTTTCGAGCACCTGAGCGACGAGCAGCGCGGAATGCTGCTGCGCGGCGGCGGGACAGGCGCGGATTACGGTGCGCTTTTGGAGCGTGCGGGACGCGGATACGATGCGGCGGAGTTTTAGAAAAGCGGCCTTCGGGCCGCTTTTTTACGGCCGGAAATAGGCCTCCAGGACCTCCAGACACTCCTGGCGCAGTACGCCTGCGGTCACCTGGGGCTGATGGTCGGAGTGGGAAAAGACCAGATGCGAGCAATCTGAGCCCTCTTCGCCGAAAATGGCGCACAGGTCACGGTTGCTGGCGCCGTATACCAGCCGGCCCAGCCGGGTCCATACCATGGCGCCGCTGCACATGAAGCAGGGCTCGCAGCTGGAGTAGAGGGTGTACTCCCGCAGATCCGTGATGCCGGTCTCGGCACAGAAGCGGCGCAGCAGGCCGGCCTCCGCGTGGAAGGTGGGATCGCTGGCGCTGTGCACTTGATTTTCGTTGCTGTAAACGATGGCCCCGTCTTTGACCAGTACGGCGCCAAAGGGTTCATTGCCGTGCTGGGCGGCGGCTTTGGACAGGCGCAGGGCCTCCTCCATGAAGGAAATATCCTGAGACGATTGCGGCATAAGATGCCCTCCTTTTTGAATCTGACTGGAAACAGGATACCATACAGCGCATTCCGGAACAAGAGGGGAGAAAAGCCGCCTTGACCTGGAAAGCGGAATCAGGTACAATAAAACATTGTCAAAGCTACGCGGAAAAGCCGCAATGAGAGGAGTGAAGGCACTTGCCCGGCATTTCGGTGATCGTTCCCCTGTATCAGGCGGAGCGTTTTGTGGAGCAGTGCGTGGAGAGCGTACGGCAGCAGACGTATTCGGACTGGGAGCTGCTGCTGATCGACGACGGCTCTACCGATGCAACACCTGCCCTGTGCGACCGCCTGGCGGAGGACCCGCGCATTCGGGTGTTTCATAAGCCAAACGGCGGCGTCAGCAGTGCCCGGAATCTGGGACTGCGGGAGGCAGCAGGGGAGTACATCGCGTTTTTGGATGCGGATGACCGCTTTGCCCCGGAGGCACTGGAGACCATGTGGCAGCTGCTGGAGCCCACCGGCGCTGACACGGCGGGCTGTGCCCACTGGAATCTGACGCCTGCCGGAGAGCGCACTTCGGAGCTGCTGCTGCAGGAAGGCGTGTATGACCGGCAGGGCATCCGGGAGGGGATCGTGTATCCGCTGCTGGGAGATCGGCTGACGCAGCCGGTATTCAACGGCTATATCTGGCGCTATTTGTTCTCCGCGCAGATCATCCGCCGGGCGGAGATCACCTTTGAAGGTGCCTACCTGGAGGACGAGCTGTTTTTGATGGAGTATTTCTGCAATGCGGAGAAGCTGGCCGTCACGGAGCAGCCGCTGTATGAATACCTGCTTAACCCCAATTCCGCCACCCATAAATACATGCGGGATCTGATGCAGGTGTTCGGCCGCTTCATGGAGCGCAAGGAGGCCCTAGCAAAAAAATATGATCTGGACGCAGCCAGGCCCCAGTGGAGGGAGATGTCCAACTGGGCGGGATTGCTGATCGCGGTAGGCAATGAATTTGCGGCGGGGAACTCCAGAAGCGTCCCGGAGCGGCGTGCCGCGGTGGAAGCGCTGTGCGCCCGCCCGGAGATGGCCCGTGCCATCCAAACGGTGAAGCCCACCGGATTAGGGCGCAATAAGCAGATGGTGGCGGACCTGATCCGGGGACGGCACTTTTTCCTGCTGACGCTGCTCTACCGGATCAAAAACAGACTGTGAAGGAGACCATGCATGTTAGTGATACAAGAGAGCCTGCTTTGGCGGCTGTGTCTGGCCCTGGCGGCAAGCTATGAGGAAAGCCGCCTGCGGCGCATCCTGGATGACATCGGGGCCTGGTGCAATCGTCAGATCGATACCAGCGCGGTTTTGCGGGTGCTTTGCAGGGAAGGAGTCGTAGCCCGCGCCTGGCCGGATAGCCTGCTTTGCCGTGTGCTCATGGCGGTGGTGAATTTCCCCGGCTGGCTGCTGCATAAGCTGTATGCAGCGTTTCAGGCTACATTTGAAGACAGCTTCTTTGCCCGGCTTGCATTTCAGATTGGAGAAGAAACTGCCATTGCCCAGTCCTGGCTGATCATGGCCCTTTGGATCATTCCCTATGAGCGGTGGAACAATGCATATACGCTGATGGCGTTTTCTTTCCTGCTGGTCGTGTTCCACGCGGGTGCCATGCGGCACGGCGCGGATATGCGGCTGGACCTGAAGCGGATCGGATTTTACCCGCTGGTGCTGTTCGGCGCTATGTTCCTGGCGGTGCTGTTTTCCTATGAGCCGTCCTCGTCTATGCGCTTTTTGATCTACCATATCTCCGCAGCACTGTGCGTGCTGGTGACGGTCAGCGCAGTCCGCTCCAGCGAAGATCTCAAGCGGCTGGTGGGCGGCGCGGCGTTCTGCGTGATGGCAACGTCGCTGTATGGCGTGTACCAGCGTATCCAGGGCGTGGAGGTCAATGCCTCCTATGTGGATTTGAAGCTCAACGAGGGAATGCCCGGCCGCGTCTATTCCATTTTCGATAATCCCAATACCTTTGCGGAAGTACTGATTTTGCTGCTGCCGCTGGTGTTGGCCCTGGGCCTGTGCTCCAAGCGCAATATCTCCAAGCTGGCGGCATTTGCCGCATTCGGCGTGGGTGCGGCCGCGCTGGGAATGACCTATTCCCGGGCCAGCTGGGTCGGCATGGCCTGCGCCATGGTGGTCATGGTGTTTTTGTGGAAGCCAAAGCTGATCCCGGCGTTTGCAGCGCTGTGCGTGCTGTGTATCCCGCTGCTGCCGGATACTATCTGGAACCGGATTTTGACGATCACCAATCCAAATGACACCTCCACGGCCAGCCGTCTGCCGCTGTATAAGGCGGCACTGGAGGTGATTCGCACGTCGCCGGTTTCCGGTGCCGGACTGGGGACCGCCGCCGTCCAGTCGTATATCAGTGATATGAATCTGTACCATGGATCGGCACCGTTTGTCCATGCCCACAATTTCTTCCTGGAGGTGTGGATCGAAGCCGGTCTGCTGGGAATTGTCGGATTTTTCAGTTCCATGCTGTGGAATATCAAACGTGCAGCCTATGCGGCGCGGCACTGTGCGGATTCGGCAGCACGGACGATCACCTGCGCGGCCTGCGCGGCTATGTGCGGGGCGCTGGTCTGCGGCCTGGCAGATTATCTTTGGAACTATCCTCGGGTCATGTGCATTTTCTGGTTTGTGTTCGCAGTGGCAATTGCAGGAATCAAGCTGTGCTGGAGTAATACGGAGCCTGCGGAACAGAAAACTCCTTGACATCAGGAAAAAAAACGGTAAAATGGTAGGAGCCAATAGCTTTGGCTCCTACCATTTTGGAATATGTGAGCTGCGGCCACGGGAAAACCGTAACCCCGTAGCCCGCCGGGATACTACCAGGAGGAGGAAACCATTTCCACAAAGCCGTTGGTCAAAAAACGGCGTTGACTACATGTTTGACCACAATTGGAAGACTTCATAACCGGGTGTAGCGCAGCTGGTAGCGCGCTTGCTTTGGGAGCGTGCGGGCCTCATCCATGAGGGAAAAAGCCTAAGCCCACAACCCGCTGAGACACTAGCAGAAGCGGGAACGATTTTAGCAAAGCCGCTGGTCAAAAAACGGCCATGACCACATGTTTGACCACAATTGGAAAATTCCATAACCGGGTGTAGCGCAGTTGGTAGCGCGCTTGCTTTGGGAGCAAGATGCCGGGAGTTCGAGTCTCCCCACTCGGACCAAAGAAGTCCTCAAAGCGGATGCGTTGAGGACTTCTTTATATATTTTAATGGATTTTGTTGGAAAATACTTCAAAGTATGTTTAAATTCTAATTTACAACATTACAATTTCTTTTAGGAGATAGATGTATGGAAGAAAATAGAGATTATGTTTTCCCAAATCCACTTTTAAATCAAAAAGAATTAGATTCATTAGACATTTTAACTGAAAAATATAATAAACTTATCCAGCCAAGCAAGGCTGCAAAACTTGGTACGAAAATTTTAGATTTTGTTCCGAATAAGGCCAAAAATTTTGGAGCACAGGTAGGAACTACCATATCTGAGCAGGAAATGTTTGAACAAATGATGAAAATCATAGCTACAGGATTCAAAGTTGTAGAAGAACAAGCTGCACGCTTTTCTGTGAGTGAGAAAAGCATTTTGAATCAAATTGCCCATGACTTTCCTAATTACAAAGTAGGTCATATGGAAGAAATGTGCTTAATTCGCAGCTATGATCTCTCTAAATTGGTGAGTAGATATAAATCAAAAGATTTATTCTCCGCTTTAATCGAAGGCGGCGGAACGGGGGCGTTTGGATTTTGGGGCTTGCCTTTCAATTTAGTATTAAGTACATTTATATATTTCCGCGCTGTTCAGTCGATTGCAATGTATTATGGTTATGATACAAAAAATGATAATAGAGAGTTAGTTATTGCCAGCGAAGTGTTTACAATGTCCTTAAGTCCCTCAAAGGAAGATATTAATAACGGACTTACTACTACTATTGGAAAAATACTGTTGATGAGTCAAGCTGCTGTAGTAAAACAAACAGCAAAAAAAACATGGACAGACATGGCCACCCGTGGGGGAATCCCTCTATTACTAACACAAATGAGAGCCCTAGCAAATAAAGCCGCACAAAAAGCTCTTGAAAAAGCCGGACAGAAAGGACTTGAAAATAGTATTTTTAGAGAAGCTTTTGAGCAGATTGGTCGTAAAATAACCCTAAAGACTGTCGGGAAAACAGTTCCGATTGCATCAGCTGTCGTAGGAGCCCTAATTGATACGGCACAGATGAATGTTGTTTTGGAGTTTGCAGATATTTTTTATCAAAAGAGATTTATTTTAGAAAAAGAGAAGAGGATTAATTATTTACTCAATGCAGGTACCTCAAAAGAAAATAGCGTCGTTCTTGATGATGTTATTGACATTGCTGATTTCCAAGAGGTTTAGGCTTATAAAGTTAGTTATCGTTATATGATCATCAAAACAAAACGGCTGATCCTGCGTCCCTTTCTGGAGACGGACGCGGCGGACGTTTACGAATATCTGAAAGAGCCAGCGGTCAACTGATTTGCCTGCATGAAGCTGCACTCCCTGGACGAGGCCAAAGCGGAAATGAAGAAACGTCTGGGCGAGACGGAGTACTACTTCGCTATCACCCTGAAGGAGGGCGGCAAGGTAATCGGAGAGATCGACGCCTATCCGGAGGCGGGCGAGCCCCATGCAGGCGAGGACGCCGTGCGGGACACCTTCAGCCCCTGCTGGATGCTGAACGATGCCTACCAGGGCAAAGGGTACGCCTTCGAGGCGGCCCAAGCCTTCTTCGGCTATCTCTTTTCCGAAAAGGGCGCAAGGCGCATCTATGCCTATACCGAGGACTACAACCTTGCCAGTCAGCACCTGTGCGAAGAGCTAGGCATGCTCCGGGAGGGCGTGTTCCTGGAGTTCATCTCCTTCGTGAACGATCCCGACGGCGCGCCCAGGTATGAAAACACGGTGCAGTATGCTATCCTGAAAAAAGAGTGGGACTAGCAGCAGTTCTAATAGGCAGTTGGAGGTACGATATGGGCGCAGCTTCTGTTTCCGAGTATGTGGCGTCGCTGAATGAAGAGCAGCGGCGGTATGTCAGCGCATTTATTGACTTTATGGGTGCGGAATATCCGCAGTTGACTCCAAAAATCTCCTTTTCCATGCCCATGTGGCTGCTGGGGAAGAAAATGTACGAGGGATATGTGGCGGTTTCCGCTGCGAAAAGCCATTTCTCTATCCATTTTTCCGACGAAGCATTTCTGAACCGCTTGGCAGAGAGTCTGCCCGCCTGCAAAAAGGGAAAACGGTGCATCAACATCAAATACGGAGATGAGCCGTCCCTTCGTGCGGTGGAGGCAAGCATCCGCGATTTTCTGAAGATCTGCCATTTTTGAAGGGGGCGCGCCCCGATGAACGGCACCGAGGAGATCGGCTGCTACGGTGCCTGCTGCGGAACCTGCCGCGAATATCAGAAGACCTGCAAGGGCTGCAAGCCGGGATACCTGGACGGCTCCCGGGACCTGAGCCGGCAAAATGCAGGATGAAGAAGTGCTGCCTGACTAGAGGACACATCACCTGTGGGGACTGCGGGGAGTACGAGTCCTGCGTGACCATTCAATCCTTTCTCAACCACCCCGGCTACAAATACAGCAAGTACAGGCAGGCACTGGACTACATCCGCGCCCACGGCCACGCCGCCTTCCTGAACGCGGCGGAGCACTGGACCGGCGCCTGCGGTAAATACCCGGAACAGGACTCAAAATGAGAAATGAGGGCCGCTGAAAATCTGCGGATTTTCAGCGGCCCTTTTCTTTGATATAGCGACGCAAACACTGTGCCCGA
>CAUWEK010000016.1:0-21425 GCA_963557435.1 uncultured Dysosmobacter sp.
AAATGTGGAGAACCTGACCGTGCGGGCAGACGCTCGGGAAAACCGGAAAAGCCGCTGATTTCGTAAAAAATCAGCGGCTTTTTTGTTTTCCAGCCAGGACTCACACCTGGGATCCTTCTGTGCCCGGCACAGCCCTGTGTGTGGAGAGCGGTTGCGTTTTTTGTGTGCTAAAAAGTTTTGAAAACATTGGCCTTTTCTTGATATTGTGGTATGATTTCCCAAAAAGACTGTGTGGATGCACGGATGCAGGCGGCTTCCGGGCAGCAAGGGATGCCGGTGCGGCAGAGCGAGGAACAAGGAGCGTGGCTTATGATGCGGAAATTCTTGTATAAGAACAGGCAGTATAAAGAAGCGGCCGTGTTTCTTGTGCTGTCCGCGGCCCTTGTTCTGGGCGCGGGCGCAATGGCGGGAAATCAGACGCAGAATGCCGCCGGCCTCGTCCAGATCCATGCACCAAGTGAGCGGATCCCGGACGGCATTGTGAACGAAGCGGACCGCCTTGCAGGGAAAGAGTGGGCGTATATCAAAACGGCGTTTCCGGAGTGCGGGTACACCGAATATAGATTGGACTCCGTCCAACATGTGCTGACCTGCCGCCATGTGGAAAATGAGACCATGGAGGTGTATGGCCTTGCCTGTTCGTACCGGAGCGGTGATGGAAAAGACTGGGGGCAGGCCGAAACTGCCGCCGGCAGCTATCTGGTCTTCCGCGATAAAGCGGACGGTTCTCAGGTGTGGGTCGGCGATCTCCGGTCATATTACGAACTGGGCACAGAGGAATTTGAAGAGGATCTTCATGATGTGCTGATGTGGGCCGATCAGCGGTATCTGTTTGGGCTTCTCGCGGACGAATCCCTCGAAAAAGCAGTGGAGGGATCGCTGAATGGATATCTGCGCCACCTGATCCCGGGAGACAGTGTCTATTTTGGGTGGAAGCAGCTTGCCCAGGAAACAGAGGAGGATTCGGGAGAGATTTATGGGGTCTTGCTGTTTCACACTTCCAGCGGCAGTCCGCTGATTTATTCGGAAGCATCCGAGCGCTATGTTCCGGCGATTTACAGCACCTATTTGCTGCCGGTCGCCGTATCCTATGAAAAAGACGGGAAAGACCGATATGTTGTGACGGAATGCTGGGAACCCACAGAGGAAACCTATGCGCAGGATATCCGCGAACAGTTCCCCGCGGAGACTGCGGAGCTGGTTTTGGGAAAGCTGGATCAGTACGCGGCAGACCTGCTCCGGGAAAACGACGTGGCGGAGAGCGAAGCGGTGCGTAAGTTCTTCCCCGGCGGCCCTGCCTGGCCGGAGTACACCTTTGATGAGGCGCTGGACGATACGTCGCTGTGCGGCCTGGCGAATTACTATCCGGAGGGAGATATTTACTATGGGCCGGTGCATGCGGAAGTGATCCGGCGTTATTGCGATGATCCCGCTGGCCTGCTGAATGGGCTGGGGGCGTGTAATGAGGATGCGCAAAGAAGCGTATGCGGCTTTCTTGCGCAGACAGGCATCCGGGTGGACGGTGACGCGGACATGCAGGCGTGTCTGACGGAGGAAGGAAAAAACGTGTATGAGATGCTGAAAGACCTTTATGCAGAGGGCAGTACGTTGAAAGGTGGGGAAACAGAGCAGCCGTAGGGCATTTCCCAAAATACATTTGCGTTCAGGTACGAATGAAAGTACCTGTGTGGGGAAACAAGAGGATTCATGCCGCAGGTCCTGTGGTGGAAAAAAAGAAAACCGCTGATTTCGTAAGAAATCAGCGGTTTTATGGTTGCGGAGACAGGACTCGAACCTGCGACCTCCGGGTTATGAGCCCGACGAGCTACCAACTGCTCTACTCCGCGATATCAACCAAAATGGTGCCGGTGACCGGACTCGAACCGGTACAGCATCACTGCCGGGAGATTTTAAGTCTCCTGTGTCTACCATTCCACCACACCGGCAGCTTTTCGGCAATGAATAGAATACCACAGCGTGCCAGGTTCTGTCAAGGGTTTGTGAAAAAAACTTTTCGACGGCTTTCGTCCCCTTTTGCCGGGGCGGGTAAAAAAGAGCCGCTCAGCGAGCATCGCCGGGCGGCCCAAGCGGGTGGGATATTGGAAAGCTTCCGTGATTATGATACACCTGCCGGCCCGGCATGTAAATAGGAGCTTTTGGCGAATGGGGTCTTGTTTTGCCGGAAGACGGCAATTGAACATTTTGTAAATCTCGGCCTTTCCCCTTTGCAAAGACAAATGTGTGTGCTATACTATACAAAAGAGAGGCAAGCCTCTCTTCCACACGAAAGGAGCGATCTCGATGAAGTACACTTACGCCTGCAAGAAAGTCTCCCTGAACAATTCCATCAAGGAGTATGCCGAAAAGAAGATCTCCAAGCTGGAGCGGTATTTCCGGGAGAACGACACCACGGCTTTTGTGACCTTTTCCGTAGAGAAGGATCACCTGTGCACAGTGGAGATCACCATCCGGGACGGCGGAACGCTGCTGCGTGCCCAGACCCAGGCGCCGGATGGAGATATGCGCGGCGCGATTGACGCTGCGGTGGGCTATATCGAGCGCCAGATTCTCAAGAACAAGACGCGCCTTGCCAAACGGCTTCGGTCCGAGGGCTTCCCGCCTCCCGCCCCTGCCGATGATTTTGAGGTGGCCGAGGAGAAGGAGTTCAACATCGTCCGTACCAAGCGCTTTGCCGTCAAGCCCATGAGCGCCGAGGAGGCCATTTTGCAGATGAATCTGCTGGACCACAGCTTCTTCGTCTTCCGCAACAGTGAGGACGACAGCCTGTGCATCGTCTATCAGCGCAAAAACGGCGGCTACGGCCTCATCGTCACCGACGAGGAGGAGTAAGTACCCTGCATCGAAGAGGGCGGCCTGTGCCGCCCTCTCTTTTTGTTTGCGCCTTGCGCGCCGGCGCGGAAGCTGGTATACTGAATTTACATTTACAGATGCTGTAAAACGCGGAAAGGATCAAAAAAGAGAGAATCACACCATGAAAATGATTTTTTTGGTAGACGGAGACAACAACATCGGCACGGGCCTCAGGGGCATCGACATGCTCTCCAAGGAAGACGCCGTGCTGGTATTTTATCAAAAGAGCGGCCTGGCCCTCAGCAAGATCCAGAAGCTGTGCGCCGGGACGGAGGCGGACGTGCAGTATGTGGAAAGCGTCCGGGGCGGCAAGAACTCCATCGACTTCCAGATCATCACGGAGCTGGGGGTACTGGTTGGCAAGCAGGAGGCGGACTACGCTTACGTCATCAGCCAGGACAAGGGCTACGCCGCCTCCATCGACGCCCTGCGCGCCCGGTACGCGGACGCCTTCCAGGAGGTGGCGCTGCGGCCGTCCATCGAGTCGTGCCTGCACCTGGCGTTCATGCGCCGGGCCACCACGGCGGCAGAGCTGAAGGAGGGCCTGGTACGGGAGTACGGCCAGGCCCAGGGACAGGCGCTGTTTGACCATCTGCAGGCGCTGTTCTGCCCCCCTGCCCAGCCGGAGAAGGCGGCGGAAAAGCCGGCCAAGCCGGTCCGCTCCCGCCGGAGCGGCCGCCGCAAGCGGAGCGGAGAAAAGGCTCCGGAGACCCAGGGTGAATAAACGAGAAAAAGACCGCCGTGCCTTTTGGCGCGGCGGCCTTTTTATGCGGCGGCGCTGCGGCGGGTCAGCAGCAGTCCGCTGGTGATGGCGGTCAGGGGCGCCACGGTCACCAGGCCGAAGGAGCCCACCACCGTGTGGACGATCTCCGCGGCCACATATTTGTAGTTGAGGATGAACTCCACCGGTGTGCCCTGGGCCATGAACACCATCAAAAGGGCGATGTAGCTGCCGGAGTAGGCCAGCAGCAGCGTGGTGGTGGTGGAGCCGCAGGCGGCCCGGCCCACGGCGAAGCCTGAGGCAATGGCCTCCCGGGCGGAGATGTCCGGGCGCTTTTGCACCACCTCGTACACTGCCGAGCAGATGTCCACGGACAGGTCCATCACCGCGCCGGAGGAGCCCAGGAAGATGGAGGCCATGAAGATGCGGGTCAGGTCCAGATTCTGATAGCCTGCGTAGAGAAGGCTCTCACTGGACTCCATCACCGCCCCATGGATGCGGAACAGGTCCGTGAACACCACGCCCAGCACGGCGGTGACGCCGATGCCCAAAGCCGCGCCGGACACGGAGGCCAGGCACCGGCGGTCAAAGCCGTAGATGAGGCTCAGAATGAGGGCCGTCAGCACCAGCACCAGCCCCAGTCCCAGCCACACCGGGTTCCACCCCCGCAGCAGACAGGGCACCAGCACCTTCCACATCAGGAGGATGGTATCCACAAAGGAGAGAATGGCCCGCACGCCCGTGCTCCCGGCAAACAGGACCAAAAGCAGCAGGAAAAGCCCCGCCAGGATGGCCTCCTTGTCCAGCCGGTAGTGGTCGGTCATGGATACGGCGGTGATGCCCTCCGTGCCGTAGCTGACGGTGACGAAGGCGATGTCTCCCGGGGCGAAGAGCTTGTCCTGGGCCAGCGACCCGCTCAGGCGGTTGACGGCCGTGGCGGTCTGGCCCTCAAAATGCCCGCCCAGCAGTCGGACGGTGCAGCGCTGCTCGCCGGTGCGGACCAGGCCGGTGTCCACGATGCTGCTCTCGTCGGTGTCCAGCACCTCCGCCCGCACCCGGTCGGCGTTCTGGTAGGTCAGGGCTCCCTCGTACCCCGTGGGCAAAATCAGCAGGATCACCAGCAAAAGAAGCGCCACGGCCACGGGGGCGTTGGTGCGGCTGGTCATGCGGGAGAGAATGGAATTGGGCATAGTTGTCTCCTTCGTGAAAAACGGCGGTACAGGGAGCGGCTGTCCGCTCCCTGTACCCTGGATGAATGCGCGCGGCAGGTCACTTCAGACCCAGCATGGTGGAAAGCTTGGTGAAGATCTGGGTGTTGTCGTAGTAGCCGCCGAAGGCCTCGGCGCCCACGCCGTCGGCAAACACCGCAACGGGCAGACCCGTGTGGGAGTAGCTGGTGAAGTCGATGCCGGACTTGTTGTTGAGGATGTGGGTGACGGTCACGGAGAAGGGATTGTAGGTGCCGTAGAGCACATACTGCTCCTGGGTGTACTGGTCGGAGTCGTAGTCGGTCATGGACAGGTCGTAGGCGGTCTTGAGCCGCTGGATCTCATAGTCGGTGAGCACCAGGCGGTCATCAGCGCTGCCGGACATCTTCAGGCCGAAGAGCTTTTCCACGTCCTTCATGGCCTCGGCAAAGGGGGTCTTGTTGGCCTTGTACTTGGCCACATACTCCTCGTCGAACTTGGCGTAGGAGATGGTCTGGCTGGTCAGGTTGGTCAGGTAGGTGTCATAGTCGGTGCCGGCATAGCCGATGGTCAGGCCGCCGGTCTCATGGTCGCCGGTCACCAGGATCAGCGTCTCCTGGGGATGCTCCTTGGCAAAGTCCACGGCCACCTGGACGGCGTCGGCCAGAGCCACGGTGTCGGCCACGGTGGAGCCGGCGTCGTTGGCGTGGCAGGCCCAGTCGATCTTGCCGCCCTCGCACATCATGAAGAAGCCCTTGCTGTTGTTGAGGACCTCGATGCCCTTTTCCACATAGTCGGCCAGGGCCCACTGGGTTTCCTCACGGTCCAGCTCATAGGCCATGGAGTCAGAGTCGGCCAGGTGCTCGTCCACCAGCAGGACCTTTTCATCGGCGGCGGAGACCTTGGCGGCCTCGGCCTGGGTGGTCACCACCTTGTAGCCGGCTTCCTTGGCCAGGTCGTAGAGGTTCTCCTGGTCGCCGTTGGCGCCGTCGGGTTTGAGCAGGGCGCCGCCGGCAAAGTACTCGAAGCCGGAATCCACCAGCTCCTGGCCGATCTCGTAGTAGTTGTTGCGGCTGGCCTGATGGGCGTAGAAGGCGGCGGGAGTGGCGTGGTTGAGGTTCACGGAGGAGATGACGCCGATCTCCCAGTCCTTCTGCTCGTGGAGCTTTTCGGCGATGGTCTCAAAGCTCTTGGTGCCGGTCTCGTCCACGTTGATCATGCCGGAGTAGGTCTTGTGGCCGGTGGCGATGGAGGTGGCGGTGGAGGCGGAGTCGGGAGCGAAGCTGCAGGAGTCGTAGGTGATGGCGGAGCCGGCCACATCGAAGTTCATGAAGTTCAGCGTCTTGGGACCGTCCAGCACCGCGCCCTTGCGGTCGGCCACGGCCACGCTGGGCTCGGCCTGGGTGTAGTCCGGATCGGCCACGGCGCCCAGATAGTCGGCAGCGGCCTGGAACTGGGGATAGCTCATGCCGTCACCGATGAACAGGAATACGTACTTGGGGGCTTTGGTTGAGCCGTAGACGGCGGTGTCCGTCATGGTGGCGGCGGTGGGCTGTGCCTGGACGGCGCTCTGGGTGCCCTGGGAGGAGCAGGCGGTCAGACCCAGCACGGCGGCGGAGGCCAGCAGGCCCGCGAGAAAGCGTTTCATCATGTTTTCCCTCTTTTCTCATTGATCCAAAAGATGTTGCAGCCTTGTGCACAAGCAAAGTATAGCGGCCGGGACTGGGGGAAGAAACCAGGGCTTGGAAAAGCTCTTGTAAAATATAGGAAAAGCCGGCAGCCTCAGGCTGCCGGCTTTTTTTGTTTTCGGAGGATCTTTCTCAGGCGTGGTCCACGGCGTACATGTGGGCCATCAGGTCCAGGATCTTGTTGGTGTAGCCCCACTCATTGTCGTACCAGGCGATGAGCTTGACGAAGTCATCGTCCAGCATGATGCCGGCGGTCTCGTCGAAGATGCACGTCTCGGAAAAGCCCGTCAGGTCCGAGGAGACCACCTGATCCCGGGTGCAGGTGATGATGCCCTTCATGGAGTTGCGGGCGGCGTTCTCCATGGCCACGCACACGTCGTGATAGGTGGCCGGATGGATGAGCCGGGCGGTCAGGTCCACCACGGAGACGTCGTTGGTGGGCACCCGGAAGCTCATGCCCGTCATGCGGCCCTTCAGCTCCGGGATCACCTGGCCCACGGCCTTGGCCGCGCCGGTGGTGGAGGGGATGATGTTGCCCAGCACGCTGCGGCCGGTGCGCCAGTCCCGGCCCGCCCGGGCATCCACGGCCTTCTGCTTGGCGGTGGCCGCGTGGATGGTGGACATGAGGGCCTGGCGGATGCCGAAGGTATCGTGGATGACCTTGGTCATGGGGGCCAGGCAGTTGGTGGTACAGGAGGCGTTGGAGACCACGTCCATGTCCGGCGTGTAGGACTTGTGATTCACGCCCATGACGAAGGTGGGCATCACGTCGTCCTTGGACGGGGCGGAGAGGATCACCTTCTTTGCCCCGCCTGCGAAGTGGGCGGCGGCCTTCTCCATGGTGGTGTAGGCGCCGGTGGACTCGATGATGTACTCCGCGCCGCAGTCGTCCCAGGGAATGAGGGCGGCATCGCTCTGGCTGTACACCCGGATCTTTTTGCCGTTGATGATCAGGTGCCGCTCGTCCCGCTCCACCGTGCCCTGGAACGTGCGGAACACGGAGTCGTACTTCACCTGATAGACCATGTAGTCCAGGTCCGCGTTGCGCAGATTGATGCCGCAGGGCTGGTAGCTGCTGCTGCCCCGCTCCACCATGATCCGCAGCGCCACCCGTCCGATCCGTCCGAAGCCGTTGATGCCTACTTTGATCGCCATGCCGTCTTGCCTCCTGATAAATCGAATTTGCCGCCGAGGCGGCGTGGCCTTATTGTATCATAGGTTACGTCCGTTTTCTTTGTTATTTACGTAAAATTTGCGCCATAAATTGCGCAATAAAATCGGACAGGTTGTATAATGAGAGAGATTCGACAGCCGTGCCGGTTTTTCGACAAGATTCGACAAAATTCTTGTTTTTGCGGCGGCGGTTTGCTATGCTTGAGGTAATACAGCCAGGGTTTTCCTGGGTTTGCCGGACCCGGCTGTGCAAATGCTACCATTCGGTGCCCACGGCATCGGAAAGGAGACCCCATGGAGCCGGATTTTGAAGATCTTTCCCTGCTGTTTCCCAATCTGGCCGCCCAGCTGCGCAACACCCTGAGCACCATGCACCTGGCGGCGGCCCAGCTGGCGCCGTCCCGTCAGCGGGAACAGGACCCGGCGCTGGATGCCAAGGCCGCGCTGCTGGATCAGAGCTATTATCAGCTTCTGCGCCTGGCCAACAACCTCTCGGACGCGGCGCTGCTGCGTCAGCAGGGGCCGCTTGCCCTGAAGGATACGGATCTGGTGGAGCTGGTGGGCGAGGTGTGCCGCCGCTCGGAGCCGCTGGCCGCGGAGCTGGAGCTGACGCTGCGGTTTGTGTGCCGAATGGAGCGCCATGTGTGCGCTGCGGCCCCCCGGGAGCTGGAGCGCCTTTTATACCATCTTTTGTCCAATGCCTTTAAATTCACCCCGGCCGGCGGTACGGTCACCGTGGAGCTGAAAACGGCAGGCAAACAGGTATTGCTGTCGGTGGAGGACACGGGCCGGGGCATCGAGCCGGATCGGCTGGAGACCCTCTTTGACCGCTGCCTCCACGAGAGCCTCATGGACCCCCGGCCCCACGGCCTGGGCCTGGGGCTGGCGCTGTGCCGGGCCATCGCCCAGGGACACGGGGGCAGCATCATGGCCCAGTCCCGTGAGGGCCGGGGCAGCCGCTTTACCGTCTCTTTGCCGGACCGGCGGGCGGAAAACGGCACGGTGAGCGACATTCCGCTGGACTATACCGGCGGCTTCAACCGGACGCTTTTGTATCTGGCGGACGCGCTGCCGTCCCGGGCGTTCTTGGTGCGGTATCAGGGATGATGGGCGGGGGAGCACTCCCCCGCTTTTCTTTTGCCGGAAAATCGGGTACAATAGGGGCCAACATCACGAAGGAGGAACATCCATGTCACCAAAGAGAGTTTGCCTGGCCATGAGCGGCGGTGTGGACAGTGCCGCGGCGGCGCTGCTGCTGCGCCGGCAGGGATATGAGGTCCACGCCGTGACGCTGCGGCTGCGCTCGGGAGATGACCGGAGCGGCCTGTGCGGCTCCGAGGACGATATCACTCTGGCCCAGAAGCTGGCGGCAGCCATGGGGATCGAGCACACGGTGCTGGACCTTTGCGGGCTGTTCCGGGATACGGTCATGAAAAACTTCACCGCCGAGTATGTCCGGGGCCGGACACCAAACCCCTGCGTGGACTGCAACCGGGAGATCAAGTTCGGCGCGCTGATGGACTGGGCCCTGGACCACGGCATGGACGCCCTGGCCACCGGCCACTACGCCCGGGTGGACTACGATGAGGCCACCGGTCGGTGGCGGCTGCTGCGGGGGCTGGACCGGCGCAAGGACCAGAGCTATTTCCTCGTCCAGCTGACTCAGGCCCAGCTTGCCCACCTGCTGCTGCCGGTGGGCGGATATGAAAAGGGCGACATCCGGGCGCTGGCGGCGGACCACGGCCTGGAAAACGCCCAAAAGCCCGACAGCCAGGACATCTGCTTCGTGCCGGACGGGGACTATGCCGCCTTTTTGGAGCGGCAGGGCGTGACGCTGCGGCCGGGCAATTTTGTGGATGCATCCGGCCGGGTGCTGGGACCCCACCGGGGGCTGGAGCGGTATACCACCGGCCAGCGCAAGGGCCTGGGCGTCAGCGCCGGGGAACCGGTGTACGTGCTGCGCAAGGACCTAGAGAGCGGCGACGTGGTGCTGGGGCCGGACAGCGCCCTCTATACCCACACCCTCACGGCGGAGCGGGTGAACTGGATCTCCATCCCGGCGCTGACGGAGCCCATGGCGGTGACCGCCAAGACCCGGTACAGCCAGCGTGAGGCGGAGGCGGTGCTCTATCCCCTGCCGGGCGGCGCCGTGCGGGCGGAATTCCGGGAGCCCCAGCGGGCTGTCACCGCCGGACAGGCGGCGGTGTTTTACGACGGTGAGGCCGTGGTGGGCGGCGGGATCATCTGCTAAAACGCAAAACGGGCGCCGCTGCTGCGGCGCCCGGGACTTTATCATCGCTCGCTGATGAGCCAGATATCCTGATAGATCAGATCGTCCACGTCATATCGTACTGCCTGTTCAACCATTGTTTTTTCCTCCTTCGCAATTGGTTCCCTGCCAGTATATGCGCCCGGGGGAGAGAAATTGCACGGAACCGTGCACGCTGCGGAGAAAAAATTTTCAAAGCCGGGCAAACGGCGCAAAAAAACAGGAGAGACGTTCGTCTCTCCTGTTTTTTATCTGCGTCTGCGGCCGCCGCCCCGCTTACCGTCGATGCTGCGGTTCAGGTCGGCCATCTTCCCCTCCGAGGAGGAGAGGAACTGCTTGAGCTTGTCCTCAAAGGACTGGTCCGCAGAGGGCGCCAGCGTGGACTGCTGACGGGCAAAGGCCGGCCGGGACTGGGGAGCGCTGCGCGGGGCACCGGTATGGCCGGGCGCGCCGCCGGTACGGGGGGCACCGCCGGTACGGGGCCGGAAGGCCGGGCGCTCCTGCTGGGGCAGCGCCTTCTTGATGGAAAGATTGATCTTTCCGTTTTCGGTGGAGAGGACCAGCACCTTCACGGTCTGCCCCTCCTGCAAAAAGTCATGTACGTCGTTGACAAAGCTGTTGGCGATCTCCGAGATGTGGACCAGACCGGACTTCCCACTGTCCAGGGCCACAAACGCGCCGAATTTGGTGATGGAGGTCACCTTGCCTTCCACAATGCTCCCAACCTGAGGCTCCATATGGTATGTTTTTTCTCCTTCCGGTAATGTTCGCCGCCAGCGGCGGCATAAAAATCAACCGGTGCTGGCGCAAGCGGGGGAGCTTGCGCCCCCTCGTCGCCCGGCACCGGTCAGTTGCTGATATTGGAAAACACACGCTCGTTCGGATAGACCATGCCCAGCTCGTGGCGGGCCATGTCCTCCATTTTTTCCTGAGTGCCGCCCTCGGCGATATCCGCGGAAAGGGCGTCATTTTCCTGCTGCTGGGTCTCTACCTGCGCGGCCAGAGCGTCTTTTTTTGCCTGTGCGGTCTCCACCTGGCCCTGCAGTGCGTGGAGCTGCCAGCCGATTCCGCCCAGCAGGGCCAGCACCAGGATTTTGGTCATGAGACTTGACCGCACCCGACGGCGCTTTTGTCTTGCCATGTGGCCCCACGCTCCCCTCTTTGAACGATTTGCGTCCAGTTTTTCTTATTGTATAGCATTTCCACGTAAAATAAAAGACATTTTTTCCGGAAATCGCAATTTTTTTTAAAAAGTTTTTCGTCCAAACCAGGGGAAAAGTCAGCAAATGCGCCAAAAAAGCCAGGGTATCCACCCAAAAGGACCACACGGGCCGCAGCAGTGTCGAGAACAGGCAGAAGTAGAGCACGGCGCCGCCCAGCCCGCCCAGCAGCACGTATCCCCGCAGCAGACCGGCGGAGCGCCGCAGGACAAACAGGAACAGTCCCGTGCCCACGCACAGGCAGTATACCGTGTCCAGCACGGCGGTGGCCCGGGGCAGCCGCAGCCGCACCGCCCGCAAAAGGTCGTAGAGCACCGCACTGCCCAGCCCCAGCAGCACGGACTGGCCGAACAGGGCCAGCTGCGCGGAGATCTGGATCTCCATAGGCCCCTACCCCAGCAGCCGGCGGAAAAAGCCGCCCTGGGACTGGGGCGCATCCTCGTAGGAGATGGCGTCGATCCGGCCCTCCACATGGAGTTCCCCGCCCTCCAGGGAGAGCTTGCCGATGTGCAGTGCCTCGCCGGTGACCACCAGCGTGCCGGCGGATGTGGTCATGACGATGCCCGTCTCGTCAAAGCGCTCCACGTCCTCCACACCGGAGACCGTCAGCTTTTCCCGGCCTTCCAGCTCCAGATGGTGGGCGGCGGGCATGGTGTTGTAGTCGTTCATTTCCTCGTCCCTCCCCTGCCCCATCCTATGGGCGCGGAGGGGGAAATATTACTGGGCGATCTCCCGGTACAGCGTACCGGCGTCGGATTGCTTCACCGTCTCCTGGACGGACAGCACCTCCACCGTCAGCGTCCGCTGGCCGAAGCGCAGGGAGATCCGGTCCCCCACCTTCACATCGTAGCTGGCCCGGGCGGCCTTGCCATTGACGCTGATGAGGCCGTTGTCACAGGCCTCGTTGGCCACGGTGCGCCGCTTGATGAGGCGGGACACCTTCAGATATTTGTCCAGTCGCATGGGAAAAACCTCCTTTTTCGGGAAGAAAGGCTGCCGGCACTTTCGTGCCGGCAGCCTGCCAAATTCTGCGCTGCGGTCTTACTGACCCACGCTGTCCTTGAGCGCCTTGCCGGCCTTGAACACGGGCACGACGGAGGCGGGGATCTCGATGGACTCCTTGGTCTTGGGGTTGCGGCCCATGCGGGCGGCGCGCTTTTTCACCTCGAAAGAACCAAAGCCCACCAGCTGGACCTTGTCGCCTTCCTTCAGCGCGGCGGTGATGGTCTCCAGCGTGGCGGAGATCACGGCCTCGGCGTCCTTTTTGGAAACGTCAGCCTTTTCGGCGACGGCGTTGATGAGTTCAGCCTTGTTCATGGAACATATCCTCCTAGTATTGCAGTTCGTTTTTTATTTCTCAACGCGATGTGCGTTTAAGACTCTTCTTGCTTGGCCTGCCGCCACAGCGCCAGCAGCGTTTCGCTGGAGCACTGGTCCAGGGGCGCGGCCGCGTGCTGCTCCACATAGCGGAACCGGCGGTCAAATTTGTCACAGGCGCGGTGCAGGGCGTCCTCCGGGTCCACGGCGCACATCTGGCCCACCTTGGCGGCCATGAACAGCGTGTCCCCCAGCTCCTCCCGGACGCCGTGGGGCTCGTCCGCGCTGCCGCCGCGCTCCAGGGCGGCGCGCAGCTCCCGGATCTCCTCTTCCAGCTTGTCCAGCGCGGCCAGGGCGCCGGGCCAGTCGAATCCGGCCTTGGCGGTCTTCTTCTGGACCTTCTCCGCCCGCCACAGGGCGGGCAGCGTGTGGGGCACGGCCTCGATGGCGTCCGCCGTGGAGGCTTGTCCCTTCTCCTCCCGCTTGAGGTGTTCCCAGTTGGTGAGGACCTGCTCGCTGGTGTCGGCGGTCATGGTGCCGCCGAACACATGGGGATGGCGGAAGATCATTTTCTTCGTCACACCGTCCACCACGTCGGCCATGGTGAAGCGGCCCCGCTCCTCCTCCATGATGGCGTGGAACACCACCTGCATGAAAACGTCCCCCAGCTCCTCGCACATGTCCGGCGCGCTGTCGCGATCCAGCGCGTCGATGACCTCGTACGTCTCCTCCAGGAAATTGCGGCGGATGGACTGGTGGGTCTGCTCGGCGTCCCAGGGGCAGCCCCCGGGACCCCGCAGAAGACGCATGACCGTCAGGAAATCCTCATAGTCATAGCGGCGCTTACATTGAAAATCTACCATACATTATCTCCCATTGCAAGAAAATTCAACGGTAAACCGGGGGATTTTCCCCGAAAAGCTTATTTCAAGTGCAGAAGTTTAATAAGCTTCTGGCCCTTGGGAACGGACTGCAGGTCCTCCGCCCGCAAAATGCCCAGGGCGATGACCAAAATGCCGTAGACCACCACACCGGCGCCGATGCCCACCACGGTGGCCAGTGCGCTGGCACCGTAGGTGTATTCTCCGCCGGTGAGCAGGCGCAGCGTCAGACCGTAGCCGGCCCAGGCCATGACGCCCATGAGCACGGATGCCACCACGGGCTTGGCGAACAGCTGGAAGTACTTGGGCTTTTCCGGGGAGTATTTCCACACGAAGAACAGGTTCAGCCCGCAGATGACCAGATAGCAGCACAGGGTGGAGATGGGGGCGCCGTGGATGTTGATGTCGGGATTGCCCACCAGCACATAGTTCATGACGATCTTGGTGACGCCGCCGGCGATCATGGTGCAGATGGGGATGCGTTCATGGCCGTAGGACTGCAAAATGGCGTTGGTCAGCGTCATGAGGCAGATGAAGATGCAGGCGATGCCCAGCACCTGGAGGTGAGGACCGGCCGCTGCGGCGGCCTCCGGCTGGGCCGGGTAGAGCATGCGCAGAATGGGGCCGGAGAGCACGCTGAGGCCTACGCCCGCCGGAATGGCCAAGATGGCGATGAGGCGGAAGGCGGAGGAGATGATGCGGTTGGCGCCGGCGGTGTCTTTGCGGGCCATGGCCGCCGCCGCGAAGGGGATCAGGCTCATGGTCACGGGATAGACGAAGGAGGGCGGCAGGTTGATGAGGTCCATGCCGAAGGTGTACTGGCCGTAGAGGGCGGTGGGCGTCTCCGGCAGCAGCGAGGAGATGGACTCCAGCCGGCCCAGCACGATCTTGGAGTCGATGAGGGTGATGATGCTCATGGCGGAGTTGCTCAGCGTAATGGGCACGCCGATGAGCAGCACCTTTTTCATGAGGGTGCCGCTGCTCTCCGGTACGTCCAGGGATTTGGTGCGGTCCCGGTGGGTCAGCAGATAGAAGATCAAAAACACCATGGACATGACGGTGCCGATGGTGACGCCCAGGATGGCGCCGGCGGCCGCCAGCTCCACGCCCCGGCCCAGCTGCAAAAAGTACCAGGCAAGAGACAGTCCGAAGCCCAGCTTGCAAAGGGCCTCCAAAATCTGGCTGATGGCGGTGGGGGTCATGTTCCCCTGTCCCTGGGTGTAGCCCCGCATGCAGGCCAGCAGGCACACGCAGAACACCGCCGGAGCCAGGGCACGGATGGACCAGAAGGCCAGGGGGTCGTTCATGAAGGAGGCCAGCTGGGCCGAGCCGAAGAACATCACCAGGGAGAACACGGTGCCCAGGCCGAAGAACAGCCAGATGGCCGTGCGGAAGAGCTTGCGCTTTTCGTTTTCCCGGCCCAGGGCGTGGGCCTCGCTGGTGAGCTTGGAGATGGCCAGGGGCAATCCCGCGGTGGAGATGGTCAAAAGCAGGTTGTAGATGTTGTAGGCCACGGTGAAGTGGGCCTTGCCCTCGTCGCCGATGATGTTGCCCAGGGGGATCTTGTAGACGGCGCCGATGATCTTGACGATGGCCACAGCCGCGGCCAGCACGGCGGCACCGCCCAGGAAGGACGGCCTTTTTTCATTTTTTGACATGGAGCGATTACCTCAAATTGATTCAAAAATAGCAGAGCTCATACCCAAGGGTATGGCCGCGGGGAGAAAAACATGCCCCTTACAGGCGGGCCAGGCACGCCTTGACCAGGGCGGAGAACCGGGGGCCGGCGGCCTGCCCGGCGGCGATGACCTCTTCCCCGCTCAAAGGTTGGTCCAGCACGCCGGCGGCCATGTTGGTGCAAAGGGTGAAGCCCAGCACGTCCATGCCGCAGTGGGCGGCGGTGATGGCCTCGGGCACGGTGGACATGCCCACGGCGTCGGCGCCCAGCAGCCGGGCCGCCCGCACCTCCGCGGGGGTCTCGTACTGGGGACCGGGGAAGAACATGTACACGCCCTGGCGCAGGGGGATGCCCAGCGAGGCGGCACACTGGCGGGCCACATCCTGGAGGGCCGGGGTGTACACCCTGCTCATATCCGGGAAGCGGGGGCCCAGCTCGTCCAGGTTGGGGCCCTGGAGGGGGCTGGCGCCGAAAAACTTGATGTGGTCAGTGATGAGCATGATGTCACCGGCGGAAAAGTCGGTGTTCACGGCGCCGGCGGCGTTGGTCACCACCAGGGCACGGGCGCCCAGCAGCCGCACCACCCGCACGGGAAAGCTCACGTCGGCGTAGGACCAGCCCTCGTAGGTGTGCAGCCGGCCCTGCATGACGGCCACGTCCGTCCCGGCCAGGCGGCCGAAGACGAACTGCCCGGCATGATCCGGCGCGGTGGAGCGCTTCATATGGGGCACCTGGTCATAGGGCACGGCGATGGGGTCCTCCACCGCGTCCGCCAGGGAGCCCAAGCCGGAGCCCAGGATCAAAAGCACCTTGGGGCAAAAGCCGCCCAGCCGCGCCTGGAGGGCGCGGGCGCTTTCACAGCACTGGTCATAGGTATAGGTTTCCATAAAGCGCCTCCTTTACGCACAGTTGTTCACAGCTTCTCGCCGCACTGGCGGCAATAGCGGTCGCCGGGGCGGGCGTCGGCGCCGCAGGTACGGCACCGTTGGGCAGACGCACCGCTCCGGCAGCGGGCGATCTCGTCGTTGAGGGTGTCGATCCGGCGCAGCTGGTCCAAAAGCTCCTCGGAATCGGCGGGATGGCCGGCGTGGGTATCGTAGAGCATCTGGCCCACCGTCCGCAGCTGGCTGTGGACGGACGCCTTGAGCCGCACCAGCCGGGCGCCCCGGCGGGCACGGTCGGTGAGGACGGCGGCCTGTTGTCCGGCGCCGTAGGCGATGGCGCCGCCGGTTTTGCGGGCCTTGGAGAAAAGACGGTTCAGGGATTCGTTCATGAAAAGACCTCCTGACCTGGGGCGGCATGCCGCCCGGAAATAAACGGGGCGCGGCCCCGCCGCAGACGCTCAGTGGTTGTCGTAGGTGCTGCCGCCGATGAACTCCCGGGCCAGGGAGTCCGGCGCCACGCAGCTCTCGTCCATGGGTTCGATGCGCCGGAAGGCGGCGAGCATGTCATCCACCACCGCGTACTTGCCCGCGGGGATCTTCTCCAGCAGGGGCACCACGAAGGGCTTGAGCACCGAGAACTCAAAGGCCAGGGACGAGTCGAACATGAGGTCCGCGTTTTCCTTGTAGGGGGAGATGTACAGTTTCTCGCCCCGCTGGACGTTGCTCCACATCTTCAGCGTGAAGGCGGCGTCGCTGCCCCGGAACTTGAAGTCCCGGACGATCCGGCGGCAAAGCCGCAGCCAGGCGTGCTGGAACACCACCTTGCCCTCGTCGTCCACCAGGTTGCTGCGGGCGGCGATGTAGAGCTTGAAGGCGTGGGGGTTCTTGCCCACGATGATGTCGTTGAGGGCGTGGATGCCCTCGAAGATGGCCAGCTCGTCGCTGCCCAGATGCAGGGGCTGGGACAAAATGTCCGAGCGCATCTGCCGGGCAAACTCATACTTGGGCACGTGGATGGTCTCGCCCCGGTCCAGCATGGCAAAGTGCCGGTTCAAAAGCTCGATGTCCAGGCAGAAGGGGGACTCATAGTCGATGTTGCCCTCCCGGTTGCGGGGAGCGGTCTCCGGGTCGATGGTGTTGAAATAGTTGTCCATGGACACGGTGTGGGTCACGATGCCCATTTTTTCCAGCTGTTCTTCGATCTTCAGCGCCGTGGTGGTCTTGCCGGAGCCGGAGGGGCCGGAGAGCAAGATCACGTGGGACTCGGAACGGTGCCGGGCGATCTTCTCGGCAGCCATGGTGACCTTCTGGGCAAAGGCGGCGTCGCACTGGTCGGCAAAGCCCTTGGGGTCGGAACGGATGGCCTCATTGATCTGGGTGAGGGAATACGGCATGTCACAAGGCTCCTTTCAAAGATTCGTAAAACGCTGCGAACGCCGCCTGGTTATCTAGGCATTTTTCCGGGCGTTCGGTGTACTCCTTGGGGTACTTGAGGTTGAAGGCCCGCTGGATGTGGTTGGTGCCCGGCTCCACCATCTTGGTGGACCCGCCGGCGCCGAAGGACAAAATGGAGCAAAGCTCCGACATGATGTAGATGTTGTACAGGCACTCGGCGCCGCTCCGGCTCCAGCCGATGTTTTCAAAGCTGCCGGACATGTACTTTTGCCGGTAGAGATAGTAGGGGGCGAAGCCCGCGGAGCGGAGAGTGGGCGCGGCGTAGTCCAGCATGGCCCCAACCTCCTCGTCAGAGGGGACCTTCAGCCCCTCCAGCAAAATGCGGCTGCCCTTTTTGAGGGACAGAGTGTGAACGGTGATATTGTCCGTGCCGAAGGCGATGCACGCATCCAGCGAGCGGCAAAAGCCCTCCGGCGTGTCCTCCGGGAGGCCCGCAATCAGGTCCATGTTCACATGGGCAAAGCCGAAGGAGTTCACCAGTGCCATGGACTTTCGCAGTTCCTCGGCGGTGTGGCGGCGGCCGATGGCCCGCAGCACGTGGTCCTCCATGGTCTGGGGGTTCACGGACAGACGGTCCACCCCGTGGGCTTTTAAGACGGCGAGCTTCTCGGCGGTGATGGTGTCGGGCCGGCCGGCCTCCACGGTGACCTCGTCGCAGCCGGCGCGGTCGAAGGACTCTTCAAAGGCGGTGAGCACCCGGTCCATCTGGTCAGCGGTCAGCGTGGTGGGGGTGCCGCCGCCCATGTAGAACGCCCGCACCCGCAGTCCCTGGCGGCGTATCATCTCGCCGCCGGCGCGGATCTCGGCGATGAGGGCGTCCACGTAGGGCTCCACCAGAGAAAAGCTCTTTTCCACCGACTGGCTCACAAAGGAGCAGTAGGCGCAGCGGGTGGGGCAGAACGGGATGCCCACATACACGGCGATGTCCCGCTTTTCAAGGCCGGCGGCGGCCTTTGCCGCCACGGCGCCGGTCTCCACGGCCAATGCCGCCCGCTCCGGCGTGACGAAGTATTCCTGCTCCAGCATGGACCGGGCCTCATCGGGGGTCTTCCCCTGCTCCAATGCCCAGGTGACGGGCTTGTCGGGCCGCACGCCGGTGAGCATGCCCCAGGGAGGCGTGACGCCGGTGACGGCCCGGGCTGCCAGGAAAAAGCACCGGGCGATGGCGTGGCGGCGCTGGCCCTCCCGCTCAAAGTCCGTGCCCGTCAGGGGGGCGCTCAGGCTGTAAGGTGCCGATTTTCCCTCGAAGCTCAGCTCCACATTTACATGGCACTGGGCCGGCTCTTCCTGCACGGAGACCACCGCCCAGGTGCCGTCCTCCGGCGTGATGGGCTCATAGACGGGCTTTTCCCCGGGAAACAGATTCAAAAGGCTCTGCTCGACGATGTAGCGCTCGTCGTTGCCCCGCAATTCAAGCTTCATGGCATCTCACTCCATCTGCATGGCCTGCTGGAGATAGGGATTGACCATGCGCTCCCGCTCCAGGGTGGAGGGCTCCATGTGGCCGGGATAGACCGCCAGGTCTCCCGTAAGGCGCCCCAGGCGCCGCAGGGAGGAGAGCATCTTTTTCATGCTGCCGCCGGGAAAATCCGTCCGCCCGCAGGAGCCGGCAAAGAGGGTGTCCCCGCAGAAGAGGGCGTCGCCGCAGCGCAGCGTCACGCTGCCCTCGGAGTGGCCGGGGGTAGAAAGGATCTCCACCGTCAGCGTGCCAACGGCCACCGTGTCCCCCTCGCCGTAGTCCGCGGCGCCCGCCACCGGCGGGAACAGCTCCCTAAGATAGGGATTGTCTCCCGCCTGGTCCAGGCGGCTGAGGTACACGGGGATGTCCGGCCACTGCTCCCGCAGCGCCGCCACGGCGCCGGTGTGGTCATAGTGTCCGTGGGTGAGGAGGATGACGCAGGGGGCGCAGCCGCCCTCTTTCACGGCGGCGGCCACCCGGGACGCATCCCCGCCCGGATCGATGACGGCGCACTTGCCCGTATCCGGATCACTGAGAATGTAGCAGTTGGTGCCGATGGGGCCCACCTGTAAGGTCTGGATCTTCATAGATGCCTCCGTAAGGTCAAGGATATCAGGTCTGGTCCGTGTCGAAGAGGATGGTGACCGGGCCGTGATTCAAAGAGTCCACTTCCATTTTGGCGCCGAACTCACCGTGCTCCACGGTGAACCCCCGGCTGCGGCAGTGGTCCATAAACGTCTCGTACAGGGGGATGGCCAGATCCGGCTTGGCCGCGCCGGAAAAGCCCGGGCGGCGGGAGGAGGTGTCGGCGTACAGGGTGAACTGGGACACCACCAGGAGGCTCCCCCCTACCTGCTCCAGGTTCAGATTCATTTTTTCGTTCTCGTCTTCAAAGACCCGGAGATTGCAGATCTTGTCCGCAAGCTTTCGGGCGGTGTCCTCCGTGTCGTTGGGGCCCACGCCCAGCAAAACCAGGAAACCCCGGCCGATCTGGCCGTTGACGCGGCCCTCAATGGTGACGGAGGCGCGGTCCACGCGGGTGACGACTGCGCGCATAGGAAAACTCCTTTCGTTGTGGCGCCCGAGGCGCGGAAGTATTGGGGAAAAGCCGTCTCCCTTTGCCCCAAAGGGCAAAGGGAGCGGTGCAGAATTTACATAAAGGGCTATTTTTACTCCGAACGCAAACCAGCGAAGCGTTTGCGGAGGAAACGGCGGAGCAGCGGCGGGAGAGACCTTTGCCCGGGAGGGCAAAGGGAGCGATCCAGAGCTTGCGACGCCGTCAGCCCGCGGGCCGGTTCACCTTCAGCACGCCGGAGATCTGGTTGAGCCGCCGCATGAGGGCGGCAAGCTGCTGGCTGTCCCGGATGCGGACCTCCAGACGGCAGATGGCGAACTGGTCCTCCGTGCTGCGGGACTGGATGCCCAGCACGAAGGTGTTGGTGGAGGACAGGGCGGCGGAGATATCCAGCAGCAGGCCCTGGCGGTCCTTGCATACCACCTCCAGCGTGGTGGGATAGCTTTCGTTGGTGTTTTTGCCCCAGGAGACATGGATCCAGCGGCCCTCCTGTCCCGGCTGGGCCCGCTTGGCGGGCGAGGCGTTGGGGCAGTCCGCCCGGTGGACGGACACGCCGTAGCCCCGGGTGATGAAGCCGATGATCTCGTCTCCGGGCACGGGGGTGCAGCATTTGGAGAACTTCACCAGGCAGTTGTCCAGCCCCTCCACGATGATGCCCTGCTCGCTTTTGACCTGCTTGGGGGCGGGGGGCTTGGGCTCCTCAGGCCGGGCCGGCTTGGCCTCCGCCTCTGCGGCGGCCCGCTCCGCCTGGTGCTGGCGGGCGATGCGGTTGAGCTCGCCCTGCATGCGGCTGACCGCTTTCTGGGCGGTGAAGCCGCCGTAGCCGATGGCGGCGTACATGTCGTCCAGGGTGGGATAGGAGACCTTCTTCAAAAGCACCGGCAGCGTGTCCGCCGCCAGCACGTCCCGCATGGCGATGCCGCAGTGCTTGAGCTCGGCCTCAAAGGCGGAGCGGCCGTTGGCGATGTTCTCGTCCCGGCGCTCCTTCTTGAACCACTGGCGGATCTTGCTGCGGGCCTCGCTGGACTTGGCGATGTTCATCCAGTCCCGGCTGGGGCCCTTGCCGGCCTTGGAGGTGAGAATCTCCACGATGTCGCCGTTTTTGAGCACGTGGTCGAAGGTGACGATGCGGCCGTTGACCTTGGCGCCCACCATGTGGTTGCCCACGGCGGAGTGGATGGCGTAGGCGAAGTCGATGGGGGTGGCGCCGGCGGGCAGGTTCTGCACGTCGCCGCCGGGGGTGAAGACGAACACCTCGTCGGAGAACATATCCACTTTCAAAGAGTGGATATACTCCTCGGCGTCGGCGCCCTCCTGGTTTTCCAAAAGGCGCCGCACCCACTCGTACTTTCCCTCGGTGCCTGCGCCCTGGCCGCCCTGCTTATATTTCCAGTGGGCGGCCACGCCGTACTCGGCGATCTCGTGCATGGCGCGGGTGCGGATCTGCACCTCGAAGGGGATGCCGTCCGTGCCCATGACCGTGGTGTGCAATGACTGGTAGCCGTTGGGCTTGGGGGTGCCGATATAGTCCTTGAACCGGCCCAGGA
>CAUWEK010000017.1:0-21374 GCA_963557435.1 uncultured Dysosmobacter sp.
AACATCATCCCCTCCTCCACCGGCGCCGCCAAGGCCGTGGGCAAGGTCATCCCCGAGCTCAACGGCAAGCTGACCGGTATGTCCATGCGCGTTCCCACC
The DNA here is from genome assembly GCA_963557435.1 of uncultured Dysosmobacter sp. GTDB lineage: Bacteria > Bacillota > Clostridia > Oscillospirales > Oscillospiraceae > Oscillibacter. Next base: position 100 of record CAUWEK010000017.1, read on the forward strand.
CTGGACGTGTCCGTGGTGGATCTGACCGCCAAGCTGGCTAAGCCCGCCTCCTATGAGGAGATCTGCAAGGCCATGAAGGAGGCCTCCGAGGGCGAGCTGAAGGGCGTCCTGGGTTACACCGACGAGGATGTCGTTTCCTCCGACTTCCTGGGTGATTCCCGCACCTCCATCTTCGATGCCAAGGCCGGTATCGCTCTGACCGACACCTTCGTGAAGGTCGTCTCCTGGTACGACAACGAGTGCGGCTACTCCAACAAGATGGTGGACCTGATCCGCTACATGTCCTCTGTGGATCACAAGTAATTTTCCACCCCTGTATTGCAGTGAACTGCCTGTCCGGGATCTCCCGGGCAGGCAGTTTTTATATCGCCCCACGGCAGCCGGCCATATTCCCAGACATAACACAACCCCCCATTCGCTCCAACGACGAATGGGGGGCTCACTCATTGATTGGATTGTCCAATGGTCGCTACCTCATGCTTTCTTTCAAATTTACCGCTCGACGCTCGGGGTAATGAAAACGTTGAACTCAGGTTTCTTGCCAATCCATAAAACATCGCTTACACGCAGTCATCGCTCTGGTTATTACCAAAACATTTTGCTCGTGTGGCTCATCATAGTGAGGTGTGTTTCGTTTTTGGGTCCTTCCGGAGTACGCTGTTTGATTTTTTTCTGAAAGTCGAACGGTATTGAGGATTTAGGATTCTCTTGGAATCTCTGAGCTTTCTAGCCCATGGGACTCACTCCCTTCCTGTGTCTATAATGTACAACACTTTCTCGGTTTTGTCAATGTGTTTTGTGCAATTTTACATTTTGCATAAATGTAAACCGTTTCACTTTGTCATTATGGACAATTGTCCTTGTATCAAATACTTAATTCCCGGAAAAAGCACGCCAGAGACAGCTGCTCCCGCTGCCAGAAGGCCTCCAGCAGCGCCGCCAGGTTCTCCTCGCTGTGTTCGACCTCCCGGCAGAAGCGGCGCAGGGCCTCCCCCAGTCCGCAGCACACCGGTGCCAAACGCTCCACGGTCAGCACCGCCAGCACGCACAGCTGCGCCCGGCCCAGCAGATCCCCGTCGTTGACGGCCTTGAGCAGATGGCGGAAGGCAAAGTAGCAGGCGATGCGCTCCAAAAGCGCTTCGTCTCCCCGCACCGGCATCGTCTCCTCTCCCCGGCCCAGCAGCGTCCGCCAGTCCTCCTCCAGCACTTCCAGCTCTCCCAGCGCCCTGAGTGCCCCGGGAAAAAGGCCCGGCCCGGCTCCGCAGTCCACCGCCTGGGGCTCCCACGTCCGGGCAAGGTCTCCCAGTGCCTCCTCCCGCTCCTCATCCAGCAGCGCCTGGGCCTGCCAGGCCAGAAGCAGAAAGTCCGTCAGCCGGCGGCGCAGGGGCGCTTTGCGGTCCGTGAGGATGGAGAGCATCCGCGCCCGCAGGGCCGTCAATCCCTCCAGCCAGGGATCTCCCGGCTCCTGCGGCTCCCCGTCCTCCCAGGAGGGAAAAGTGAGCTTTTCCCGGCTGCTCAACAGCAATTCGTTGGCCGCCGGGCAGGCGGCGGAGAGAGTGATCTCCCGGAAGGGGCCGTAGTCTTCGATGAAGCGGGGATGGGACCGGCAGGTGATGGAGGTAGCCTCCTCCCCCAGCTGCAAATGGATCTCGCAGAGGTTTTCCCCATTGAGAAACGGGCACCGCCCGCCCCGCAGGGGAAAGCAGAAGTCCCCCTCCGCGTCCGCCTGGATAACGGCGCGCAGCCTTTCCCCCAGAACGCCGGGCACTTCAAAATACCGCAGCGCCATCTCCTCATCCAGCACGACCTCCCACCCGGCGCAGCAGGTGTGGGGGCACGCCCCCGCCAGACAGTGAAAGTCATGAAAATAATCGGCCGCTCGGTTCAGCATGCTCTGCTCCCTTCCGCTCCGGATCCGCGAAGCCATGTTGTTATAACAACATACAATTTCTTCTCATTGTACGATACTTGACTTACAAAAACAAGCCGCCTGTTTGAACAGGGGAAAAAGGAGATACACTATTATGGTAAGACGCATCATTGAGATCGATCAGGAAAAATGCAACGGCTGCGGGGCCTGCGCCGCTGCGTGCCACGAGGGCGCCATCGGCATGGTGGACGGAAAAGCCCGCCTGCTGCGGGACGACTACTGCGACGGTCTGGGCGACTGCCTGCCCACCTGTCCCACCGGCGCCATCACCTTCGTGGAGCGGGAAGCCGCTGCCTATGACGAAGCTGCCGTCCAGGCCAGGAAGGCCGCTGCCTGTTCCGGCGGCTGCCCCGGCAGCGCCGCCCAGGCCCTGCACGCAGCACCTGCTGCCCAGGCTCCGGCTGTGCCTGCCGGTCAGTCCGGCCCTGTGTCCCGCCTGATGCAGTGGCCGGTGCAGATCAAGCTGCTGCCGGTGGAGGCGCCCTTCTACCAGGGGGCCAAGCTGCTGATCGCCGCGGACTGCACTGCCTTTTCCCGTGCGGATTTCCACGAGCGGTTCATGCGCGGGCGCATCACCCTCATCGGCTGCCCCAAGCTTGACGAGGGCGACTACGCCGAAAAGCTCACGGAGATCCTGCGGCGCAACGACATCCGGGAGGTGCTGGTGGTGCGCATGGAGGTGCCCTGCTGCGGCGGCATCCAGCGTGCCGCGGAGACCGCCCTGCAAAGAAGCGGAAAGTTCATCCCCTGGCAGGTGGTGACACTGGGCCGGGATGGAAATATTTTGGATTGACCCATTTTTTTGAAAAGGAGATCTTCGTATGAAAGCCATCGTAAACGACGCCTGCATCGGCTGCGGCCTTTGCGCAGGCACCTGCCCCCTGGTGTTCACCATGGGCGATGACGGCCTGGCCCACGGCGGCGAAGTGCCCGCCAACCAGGAAGACGCCGCCCGGGAGGCCCAGGAGGGCTGCCCGGTGAGCGCCATTTCCCTGGAGGACTGACACCGGACAAAAAGCCGGGCGGGACCCCCAAAGGGGCCCGGCCGGCTCGTTTCATATATTTTTTGATGGCCGCTCACACGGAAATCGGCGCGCTCCGGCCATCGGTCTCACCGCTGCGGCGCTTTTCCTCATACATCCGGCGGTCCGCCTGCTCCAGCATGGCCATGAGGAACGACTGCTCCGCCAGGAACTGATCGGTATAGGCATAGCCAAAGTCCGCCGGCAGCACCGGTAAAAGCGCCGAGCGCAGGTCCTCCACCTTCCGCCGCACCACGGACTCGTCGCAGTCCGTCAGGATCACCACGAACTCATCGCCGCCGAAACGGATCACAGAGTCCTGGGCGCGCACATGACTGCGCAGCACAGCGGCCACTTCCTCCAGCACCTGGTCGCCGGCCAGGTGGCCCCGGGTATCATTCACCCTTTTGAACTGCCGCAGGTCCAGCAAAATGAGTCCCACCCGCATGGGCGCATACTCCGCGCCATGGTGCAGGAACGAAAATTCATTGAGATAGCGCCGGTTGAAGGCACGGGTCAGCTCGTCCCGGTACAGCTTGCTCTGCAGCTCCTCCAGCCGCTCGGCCACGGTCCTCCCGTTCTCCTTTTCCACCAGCAGCTGGTCCGACACATGGCTGACGATCTCCAAAACCACCCGCCGCTCTTCCTCAGCCAGCACCAGCGTCAGCGGCTGAGAGACCACATAAAATACATCGTTGTGGATAAATTCATATTTTGTCCGTCTGCAATCTCCCGCAGCCGCCTGGAGACTGGTGCAGTTTTTGCAGCGGCATTCCTTATTCCAAACGGAAAAGCAGGTATATGGCTCCTCCGCCACGCATCCCTCGCTCAGCCGCAGCACCGTCGTATGCTCCGGATCCACCAGGCGCACCACGTCAAAAATCGGTGCAAGGCAACGAAGCATCCACTCCATGTCCTGTGCGCAGTAGCGATTTTGCTGCCCCATACAGCTTTCCTCCCCTGTTGCGGGAATCGTCCCGGGGCACAGCGGTCCCCAGGGCGTTTTTTTATTATACTGCCATATTCAGGAAAAGGCAAGTATATGGAGCAAGGATGGGTGTTCAGGTGTTGTCAGGACTGATGGGTTCCCGGGTCAGCAGGCGGCGCAGCGCCTTGCCGTTGAAGGGGATGAGGGGATAGAGATAGCCCTTGCCCACCAGCGGCTTCGTGGTGGCCAGCAGCACCAGAATGCCCACGACGCCCAGCACGAAGCCCCACACGTCAAAGGCGGCCGTCACCAGCAGCAGCGCCACCCGCAGCAGCTTGAAGGCATAGCCCATCTCATGGCTGGGCTGGGCAAAGCTGGCCACGGACACAAAGGACATATACACCAGCACCTCCGGTCCCAGCCACCCGGCCTGCACGGCGAAGTCTCCCAAAATCAGCGCGCCCAGCATGGAAAAGGAGTTGGACAGGGAGTCCGGCGTGTTGAGCGAGGCCAGCTTCAAAACGTCCACCAAAAACTCCACCACCAAAAGCTGCCACAAAAGGCCCAGGTCCGCCGGCTCAGGAGAGGACAGAAAGTCCAGCCAGCCCGGCAGGCGCCCCGGTTCGCTGACCATGAGATACCAGGCGGGCGTGATCAACAGGGAGATCACGAACACGATGATGCGCAGAAGCCGCAGGTAGGAGCCCACCAGCGGCGGGAAGTAGAACTCATTGGCCTCCTGGGTAAAATCGAAAAACGTGGTGGGGAAAATCATGACCGAGGGGGAGTTGTCCACCAGTACCACAATATTGCCCTCCATGATGCTGGCGGCAGCCGCGTCCGGCCGCTCCGTATAGCGCACCTTGGGGAAGGGATTATACCACTGCTTGGGCCGGATGGCCTCCGCCACGCTCTCCTGTCCCATGGAAAGGGAGTGGACCTGGATGGAGGTGAGCTTCTCCCGCAGCTCGCTCAAAAGGCTCTGGTCCACCTTGTCCTCCAGGTAGCAAAGCACCGTGTCCGTGTGGGACCGGGTGCCCACCTGCACGCTCTCCATGGTGAGCTTGGGGTCCCGGATGCGCCGCCGCAGCAGCGCCATGTTGGGCACCACCGCCTCGATGAAGCCGTCATGGGAGCCACGGAGCACCTTGCCGTCCGCCGGCTCCGACACGCCGCGGCCCGGATAGTCCTTGGCGTCCATGAGCGCCGCTCCCTGCAGTCCCTCCATCAAAAGCAAAGTCTTTCCCAGCAGGACGGAGGTCACGATCTGGCGGCAGTCCATGGTCACCCCCGTCTCAGAGAAGGTGATGAACCGGTCCGCAAACTCCTGCATCTGGGTCAGCCCTTCCAAATCCTGTTCCTTCAGCGAAAGCCAAAAAGCGCCCATCCGCTCCAAAATGGCGTCCCGGCCATAGCCGTCGATCACCCAGATCCGGCCCCGCCGTCCGCCGATGAGAAAGTCCCGGCTCACCACGTCGCAGCTGCGGCCCACGCCCAGCTCCCGGTCGAACCAGCGGACATTCTCCATGTATTGTGTTCCCAGCAATTCCATAGGCCACCTCCAAAAATGCACCGCTAGTATGCGCTTCAGGGCGGCATTGTATCCATTTTTCGGCTGAGGCGGCACAAAAAAGGCCGGCCGGGAGAATGTTTCTCCCGGCCGGTCCGCCGATTTTCAAGACAGGGTCTCCTCCCCGGATACCGGAGGAAATGTGACCGTAAAGGTCGATCCCTTTCCGACCTCGCTCTCCAGCGAGACACTGGCCCCCAGATAGGCGGCGCCGTGCTTGACGATGGAAAGTCCCAGGCCCGTTCCGCCGCTGGAGTGGCTCTTGTCCACCCGGTAAAACCGCTCGAACACCCGCTCCCGGGCTTCCGGCGCAATGCCGATGCCCGTATCGGCCACGGTGACCTGCGCGCCCTGAGGCGTATCGGTAACGGTGACCGTCACGCTGCCGCCGGAGCGGTTATAGGCGATGGCGTTGTCCCAGAGGTTGTAGAGGATCTCCTCCACGATCTGCGGCACGCCCCGCACCAGTGCAGTGGAGCCCCGCAGCTCCATGGTGACGCCCTTTTTCTCCGCCGCCTGCTGGAGCTGGGCGGAAATGGCCTGGGCCTGGCGGTAGAGGTCCACCGTCTCCCATGCGCCGGTGGGGCCGCCCTCATCCAGGCGGGAGAGCTTGATGATATCGTTGACCAGCCCGATGAGCCGCTGGGCCTCCCGGTGGATATTGCCTGCAAAGTGGGGGATGTCCGCGGGCTTGACCAGGCCGCCGGCCATGATCTCCGCCGTGCCCAGAATGGAGGTCAGCGGCGTTTTCAGCTCGTGGGACACATTGGCGGTGAACTCCCGCCGCAGCTGCTCCCGCTGCTCCTTTTCCGTCACATCCAGGATCACCACCACCGCGCCGGCCAGCTCCCCGGATCGCTCCACGGGGCTGGCAATGACCTGGCGGCAGCTGTCGTCCCTTTCCAGCAGCTGCTCCGTGCGTCTTCCCGCCAGCGCACCCTCCACACAGCGGCGGAAGCCGCTCTCCCGGTTGAGGGTATAGATGCTCTCGCCCTCCTGGACGGGCCCCTTGGTGTACAGCAGCCGCAGGGCGCTGGAATTGTAGGTGAGCACCCGGGTCTGCTGGTCAATGACCAAAAAGCCCTCGCTCATGTTCTCCGTAATGGCGGTGAACTCCTCCTGCCGGCGCTTGAGGTCCAGCATCTGCCGCTGGATCTGCCGGTTCTGGCTGCGGATCTTGCTCAGCAGGGGCGCAAGCTCTTCGTAGGTGCTGTCCGCGTCCGGGGCGCTGAGGTCGATGGCGTTGATGGGCCGCACCAGCTGGCGGGAGACCCTCCCTGCCAGCCACAGCGCCAAAAGCAGGGCCAGCAGCATGACGAACGCCACCGGCTGCATGGCCTGGAGCACCAGCACCCACACGGAATACTGGGTATCCGACACCCGCACCACCGTCCCGTCCGACAGCCGCACGGCGTAGTACAAGGTCTTCTGTGCCAGGGTGTCGGAATAACGGGAGGCACTGCCGCTTCCCGTGGCCAGTGCCTGGCGGATCTCCTGCCGCTGGGCGTGATTTTCCAGCTCATCGGCGCTCTCCCAGTTGTCAAAGAGCACGTTGCCCTGGCCGTCCACCCAGGTGACCCGGCTGCCAGCCGGCAGCCCCTCCGTCAAATAGCGCATCCCGTCCAGCTCCACGCCGTGGGCCACATACGCCGTGCGGGACTTCAGCTCCGCCATGACCCGGTTCTGGAAATATCCGTGGAGCACGCCCACGATGAGTACCAGGCACCCCAGCAGCACCGCCACGGACACCGCCAGGATGGAGCGGAAGATTCGTTTCGTCATGTCCGCCGCCCCTTATTCCCCGGAGATCTTGTAGCCGTAGCCCCGGACAGTCTCCACATAGGCGCCCGCCGACCCCAGCTTCTGGCGCAGGGTACGCACATGGACGTCCACCGTGCGGCTCTCGCCGGTGAAGGCGTAGCCCCACACGTTTTCGATCAGCTGCTCCCGGGAGAGCACCTGGCCCCGGTTTTTCAGCAGCAGGCACAGCACCTCAAATTCCTTTTGCGTCAGGGCCACGTTCTGCCCCGCCACGGTGACCGTGTGCCTGCCCGGGTCCACCGTCAGCTCTCCGCAGCGGTACACGCCGCTGTCCGCCTCCGTCCGACGCAGCAGCGCCCGGATGCGGGAGAGCAGCTCCATCATGCCGAAGGGCTTGGCGATATAGTCATCGGCGCCGGCGTCCAGCCCCATGACCTTGTCGTACTCCGTGCTCTTGGCCGTGAGCATGATGACCGGAAGCTTGCGGGTGCGGGGGCTCTCCCGGAGCTTTTTCAAAACGCTCATGCCGTCCTCCTCGGGCAGCATGATGTCCAGCAGCACCAGCGAGGGCACGGATTCCTCCATCCCCGCCCAGAACGCGGAGGGGCGGTCAAATCCCCGGGCCTCCATGCCCTGGCTCACCAGGGTGTAGATCACAAAGTCCCGGATGCTGTCGTCGTCTTCCAGTAAGTAGATCATCGCGTTTCCTCCTATGTCCCGGCTGCGGACTCCGCCGGATTCAAATGAGCTGCTGTTCGTTGATCATCAGCTTGAACTGCAGCCCCAGCTTTTCCGCCGCCTTGCGGCAGAGGATCATCCGCTGCATGAAGATCTCGAAATAGTCCATGATGGAGCCGTACTTGGTATCTACGGACAGCTTGAGCTTGATGAGGGTATGCTCCTCGTTGATCTTCAGCTGAGACTTTTTCACCGAGTAGTTCACCCGGTCGTGGATATCAAAGGTGGTCATGTCCTGATTGCGCACCCGGCTGCGGCGCACGTCGGACTTGTCTGCCAGGATCAGCGCCGCCGCCACCGCGTTCACCGGCTGGCCCGTGCCCTCGTCGTGGTTGCCGATGGCCGTGACGATGGTGGCGATCTCCCCCGGATCACAGTCCATGTTGTCCAGAATACGGAATGCCATGACCGCGCCGGACTGAGAGTGGTCGATGCGGTTGACCAGGTTGCCGATATCGTGCAGATACCCGGCGATCTTCACCAGCTCCACCGTGCGCGCAGGATACCCCAGTGTCTCCAGGATATAGCCCGCCGTCTCCGCCACGCGGGTCACATGGGCAAAGCTGTGCTCCGTGAAGCCCAGGGCCACCAGCGACTCGTCCGCCCGCTGGATGTAGGTGCGGATGGCTTCGTTGTTTTTGACATCCTCATATGTGAGCATCGTATGCCTCCTCTTTTCTCTGCCGCGCAAGGGCGGGCAGAATGCCTGCAAAGCAGCCGCCTCCCGGCCTTCCGGCCAAGGCTGAGACATGGGTCGTTTGATTCCCGCCGCTCCCGGCCGGAGGAGCGCTCAGTTTCCGGAGGGATGCTGGCCGGTGAGAGAGTACTCCACCCACTCGGCCACGTTGGTGGCGTGGTCGCCGATGCGCTCGAGGTACTTGGCCACCATCAAAAGGTCCAGGCCCGTCTCGCCGCATTTTGCGTCGGCGGCAATGAGCTCGATGAGCTCCTGCTTCACCTTTTCAAAAAGAGCGTCCACCTTGTCGTCAGAGGTGTAGACGCTGCGGGCCAGGTCCAGATCCCGCTTGACAAAGGAGTCCACGCTGTCGGTGACCATGCCGATGACCGCCTGGGCCATCTCGGCGATGTGCATGCGCTTGGCTCCCTCGGGCATGCGGATGTAGCGGGTCAGCTCCGCAATATCCGCCGCCTGGTCGCCGATACGCTCCAGATCAGAGATCATTTTCAGGGCGGCGGAGATCTCCCGCAGGTCCTTGGCCACGGGCTGCTGCTGCAACAGCAGCTTCAAGCACAGGTTCTCCACCTCCCGCTCCCGCTGGTCGATGTCCCGCTCCGCCTCCTCGGCGGCCGCCGCCAGGGATTCGTCTCCCTTGAGCAGCGCCTCCGCCGCGGCGGAAATGGCGTCCTCGCAGGCGGCGCCCATCTGGATCAGCTCCACATGCAGCCGCTCCAGCTGCTCGTCAAATTTGTTTCTCACCCTTGTTCCTCCTTAGCCGAACCGGCCCGTGATGTAGTCTTCCGTGCGCTTGTCCTTGGGCGTGGAGAAAAGCTGCTCTGTCTTGCCGAACTCCACCAACTCGCCCAGCAGGAAAAACGCCGTGTTGTCGGACACACGGGCGGCCTGCTGCATGTTGTGGGTGACCATAATGACAGTATACTTGCTTTTGAGCTCCGAGGCAAGGTCTTCGATCTTGGACGTGGAAATAGGGTCCAGGGCGCTGGTGGACTCGTCCATCAGCAGCACCTCCGGCTCCACGGCCAGGGCCCGGGCGATGCAAAGCCGCTGCTGCTGGCCGCCGGAAAGGCCCAGAGCGCTTTTTTTCAGCCGGTCCTTCACCTCATCCCAGATGGCGGCGGCGCGCAGGGAGTTTTCCACGATCTCGTCCAGCTGCACCCGGGAACGGATGCCGTGGGTACGGGGCCCGTAAGCCACGTTGTCATAAATGCTCATGGGGAAGGGATTGGCCTTCTGGAACACCATGCCCACCTGCTTGCGCAGCCAGGTGGTATCCACGCTGGGGGCGTAAATATCCTGTCCCTGGAACTCCACCGTTCCGGTGATGCGCACAGAGGGGATCAGGTCGTTCATGCGGTTGAGTGTCCGCAAAAACGTGGACTTGCCGCAGCCGGAGGGGCCGATGAACGCGGTGATCTCGTGCTCGGGGATGGTGATGTTGATATCGTGCAGGGCATGGTTCTGGCCATACCACAGATTCAGGTCGGTCGCTTGCATAATCGCTGCCATAGAGGGCCTCCGTTATTTCTTCAGTTTCCGGCCCACCAGGTTGGCGGACAGGTTGATGACAAAAGTCAGGATCATCAGGATCGCCGCGATGGCAAAGGCCACGCCGGTCTCGCCCCGCTCGTTGGCGTACACATACAGCGCCACGGTCAGTGTGGCGGAGGAGGACTGGAGCGCGGTGAAAAAGTCGTTGAGCACCAGGCCGAAGCCCGCGGTGAACAGCAGTGCCGCGCTCTCGCCCACGATCCGGCCCACGGCCAGGATGCAGCCGGTGACGATGCCGTCCACGGCGTTGGGCAGCACCACGGTGCGCACCATGTGCCACTTGCCGGCGCCCAGGCCCAGCGCGCCCTCCCGGTAGGACTGGGGCACGGTCTTGAGGCTTTCCTGGGTGGTGCGGACGATGGTGGGCAGAATCATGATGACCAGGGTCAGTCCGCCGGCCAGGATGCCCGGATTGAGACCCAGCTTCTGAATGAAGAACAGCATGCCCACCAGGCCGAAGATAATGGAGGGAATGCCCGTCAGGGTCTCGGTGGCAAACTCGATGATCTCCACCACCCGGCGGTTGGAAGCGTACTCCGTCAGATAGATGGCGGCGCCCACGCCCAGGGGCAGCACGATGACCATGGCCACCACGATGATGTAAAGGGTATTGAGGATATTGGGCAGGATGCCGATGGTATCCTGGATATAGCTTGTCTGGCTGGTGAGCAGCGTCCAGGAGAGGTTGCCCACGCCCCGGTAGAAAATGTAACCGATCAAAAACACCAGCAGCGCGCAGGTGATGCCGGCGCAGATCCACACCAGCGCCCGAAGGCCCCGGTCGTAGACCTGCCGGCGTGCAGAGAGCTTATGTTCCATGACTCAGGCCTCCTTCTTCCGCTTGATGAACACGTTGAGCAGCACGTTGATAAGCATGATGAACAAGAACAGCACCAGGCCGATGGAGTACAGCGCGTTGCGCTGGAGGCTGCCGTAAGAGGCGTAGGACATCTCCGAGGCGATGGCGGTGGTCAAAAAGCGCACGGAGGTGAAAAGACCCGGCATGTTGGCCACATTGCCCGCCACCATGATGATGGCCATGGCCTCGCCGATGGCACGGCCCACGCCCAGCACCACCGCGGTGGCCACACCGCTGCGGGCGGCAGGCAGGATCACCCGGAAGTTGGTCTCCATCTCCGTGGCGCCCAGAGCCAGCGACGCCTCCTCATATTCCTTGGGCACAGCCCGTAGCGCCGTCTCGGACACATTGATGATGGAGGGCAGGATCATGATGGCCAGTACGATGATGGCCGAGAGCAGGCACGCGCCGGAGCTGAGGCCGAAGGCATTCTGCACCGCAGGCACCAGCACGATCATACCCACCAGGCCGTAGACCACGGAGGGGATGCCCGCCAGCAGCTCCACCGCCGTGCGGATCACGGCGGCGGCCTTGGGCGGCGCCACCTTGGCCAGGAACATGGCGGTCATCAGCCCCACCGGCACGCCGATGACCACGGCGCCGGCCGTGCCGTACACAGACGTGAGGATGAAGGGCAGGATGCCGTAGGAGGGCTCCACCGTGGTGGCGGTGGGGGCCCAGACCTCACCGAGCAGGAAGTCCTTGAGGCCGATGGTCCGGATGGCCGGCAGGCCGGAAATGATCAGATAGATGCTGATGAACAGCACGAATGCCACGGCCACGATGCCGCAGAGCAAAAACACGGTGTGCACGAACAGCTCCATACCCTTCCGGGCGCCGCTGTGCCGCGGGGAATCCGCCTTTTTGGGCGCAAGGACCGCCCCGGTCAAAACGGCGTCGCCCGCCGCTTCCAAAATCTCACGTTCCACAACTTTCTCCTTTCCTGTCCGTCCCGGTTACGGGAATAGCCCCCACCCGCCAAGTGTGTGGGTGGAGGCTGATCCCCAGGGAAATGGTTGGCTTATTCCGCCACGGGAACCGCACCGGCGGCGCGGATCAGATCGTTGGCGGCAGAAGAGGTGGCGAAGTCGAAGAAGGCCTGGGCCTGGGCAGAGAGGGCGGTATCCTCCTTGGTCACCAGGACGAAGGGACGCTGGATTTCATAGCTGCCGTCCAGGATGGTCTCCTCAGAGCAGGCCACGCCGCCCACAGTCAGGGCCTTGATGCCCTCCTTGCCCTCCACAGCGGAGAGAGAAGCATAGCCGATGGCGTTGGGGTTGCCCTTCACGGCCTCGATGACGGCGCCGGTGGAGGTCAGCTCCTGAGCCAGCACGCAGGTGTCCTCGGTGCCGGTGATGGACTCGAAGCCGTCGCGGGTGCCGGAGCCAGCCTCACGGCCGATGCAGGAGATGGTGCCGGCGTCGCCGCCCACCTCGCTCCAGTCGGTGATGGCACCGGTGAAGATCTGTGCGATCTGCTCCACGGTCAGGTCAGAGACCTTGCTGTCGGCGTTGACGATGATGGCGATGCCGTCCAGGGCCACAGTGGTGCCCACCAGGCCGGCGGCAGTCTCCTCATCCTTCAGGGCGCGGGAGGAAAGGCCGATGTCGCAGGTGCCGTTCTTGGCAGCCTCGATACCGGTACCGGAGCCGGTGGGGTCATAAGTCACGCTGACACCGCTGTTGTCCGCCATGAACTGCTCGCTCAGAGCGCCGATCACGCTCTCCATGGAGGTGGAGCCGTTGGTGGAAACGGAGCCGCTGAGGGTCTCCTCCTGGGCGGGGGTCTCACCCTCGGCAGTCTCGGCAGGAGTCTCTTCCTGGGAGCCGCAGCCGGCCAGCAGGGCGGCGCTCAGGCTCAGGGTCAGCAAAATAGAAAACAGCTTTTTCATTCCAAATGATCTCCTTTTTTGCATATGTCTGTTGCTTGGTGCATGGTCACAGTATAAAATCTGCTGCGTAAAATCCGACACCAGGAGATTGTAAAGTGTTTGTAAAATCGAATTTTGAAATGTAAAAGGGAGACGCTCATTAGAGCGTCTCCCTTTTACATGATCTCATCTTATTTAAAATTGGCACAGCGCCGTAAAGCACGGGCCCTGAGGGCCGACACCCTCCATGTAATAGGCATCTCCCTTCCGGACGCCCAGCAGCCTCAGCTCCTCCCCCAAGGTGGCCTCCTTACTGTAATTGATGAAAAATTCCCGGGGCACCCGATCCTGCAGGTCGGCGGGCAGGGCGTCCCAGACGATGTCGCCGTAGTTGCCGCTGTACACATGGCCGTTGCCGTCCAGGTCGGACCACACGATCCGCCGCACCCCCAGCTCCTCCGCGCCCTCTGCCGGCAGCAGGATCTTCCGGGTGTCCGGGCAGTCGATGGGGCGGTCGCTGGTGTGAAGCTTGCGGGCCGTGAAGGAAGCGGGCCGCAGGATGTGCCGGGTCTGTGGGTCCACCAGGATCCAGTCGCTCTTGATGGCGACCCGCACCGCGCCCGCCTGGTCCCGCATCTCATAAAAGCGCTGCATGTGGGCGCCCTTGGTGCCGTTTTCCCAGGTGGTGATGTCCATGACCTCCCGGTAGCGGGGGCAGTCGTGGATGCGCACTGCCATGCGGGAGAGGAGAAAGACCTCCCGCATTTCATACAGCTTCTCATGGGTCAGCCCTCTGGCATCATAGTCATACCCGGCGTAGGCGGCCGCCCGGCTCAGCAGGGACGACACCCTGGCGCGCTTGTTCCGGTCACAGTCGGCAAATATGAATTCCTCTTGGCGGAAATATCCGTTTTCTTCTAGTTTTTGCTCAAATGCTTCCAAATTTTGACGCCTTCCTTCAAAATGATTTCCATTTTCCAACGATAGTTTAGAAGTATACCATATTTTTGTCTATTTCACAAGCAACGATCATTGACTTTTTGTCCGCCTGTGCTATGATGATAATATCAATTCAAAGGAGGATTCTTCCAATGGACAAGAAAGTTATTGCCACTACTAACGCTCCCGGTGCCATCGGCCCCTACTCCCAGGCTTGGGCTGTTGGCGACATGGTGTTTGCCTCCGGCCAGATCCCTGTGAACCCCGCCACCGGTGAGATCCCCGCCGGCATCGCTGCTCAGACCGAGCAGAGCTGCAAGAACGTCGCCGCCATCATGGAGGCCGCCGGTCTGACCATGGACAACGTGGTCAAGACCACCTGCTTCCTGGCCGACATCGCCGACTTCACCGCCTTCAACGAGGTTTACGCCAAGTACTTCACTTCCAAGCCCGCTCGTTCCTGCGTGGCTGTGAAGGATCTGCCCAAGGGCGTTCTGTGCGAGGTAGAGGCTATCGCTGTCAAGTAAGCGAAGCAGACTCCTACATAAAAAGGCTGACCCGGATGGGTCAGCCTTTTTTATTATTTGCGCAGGAAGATGATGCCCAGGGTACCGGGTCCGCAGTGGCAGAAAATGGTGCAGCCTGCCTTGGCCTCCACGATCCGCTCAAAGCGCCCGTCCCGCCGCAGCGCCTCCCGGGCAATGGAGGCCAGATGATCGTCGGGGCAGGTATCCACCAAGAACACCAGGGAGGGGTCAATGTCCGTGCGGCCCTCCAGGCGGTCTCGGACATAGTCCCCCACCACCTTTTCAATGGAGCCCCGGTACTTTTTGGTGACGGACATCTTGCCGTCGATGACCTCCACGCAGGGATGCAGCTTCAAAAGATTGGCCCCCAGCAGCGTGACGGCGGAGCAGCGGCCGCCCTTTTTCATATAGTCCAGCCGGTCCAGCACGAAGCTGGTCTCCACCCGGCCGGTCATCTCCTCCAGCATGCCCAGGATCTCGCCCACGGAGCGGCCCTCCTCCGCCGCCTTCGCGGCGGCAAGCACCAAAAAGCCGTGGCCCACGGTCAGGTTGGCGGAGTCCACCACGTAGACCTCCGGCACTTCCTCCGCCGCCAGCTTGGCGTTTTGATAGCAGCTGGAAAAGCCCATGCCGATGTTGATGTGGATCACCGCCTCATGCCGCTCCATCTCCCGGCGGAACAGCGTCTCGTAATCGGCGATATTCACGGCGTTGGTGGTGGTGATTTCGCCGCCGGCGTCCACATGGGCGGCGATATCCGCCGTGCGGATGTCCACGCCGTCGTGAAAGAGTCTGCCGCCTTTGACGATCCCCAGGGGGATCACGGAAATATGGTGCCGCTCCAGCAGCTCCACCGGCAGATCGCAGGTGCTGTCAGTGGTAATTTTGATCATACAGTGTGTTCTCCTTCTCCGGTCTTGGTCCGGACGTCATTGGATTGCCGCTAAGAAAGCAGCTTATTTTACCACACTTCCTTTTCAATTTCCAGTCCCCTGGGAAATTTCAAAGCTGGATCACCGCCGCATCTGGCTCCAGGTCCTCGTGGGAGGCGATCAGCACGATCCTGCCTGCCGCCTCCCGCTCCACACACGCCCAGGCCCGGCGGCGGTTTTCCGCGTCCAGCCCGGCAAAGGGCTCGTCCAGTGCCAGGGCATCAAAGGGCACCAGCAGCGCCCTGGCCAGGGCCAGCCGCCGCTTCATGCCGCCGGAGTAGGAGCGGACGAGCTTTCCCCCGACCTCCTCCAGCCCCAGCTCCCCGAGAAGGCGCCGGGCACGCTCCTCCTCCAGGGCCGGCCCCGCCGCAAAGCGCAGATTTCCCATGGCGTCCAGATGCTCCAAAAGCCGGTTCTCCTGAAACACCGCCGCCCAGCGGCAGGGCGTGGGGTATGTGATGGTGCCGCTGTCGGGCCGCTCCAGCCCCAGCAGCAGCCGCAGCAGCGTGGTCTTTCCCGTGCCGGAGGGTGCCCGCAGGCAGGTGGGCCGGTCCTCCCGAGCTGTGAAGCTCACATTCTGCAAAACCGGCCGCCCGTCATAGGCCTTGCACACGTTCGATACCGTGATCTCCTTCACCGGATCCCCACCTTTCCCGCCAGGGCGTCCACCCCGCGCAAAACCAGCCGCTCCATCACCACGGACAGCGCCACGATCACCGCTGTCCAGGCGAACAGGTCCGCCGTCTGGAAATACACCTTGGCCGCGTACAGCCGCTCACCCACGGTGCCCGTGCGCAATCCGATCACCTCCGCCGCCACGCCGGACTTCCAGCAAAGGCCGATGGCCAGCGACACGGCGGAGCGGAAATACGGCAGCACCGCCGGGACCCATATGCCCCCCAGCTGCCGCTGCCAGGGCACCTGAAATACCCGGGCCATCTCCAGAAGCTGCCGGTCCGTCTGGGCGATGCCCGCGAGCACGTTGCCGTAGACCAGGGGGAAGGCCATGAGGCCGGAGATCAGCAGCGAGAGGGAGCCGCCGTCCACCCACACCAGCGCCAGAATGATGAACGACACCACCGGCACTGCCTTTACCGCTGCCGCCACAGGCGCGATCAGCTCCCGCACCGGCGCAAACCGGGCGGAGAGGGCCGCCAGGGCCACCGCCAGCACGCAGGAGACGGCAAAGCCGCCGAAGATGTGGACAGCGGACGTGCCCACGGCAGCCCAGAAGTCCCCGGTGCGGACCAGCTCCGTCAACCGCAGCAGGGCAGAAAGGGGCGAGGCCAGCAGCAGATGCCCCGCCGGGTAGGCGGCGGCCATGGCCATGGCCGCCCCCTGCCAGCACAAGATCCAAACGCAGACCGCCCAGAGCCGGACGGGACGCTTGCTTTTTTTCACGGGCCCGTCCTCCCTTCCCGGCTCAAATGGTTTACGCGCCGTAGTAGAAATCGTCGCCGGGCATGGCGCCGCCCACGGAGGCGCTGTCGGCGTCACAGAGCACCTGGAGATAGCCGGAGAGCTTATCCTTCATCTCCGTGCCGGTGATGCACACGATGTTGCAGTAAGGCAGGGCCTGCTCCGCCACGTCCGCCTCCACGATGCCGTAGTCCCCAATGAGCGCAGCGGCGTCCGCCGTGTTGGCATTCACCCACTCCACGCTGGCGGCGTAATCAGTAAGGAACGCGTCCACGGCGCCGGGGTTGGATTCCACTACCTCCCGGCGGGCCACCACCACACCGGTGAGCAGGGCAGAGCCGTTGTCCAGGGCATCCCACTCCTGCGTCAGGTCCAGGGCGACCCGCAGATCGGGGATCTTGCTCTGGGCCACGGTCACGAAGGGCTGGGGCAGCATGGCGATGGTGGCGGCGCCGGTGGCCAGTGCGCTGACGCACTCAGAGTGCTCGCTCTTCCAGTCCACGATCACATCGTCCATGGGGGAAAGGCCGTTTTCCTCCAGCAGGTAGTTGAGGGCATACTCCGGCGTGGAATCCTTGCCGGAGGCCACGATGGTCTTGCCGGCCAGGTCTTCCATGGAGCGCACGGCGTTGCCGTTTTCCACGATATACAGCACGCCCAGGGTGTTGATGCCAAGCGTCACGATCTGGCCCTCGGTCTTCTGGTAGAGCGTGGCGGCCAGGTTGGCGGGCACGCAGGCCATGTCCAGCTCGCCCTTGATGAGCAGGGGCGCCACCTCGTCGGCGGAGGCCGCCAGGGTAAAGGTATAGTCATTGACAAAGGAGGCGTCCTCCTGCTCCGCGTCGTGCATGAGCTTCACCAGGCCCATGGCCGTTGGACCCTTCAGCGCCGCCACGGAATACTGCTCCCCGGTGACCTCCTGGGGCTGCTCCTCCTCTTTCTTGCCGCAGGCGGCCGCCGTCAGTGTCAGCACCAGCGCCAGGCACAGCGCCGCCATCCGTTTCATGTTCTTCATGCTCCATTCCTCATTTCTTCAAAGTTTTCCCTGCGCCTCAGCGCAGCGCCTCTTCCGGGGCGTAGACCGTCTTGGCGGTGACGCCGTCCAGCCGGCCGATCTTGCCGGACAGGGCGGAGATCACGTCCTGGGGCGCGTCCATGGCCACGCTGATGATGCTCACGCCCCGCTGGTGGTATGGCACCCCCATACGGCCGATGATGTAGCGCCCATACTGGTGCAAAAGCTCGTTGAGCGCCCCCACCGATGCCATGTTCTTCACGATGACGGCCAGCACCGCCACTCTCGTATCCATGCGTCTCCCTCCTTCCCGCAAAAAAACGCCCCCTCCGCCGTTCGGCAAAGGGGGCGATGGATAGACTCCGTCCGGGCCGCTTTTGCCGGCGGCCCGCTTCCCTCTCTTTCGGCGCGGAAGGACCTTGCCGGCAGAACGACAGGATGCTGTTTTTGTCCTGCGGTCAGCATGCTTCCCGCGGACAAAAGCATGATAGCATACCCCCGCTCCCGGGGTCAAGCCCCGCAGCGGCCGTAGGTATAGGTCAGCTGCCGGATCTCCGACGCCAGGGTCATGGGCGGCAAAGCCGTAAGGCGCCAGCGCCAGTTGCCCTCCGCCACGCCGGGCACGTTGATCCGAGCCTCACTGCCAAGGCCCAGGTAGTCCTGCAGCTGGGCCACGAACAGCTGCGCCACGCTGCCCTGGCCTGCCCGCAGCAGCGCCTTGCGCACGCCCTCGGCATCCTCCGCGCCCAGGTACTGTCGGGCAAAGGCCTGCTCGGCCGCACCGGCGTGGGCATACCACCCGGCGGCAGTATCGTTGTCGTGGGTGCCGGTGTAGCACACGCAGCCCGCTTGCTGGTTATGGGGCAAATAGGCGTTGTCCGGTCCGGAGAAGGCGAACTCCAGCACCTTCATACCCGGCAGGCCGGACTCCTCTCTCAGCCGGTGCACATCGTCGGTGAGGATGCCAAGGTCCTCGGCAATGTAGGTGATGTGGGGGAACCAGTTGGTCAAGACCCGCAGCAGGTCCATGCCCGGGCCCGCCTCCCAGTGCCCCACCTTGGCCGTTTCCGCTCCGGCGGGCACGGCCCAGTAGCTGGCAAAGGCCCGGAAGTGATCCAGTCGGATGGCGTCGAACAGCCGGGAGGCGCCCTCCACCCGGCGGATCCACCAGCCGAAGCCGTCGGCCTTCTGGGCCTTCCAGTCGTAGAGGGGATTGCCCCACAACTGCCCGTCCGCGGAGAAGTAGTCCGGCGGCACGCCCGCCACCTTGGTGGGGCGGCCCTCGGCGTCCAGCAAAAACTCCCGCCGCTCCGACCAGACGTCCGCGCTGTCCAGCGACACGTAGATAGGAAGGTCCCCGATGAGCTTTACGCCCCGGTCGTTGACATAGGTCTTGAAAGATTCCCACTGGCGGAAGAACCAGTACTGCACCCAGGTGTGGAACGCCACATCCTCCGCCAATGTCACCGCCCACCGCTCCACCGCCGCCGTCTCATGGCGCCGCAGGGCCTCGTCCGGCCACTGGAACCAGGCTTTCTGGTCGAAATGGGTCTTGATCGCTCGATACAGGGCGTAATTTTTCACCCACGGATTCCTACCTGTAAACTCCCGCACCGCCTGGGCCGCCTCACCGCTGACCCGGGAGAAGGCCAGACGCAGCAGCGCATCCCTGTCATGGTGCAGCGAAGCATAATCAATGGTATCCGACGGTGCCACCCGGGCGCCCTCCAGCTCGGCCTGGGTCAAAAGGCCCTCCGCCGCCAGCTGCTCCAGATCCAGAAACAAGGCGTTTCCCGCAAAGGTGGACTCACTGGTATAGGGGGAGTCCCCCGCCCCGGTGGGGCCCACGGGCAAAATCTGCCACCAGCGCTGGCCGGCAGCAGCCAAGAAATCCGCAAAGGCACGGGCCTCGCGGCCCAGCGTCCCGATGCCGTAAGGGGACGGCAGGGAGAAGATCGGCAGTAAAATGCCGGCAGAACGTTCCATATCCAAATTCCTCTCTTCTTTACTATGGATTGCTTTATTGTATGCGTCCTGCCGGATTTTGTCAAGCCGCACAAAACACGACCTTTATATCAGCTTGTTTTTGTATATTTTCTATGTTTCTCCGCCATGTACTGTCAATTCTTCTTTTTTCCAGCACTTTTTCTCCCCAAAACGTTGTGTTATACTGAAAAAAACGTTCCGCAACTGCCGGTTGACAAAAGGAAATCCGCCGGTGGTAGCGAACTCGTCCCCGTTCTGGTATGCTATGCGCAGCAAAGGAGGTGTCCCCATGGAACAAGCAAAGACCCTGGGCGGCCGCATCCAGGCGTTCCGAAAGGCCGCCGGGCTCAGCCAGGAGGCCCTGGGGGAACGGCTGGGCGTGTCCCGGCAGGCCGTAAGCCGGTGGGAGTCCGACGCCGCGGTGCCGGAGCTGGAAAAGCTCATCGCCATGAGCCGCCTGTTCGGCGTCACCATCGGCGCTCTGCTTGGAGTGGAGCCTCCCGCCGAAGCGGCGGTAGCCCCCTGCGAAGACACGGCGGAGGCCACAGACCCGGCCACGGCGCCCGAAGCCGGCGCCCCCTCCCACGAATTGACAGACCGGGAGCTGGCCGCCGTGGAGGCCATCGCGGAAAAGTATCTGGCCGCCCAGCAGGCCCGAAGCAGCCGGAAGCGGCCTCTGGTCATCTTGGCGGCAGGTGCGGTTTTCGTTCTGGCCCTGCTGGCTGGCAGCGCCCTGTGGAACCAGCTGCAGCAGATCCGGCAGGAGCTGCAGGCGGTGGAGACCACCACCGGGCAGCAGATCCAGTCCATCACCGGGCAAATTGCCACTATTATAGCCGAACAATCCAATATAATAGACGACTATACTGCTTCTGTGGAGGATTATAGCCTGACGGCCAAGACCATGACCCTGTCCGTCCGCGTCCATCCCGCCGCCTTTTCCGGCGATGCCCAGGCCGTGTTCACCGCCCGGACTGCCTCGGGAGAACAGCGCTCCGTGGAAGCTGTGCGGACGGAGGGCGGGTACTTTCAGGCAGAGCACTGGGCAGTGCCCATGGACGGCCATGTGGAGCTGACCGTGACGATCACCGACGGAGGCGTCAGCCGGTCGGAGGCCCTGGACACGTTATCCGCTGACCCGGCAGACTACCGTCTGGAGGTAGAGGGAGGCTGGGAGACCAGCTGGAGTGCCGGGACCGTCCGGTTCGGCGGACTGACCTTGCACATCGACCCCAACTCCAGCGTACCTCTGGAGCTGGAGCAGGTGGAGCTGTCGGTCTTTCCCAACGGATCAGCGGAGCCGCTGTGGTCGGCCCCGCTTCCGGAGGCGGCGGAGCTGTGGCAGCAGCACGGCTATGTGCAGGCGTATCTGACAGCGGAGGCCTATATGCCTGCCATCCCCCTGGCCAAGGGGGAGGAGCTCCTGGCGGCGGCCAAGATCACCGACGACCATGGCCAGTCCTTCTGGTATCTTTTAGGAGCCGCCCGCAATGACGATGGTGCCCTGCGGACAACGGACGCCTTAGCCCTG
>CAUWEK010000018.1:0-21306 GCA_963557435.1 uncultured Dysosmobacter sp.
GATCCGGGCCTGGAGCTGCGTGACAGCCGCAACCAGCTGCTCGACGAGCTGAGCGGATACATGAAGATCGACGTGAAGTACTCCATGGAGGACGTAGGCGCCGGCACCATGGTGGAAAAGCTCACCGTCACCCTGGCCGGGGACCCGCCCCACAACCACACGCTGGTGGACGGGGAATACGCCTCCCAGCTGCTGGCAGACAAGGACAACGACTTCCGCATCAACCTCTACGCCCTGCGGGACAGTGACGGAGTCAAGCAGGACGCCAACGACACCGATCCGGTGGTGCTGCTGGACAACGACCTGTACGGCTCCATCCAGTCTATCCGGGAGCTTTTGACCGAGGAGGGAGAGTTTGCCTCCACCGCCGACGCCGCCGCTGATCCGGACGCCGCCGTCAAACGGGGCATTCCCTACTATCAAAAGGCGCTGGACTCCCTGGCCTGTGAGTTTGCCGCAGCCATGAACAAGCTGAACAACACCGGCCTTGCCGGCGGAGGCAATCTCTTCAGCAACAGCAGCAACTCCGACGACGCCACCGGCATCACCGCCGCCAACATCTCCGTCTCCCAGGGCTGGGCCAACGGCACCGTCTCCATCCAGGCCACCGCCGATCCACAGGCCGCCAGCGGCGACACCTCCAATCTGGCTCGGTTTTTGGCTCTGTTTGATCAGAAAGTGGAGTTCGACCCTACGCACATCCAGGCCGACGCCGCCGGCGACGCCTATCACGGTACGTTTGAGGAGATGCTTTTGAAGATCCAGTCCACTCTGGCCCAGGATCAAAAAAGCACCGATGCCGTGCTCAATAACTACATCGTCACCGCCGACAGCATCAGTGTGGACCGGGAGGGCGTCACGGGTGTGGACCTCAACGACGAGGCCACCAATCTCATGGTCTACCAGAAGGCCTATACCGCCGCCTGCCGGCTCATGAACGTGCTCAACGAGGCTCTGGACTCTCTCATCAACGGCACGGTGTAACTTTTGTTCCGACTTTCGAGGTGAATGAACATGCTTCGCGTAACCACCAACAGCACCCTCTATACCTATCAGAAGAACCTGCTCAAAAACACCAATCAGCTCTACTCGGCCATGAACACCATGATGACCGGGCGGAATTTCGACTCCTACTCCGCCGACCCGGCGGCAGCCACCCGGGCGTTCAAGATCCACAGCTCCCTCAATGCCACCAACGCCCAGGCGTCCAACAATACCACGGTGCTCAACAAGTTCTCCACCGCCTGGGACGTGGCTGACGATATGATCAACAAGCTGGTCACGGATCTGGCCCAGGCCCCCGCCCTGAAGGGCCTCAACGCCACCAACCTCTCCACCCTGAACACCCAGGGAGATGTGATCTACTCCGGTGCCGAGGCCATCATCCAAAGCCTCAACGGCAAGTACGATGACAGCTATCTCTTCAACGGTGCCGACACCCAGAATCCCCCCTTTGCCCTGGAGCAGGACGGGGACCGGACCTATGTGACCTACCGGGGCGTCCGCATCGACGACCCCGCCACGTTGGATCAGCCCTATGAGGACGAAGCCGGCAACCAGGTGCTCAAAGACGACGGCACTCCCATGTCCAACCGGGAGATGCTGGAAAAATGGTCCGGCGAGCATCAGTACGTGGACATCGGCATCGGCTTCGAAGTGGACGAAAACGGCGAGGTCGTCCCCTCCACCGCCTTTGATTCCGCCATCTCCGGCACCGACTTCATCGGCGGCGTCGGTGTGGACGCCGACGGCGATCCCACCAACATCGTCTCCATCATGCTGCGCCTTTCCGAGGTGTTCCGCGGCTACAACCAGGACACCGGCGCCTGGGGCTCCGCAGGTGACCAGGATGACGCCGAGCGTCTCATGGAGAAGCTCTCCAAGGCGCAGGAGGCTCTGAGCGGCCAGCACACCCAGCTGGAGACTCAGTCCAAGTTTCTGCAAACCAACCAGACCCAGCTGGAGAGCACCTTCTACTCATTGAATACGGAGCTCAACAGCGTGGAAAAAGTAGACCAGGTGGAGGCCATCCTCGCGTTGGTCTCCGCCCAAACCAGCTACAACGCCGCCCTTCAGGTAGGCACCAATGTGGTCCCCCAGTCCCTGATGGACTATCTGGCCTGACGGCTGAGGCAGGCCATTGCGCATCCGCGCACGGAAGGAGTTTTCATCGTCATGGATCCGCTCATTGAAATCAAAACTGTCCCCATCGAGATCCAGATGAAGGTGACACGGGCCCATCTGGAATATGCCCGGGGCACGGCCCAGGTAGAGATTTCCAGGGACAAAGGCGGGCTGAACATCCGCAGCAAGCCCATTCAGGTCAACATCGACACCTTTGAGGCCCGCAATTCGGTCATGCCCACCACCGCCACCGTCATCCGCCAGCAGGCACAGGCCGGCATACAGGCCGCCTATCAGGCCACCGCCGTACTGGCCCGGGAGGGCCGGATGATGATGGAGGCCCGGATCGGTCAGGACGTGATCCCCCAGATGGCCAGGCAGCAGACCGTGGGACAGCCCACCAACCTCAATATCGAATTTCTGCCCAAAACGGGGGCGGACATCAGCTGGGACGGCGGCGAGATGAGCATCCGCTACGAGATGGACAAGCTGAACTTCGACTGGCGCATGCAGCAGATGAGCTTTACTTTTGTCCCGGGCGACATCGAATTTACCATGACCCAGCGGCCGGACGTCATCATCAAATATGTAGGCGGTCCGCTGTACGTTCCGCCGTCCGCAGACCCGGACTATGAGCCTGTGGACATCAGCGTGTGAAAGAGGAGACGCGACATGCAGCTCAACACAAAATATTTTGGCTCCATCGACTACGATCCGGCCGACGAGGTGCATTTTCCCAGCGGGCTGTTCGGCTTTGAGGAGGAGAAGGACTTTTTGCTCCTGCCCTTTGCCGGCAGCGACGGGAACATGCTCTGCCTGCAAAGCGTGAAAACCCCGGCCCTGGCGTTCATCGCCATGAATCCCTTCTCTCTCAAGCCCGACTACGCCCCCGTGCTGGCGCCGGAGGCGCTGGAGCTGATGGGCGTGGGGCGCAGCGAGGATCTTTGTTACTATGTGATGTGCGTGGTACGGGACCCTGTGGGGGAAAGCACGCTGAACCTGCGCTGCCCGGTGGTCATCAACCCGGATCTGCACCGGGGCATGCAGGTCATTCTGGACGACGGCGGCTACGGCATGCGCCACCGCCTGGATTCCCTTTCCCGCGGGGAGGTGTCATAATGCTGGTACTGAGCCGCAAAGAGGGCGAATCGGTGATGATCGGAGAAAATATCAGCATCACCATTTTGTCCATTGAGCCCGGCGGGCAGGTGAACATCGGCATCAGCGCGCCCCGGGACGTCCTCGTCCTTCGCAGCGAGCTGCAAAAGGCGGTCAGCGAAAACCAGGAGGCCGCAGGCACCGCTCCCGCGCCCCTGGTGGATCAGCTGTGCTCCGCCGTAGGCGCGCTGTGTGCCCACGATCCCAGGCAGGCCCCCTGAGCCTGCGCCGTTTGGGGCTCAAACTTCCCCACCACCATGTCAAAGGAGTTCAATATGTATCGGGACACCTTGCTGATTATTGATGATTCCCCCATAGATCTGGCCATTTTGAACGAGGTATTCAAGCCTCTTTTCCAGGTAGCCTGTTTTGAGGAAGCCCGTCCCGCCATCGCCTATATCCGCCGCAACACCCAGCAGATCTGCGCCGTGCTGGTGGATATCTGCCTGGGGCGGCAGGGCGCCGGATTTTCGGTGCTCCAGCAGCTTCAGGCTGCGCCGAAGACCATGGATCTGCCGGTCATCCTCATCACCGCAGATCCCTGCGAGGAATATGTGCTCACCGCCGTGGAAAAAGGCGCCGTGGATTTTCTGGCAAAACCGGTCAATCCGCAGATCGCGCAGGAACGGGTATGTCAAACCGTCCGGGACGCCTGGCCGGCGGGAACCACCATACTGGACGCCTCCGCTGCCGCCGAGCCTCTTCGCAAGTCCAGCGCATCGGACCCAAGCCGCCAGTGGGAATCTCTTGCGGAGCTGTTTTTTCAGGAAAAGCCCGCCCTCTCCTTCCCCCATTACCGGCGGCTGGGGGCCATCACTGCCATTCTGGCCGCCGCGTATGCCCGTCTCTATCCCGGCGGCGGCATCGCTCCGGCGGATGCCGGGATCATCGGCCGCGCCGCCACGCTCTGTGATGTGGGGCTTCTGGGCCTGCCGGACAGCGTGGCGGCCCAGGGTCCCACCGGGCCCAGTCGGGAGCTCTATTACCGGCACACCATTCTGGGCCAGGCGCTGTTTGCCTCCGGTGCGGCAGGGACGGGCCCCTTTGCCGACTATGCCGCCGAGATCGCCTGCTGGCACCACAAGAATTATGACGGCAGCGGATTTCCCGCTGACCAATCAGCCTCCATCCCCCCCAGTGCCCAGCTGACGTCCACCGCTTTGCACCTTTTGAAATACATTGAGGATTTTCAGGACTATCCGGATGCCTTCCGCCGCTCTTTGCAGCTCCTTGCCAGCGACGTAGGCCGCTCCATTTCCCAGGAGATGTTCTTTTGTGTCCAGGACGCCCAGGACCTTCTGTGCCAGGAACTGCAAGCTTCCCGGTAAGAGGCCTCCGTTTGAACGTCAGACCTTCCTCCGAATGTTTTTCACAAGGCAGCCAGTTTCATCCGGAGAGAATCGCCCATGCGCCTCAATGTACATAGTCCGGTTTTTATGCATGGCCCGCCCCGGGAGACCCGTTGCCAAATTTGTGCAAAACTGCCTTTGCGCCCGCTTCGCCGGAGAAGTAGAATAAAACGAAACGTGTAGCATTCACTGCGTAAATCCAGTTGGATGCTGCACGTTTTTTATTGTTTTACTTAAAACGGAAAGGAAGCGGCAGCATGCCAAAAAACAAAATCCAGGGATTTCTCTTCGGAGTCATCATGTCCTATGCCATGGCGTACGGCATGGAGGTCTACAATATTGCCTTCAAGATGGGCTTCCATCTCCAGCCCGGCGGGCTGAGCAGCATCACCAACCTGGTCTTTTGGGAGGCCCTGAAGGAGGCCGCCTACATGGGACTGTTTGTTCTGCTGTTCTCCAACCTCTGGGGAAACCGGCTGGGCGCCGCCATTGGGGCGCGCCACTGTGATCCCACCCGGGACAATCCCTATTTCTGCCGCCTGATGCGCCAGGCCGGCACCGTCGCAGTCATGTGTCCTACCATGAGTCTGGTAGCCTCCCTGCTGTTCAACGTGCTCCTGGGCGGTGCCCCGGTGACGCAGCTGCCGGGCATCTGGGTGGGGACGGTACTGAAAAACTTCCCCATGGCCTTTTTCTGGAATATGTTTGCCGCCGCCCCCTTCACCCACTGGCTGTTCGGCAGGCTCTTTCCGGAGCGATAATAAAACTTTCCGGCGCGGCAGAGCCTGCTCCGCCGCCCGCCCCGCGTTTCTCCTCCCGGTCAAATGCGGGGACTTTTTTTGCTAATTTCCCCCAATTTTATCCATTTTTTACTTTATTAGCTGCAAAAAAAGCGAAAAAAAGGAAACAAGTCCCTTGACGGATGTGCTTTTTCCCTCTAACATGGTAAAAAACCGGCTCCGCCCGTTTTGGAAGCGAGCGGAGCAGAAAGGATTTTCCAACCATGAAAACGCTCATCAAAAACGGTCTGCTGGTGGATCCGGCCAACCGTGTCCAGGCCAGGCTGAACCTGCTGCTGGAGGACGGCCGGGTGGCGCAGGTGACCCGGCAGGAGCCCGCAGCAGATCAGGTAGTGGATGCCGCGGGACGGGTGGTCGCCCCCGGCTTTATCGATATCCACATGCATGAGGACCCGGTGGGTCCCGACGGCAGGATCGAAAACGCCGAGAACACGGCCATTTTCAACTGCATGCTCCGTATGGGTGTCACCACCGCCATCGGCGGCCAGTGCGGCATCAACCAGTACCACCCGGCGGACTACCTGGACCTGGTGGACCGCTTCGGCGCCGCGGTAAACGTGGGAATGCTGGCCGGCGAGGCCTTTTTCCGGGAGCGCTGCGGCCACGGTGACAAATATACCCCGGTGACGGAGCCGGAGCTGGAGGCCATGGAGCGGGAGTTGGCCCGGGCCCTGGAACGGGGGTGCCTGGGCATCTCCTACGGCATCCGCTATTCCCCCGGCATCGACCGCCGGGAGCTGGAGCGGACGGCGGCGGTATGCCGCTGCGCCGACAAGCTCATCGCCGCCCACCTGCGCAGCGACGCGGGGGAGATCATGGACGCCGCCCGGGAGTTTCTGGACGTGGGACGGGATCTGGAACTGCCGGTCCAGGTGTCCCACATCGGCTCCATGGCAGGCTTCGGGCAGATGGAGGCGTTCCTCCGGCTGGTGGACGAATACCACATGAACGGCCTGCGGGTCAGCTGTGACTGCTACCCCTACTATGCCTTTTCCACCACCCTGGGCTCCACCACCTACGATCCAGGCTGGCTGGAGCGCTACCAGTGCGGCTACGACGTCATCGAGCTCAGCCAGGGCAAGTACAAGGGACAGCGCTGCACCAAGGAGATCTTCGACGAGGTCCGGCGGGACGATCCGGACTGCCTGACGGTGTGCTATGTCATGAAGGGCAGCGACGTGGACCTGGCCTTTTCCCACCCCAACGTCATGCTGGCCAGCGACGGCATCATGAACTACGGCCAGGGCCATCCCCGGGCCGCCGGGTCCTTCCCCCGGCTGCTGGCGGAGTTCGTCCGACCGGGCAAGGTATCCCTCTACGACGCCGTGGCCCGGATGACCGCCATGCCGGCCGAAAAACTGCGGCTTGGCCGGAAAGGCCGGCTGAACGTGGGCGCCGACGCCGATGTAGTCATCTTCGACCCGGAACGGGTGGCCGACCGGGCCACCTTTGAACAGCCCACCCTGCCCCCCGCGGGCATCGACTATGTCTTCCTGGGCGGCTGCCTGGCGGCCCGGGACGGCAAGATCGTCCGGGGCGACCTGGGCCGCTCCGTCCGGGGCTAAGCACCGCTATGGTCCCGGCAAAACCGCAATCTGCTTTTAGGAGGTCCTGCATATGCAATATGGAATCTGGTCCATCGTTCCCCCCCTGGTCACCATCGTGCTGGCGCTGGTGCTGAAAAACGTATTCATCTCCCTGCTCATCGGTATTTTTCTTGCCTGCCTCATCCTGTGCGGCTTCAACCCCATCGTGGGCCTCAACGACACCTTCTACGGCCTTGTGAACACCTTCGCCAGCAGCGGCAACACCATCGTGCTGCTGTCCATGCTGCTCATCGGCGCCCTGATCCACATGATCGAGCGCTCCGGCGGCATCGAGGGCTTTGTGGACATCATGGTCAAAAAGCGGGGCATCATCCGCTCCAAGCGGGCAGCGGCGCTGTTCACCTGGCTGCTGGGCATCGTGGTGTTCACCTCCGGCTCCCTCAGCTGCATGGTCACCGGCTCCGTCTCCCGTCCCCTCAACGACAGCTTGAAGCTGCCCCATGAAAAGGCGGCCTTCCTGGTACATACCACCTCCACTCCCTGGTGCGTGCTCTTCCCCCTCAGCGGCTGGCTGGCAGCCATGACCGGCTACCTCACCTCCGGCGGTGTGCCCGAGGAGGATGCCATCACCGTGCTCATCCAGTCCATCCCCCTGAACTTCTACTGCATCATCGCGGTGGTCTTCGCCCTGCTGGTGGCCCTGTTCCCCCTGGACTTCGGCCCCATGCGCAAGGCGGAGCTGCGGGCAGCCACCACCGGTGAGCTGGATGACCCCGCCTCCGTGGACAAAGAGGCCGCTGAAACCAATGCGCCGCTCAGCGGCGTCAAGCCCCGGGCCAAGAACATGCTCGTGCCCATGCTGGTGATGATCGGCACCATTCTGACGGCCCTGTGCGTCTCCGGCAACGGCAACCCCACCCAGGGCGACGGCATGCAGGCGCTGCTGTGGGGCTGCATGATCTCCCTGCTGGTGATCTCCGTCATGTGCATGGCCGAGCGGCTGTTTACCCTGGACCAGCTCATCAATGAGATCATCCGGGGCATGTCCACCATGCTGCCCATCTTCTTCGTGCTGCTCTTCGGGTTGACCATGGGCACGCTGGTCAAGAGCCTGGACACCGGCAACTACCTCTCCTCCATCTTCATGCAGCTGCTCACCCCGGCCCTGCTGCCGCTTTTGACCTTCCTCATCTCCCTGCTGCTGTCCTTCGCCACCGGCACCTCCATGGGCACTATGGCCATCATGGGCACCATCGCCATCCCCATGGCCATCAACATGGGCGTGAACGTGCCGCTGGTGGCCGGCGCCATGTTCGGCGGGTCCATTTTCGGCGACCACGCCTCCCCCATCTCCGACACCACCATCATGTCCTGCGCCACCACCGGCTGCAACATCATCGACCACGTCAAGACCCAGGCCCCCTACGTCCTGTGCTTTGCCGGTGCGTCCATGGTGCTGTACGTGATCGCGGGCTTCCTGCTGTAAGCATCACAACAAAACGAACCCCGGCAGACTGGCGCTGGTCTGCCGGGGTTCGTTTTTCCATTTTATGTATAAATCCACGTCCGCCGCCCCATACTCAGTGGGAAGGAGGTGGTTTCATGCGCATTCCAAAACACATCGGGATCATTCCGGACGGGAACCGGCGCTGGGCCAAACAGGCAGGACTGGAGAAAAAGGACGGCTACGCCCACGGCCTCACGCCCGGACTGGAGCTATTGCGGCTGGCCAAACAGGCGGGCGTTCAGGAGATCACGTACTATGGATTCACGACCGACAACTGCGGGCGGCCGCCGGAACAGGTCCGGGCCTTTTCGCAGGCCTGTGTGGACGCCGTGGAGCTGATCACATCGGAGGCGGTCTCCCTTCTTGTGATCGGCGACCGAGACGCCCCTACATTTCCCCGGGCGCTGCTGCCGTACACCACCCGAACGGATTTCAACGGCGGCGGCACCCGCGTCAACTTTCTTGTGAACTACGGGTGGGAGTGGGACCTGGCCCAATTGAATCAGCCCGGCACACGCCGGGACAAGATCTGCGGCCAGCTCCGCTCCCACGATGTCTCCCGGGTGGAGCTGGTGATCCGCTGGGGCGGGATGCGCCGCCTGTCCGGCTTTTTGCCGGTGCAGTCCGTCTATGCGGATTTTTACGTGGTGGACCGACTGTGGCCCGATTTTCAGCCGGAGGATTTCCATCAGGCGCTGGCGTGGTACCAAAAGCAGGATGTGACCCTGGGCGGCTGATCGATCCCCGGCGCCATGGCAACTTCCGGAGGGCATCCGCCCATGTCAGCAGGAAAAACGGCTCTTTTTTCAAGGTGTAACCTCTTGTTGCGCCCCTGCCGCGCAGATGCGGTGGCATTGCACCGCTCCGTCTGCTATACTGGAGCCATCCTGACAGGAGGTCAAGACCATGCATCTTTCGGAAAAGATCCAGCTCCTGCGTAAGCAGCAGGGGCTTTCACAGGAGGCGCTGGCGGATCAGCTGGGCGTTTCCCGGCAAGCCGTCTCCCGCTGGGAGACCGGAAGCGCCCTGCCGGACGCCGGCAATCTGCTGCAGCTGAGCCGGCTCTTCGGTGTCACCGCCGACAGCCTGCTCAGTGACGACTGCGATCCCACGCCGCCGGTCTCAGCGCAACCCGGCGGCTGGTCCGGCGAAAAAAAACGGCGCCTGGCCGGCGTGTGCCTGGCCGGAGCCGGTCTGCTGGGCAATTTCGTCATCTATCTTCTCTCCCGCGCCATCGCCGTGATGGTCCCCCGCATCTCCTACGACGCCGCGGGGCAAAAATGGTATCACTGGAGCAGCGAACAAACGGGACACAGCCTCCAATACTTCATCGCCGAGTACGACCTGGAGCTTCTGGTCGGCCTGCTGTGTCTGCTGATCATCGCCGGCTTCCTTCTGATTTTCTGGAAGCCGCTCAAAAAATGGGGCGGGCAGCTGCACCGAGCCATTCGCGCCCGCAAAAAAGCGTCCCCGCCCTCCGCTTCATAAGCTCGCCGCAAACAGTGCGGCAGAGCCGCTTTACGAGCCGGCTCTGCCGCGCTGTTTTTCTATCCGCACGATCTCTTCCGCCCGGTAATAATCCGCAGGTGTATTCATATTGAAAAACACGCCATCCGGCAGCAGCTGCGCCGTGTCCAGCACCACCGTGGGCACATCCTCCAAAAGCTCCGTCATCCGGCAGCGCCCCGCGGCCAGACGCCGCTCCAGCGCCGGCAGCATCCGCCTGGTATAAATGCCGCACAGAGGGTGGAGCCGTCCCGCTCCGTCCCGGCAAACCATGGCGGCGCAGTCCCGGGGAAAGTGGGAGAGCAGGCATCGGGCCGCCTGCTCTGAAAAGGTCGGCAGATCGCAGGGAACGCACAGCAGCGCCTCCTTTTTCGACGCCAGCAGCGCCGCGTGGAGTCCCGCTCCCGGCCCCAGCCCCGGAAAGCGGTCCTCCACCACGGTCCAGGAAAGGCCCGCGCCCAGGGCGGCATCGTTGGCGGAGAGAAGCCGCTCTTCAAAAAAGGACAGCTCCCCGGCCAAACGGTGCAGCACCGGCACGCCGTCCACCATCAGCCGTGCCTTGCACCTTCCCATGCGGCGGGACTGTCCCCCGCACAAAATCACCGCGCCGCAGCGCTCCGGGGAAATCGCCATCCGGCCGCCTCCTCTCCTTACAAAATCAAAACGTCCACCCGGTCGCCCCGGCGCATGACGCCGCCGGGCAGCTCCACCAGGCAATTGCACCCCACCATGCTCCGCATCTGGCCGTTGCGCTGGGCGCCGGGCACAGTGACGGTGCCGTTTTTCAGCCGCCCCCGCAGATACCGCCGGGACGCGCCGCCGGGCTTTTGGAAATTCGCAGCGGCCAGGGCCGTCGTTCGTTCCATCTCCAAGCCCGCATCCTCCATCATCCGCCCCAAAATAGGCCGGCCAAACAGCTCGAACGCCACCACGGCCGCAAAGGGATTGCCGGAGAGGGACAGGACCACCCTGCCGCCCCGGCGGGCCAACAGCGTGGGCATGCCCGGCTTCATGGCAACGCCGTGGAAGACCACCTCCGCCCCCCAGGCCGTCAGCGCCTGCTCCATCAGGTCCCGCTCTCCCACGGAGACCCCGCCGGTGGTGACGATCAGATCACACCCGGCGCATGCCTCCAGCGCGCGGACGATGCCCTCCAGCGTATCGCCGGACCGGATGCTCGCGTCCGGCGGCGTGCCCAGCTGCCGCAGTCTCGCTTCCAGATAGGCCGTGTTGGCGTCGTAGACTTTTCCCGGCGGCAGCGCACATCCCGGTGCGCACAGCTCGTCCCCCGTGGCAATGACGGCCGTGCGGGCACGGCGGCGCACCCACAGCCGCTCCATGCCGGCACCGGCGGCCACTGCCAGCGCGGCGGCGTCCACCCGGGTGCCCCGGTCCAGCAGCAGCGTCCCCGCCGCATACTCCTCCCCGGCAAGGCAGCGGTTTTCCCCCGCCGCCGCAGAGCGGAATACCCGCACCCATTCCTCGCCCAGGTCCGTGTCCTCCTGCCGGATGACGCAGTCCGCCCCCGGCGGCAGCATGGCGCCGGTCATGATCCGCACGGCCTGTCCCGGTGCCAGCGGATGGCAGGGCACCTGCCCGGCGCACACCTTTTCTGCTACCCGCAGCAGCGCCGGCGTCTGGGGTGACGCCGACGCGATATCAGCGGCACGGAGGGCGTAGCCGTCCAGGGGCGAACGGTCAAAGGGCGGCTGGGGGCAAAGCGCAAAAAGCGGGCGGCTCAGCGTCCGGCCCAGGGCCTGGGACAGCGGTATTTCCTCCTCTTCCAGCAAGCGGGCGGCAGAGCGGCTCAGCTCCACCGCTTGTTCAACGCAAATGGGCATGGATGTTCCTCTCGTTTCCCGGCCGCCTGGCGGCCGTTTTGCTTTCCCTATACTACCGCAAATCCGCCTGGGAGGCAAATTCCTTTTCCATGGTTTTTTTCCTGTTCTGTGCTATAATGACAGCATCCATACCGAGAGGAGACATGGCCATGGAAACGCTGCTGCTGGACGGATGCCGCCACCCGGACGAGGTGGGCGCCCTGTTTGAAGCCTATACCCGGGACCTTCTGCGGCAGGCCCCGGACTTTGCCGGGTACCTGGCCCGGCAGGATTACAGCCACGAGCTTTCCCACCTGGAGGAAAAATACGGCCGTCCCCACGGGCGGCTCTATCTGCTGCGCTGCGGCGGCGTTCCCGCAGGGACCGTGGCCCTGCGCCGGATCGACGGATCGCGCTGCGAGCTCAAGCGGCTGTATGTCCATCCGGACTTCCGGGGACACGGCTATGCCCGCCGCCTGGTAGAGACCATTCTTTCAGACGCGGCCGCCATCGGCTATCGCCAGGTGCTGCTGGACACCTTCCCCTTTCTCACCGGCGCCATCGCCCTTTACCGGGACCTGGGATTTCGAGAGGTGCCCTCTTACAACGGCTCCCCCATGCCGGAGCTGATCTACATGGCGCTGGAGCTGCCTGTTCCCGGGCCGACCGCACCCGGGACGTAAAATGCGGGTCTACGGAGCGTGGATTGCATGTTTTCCGCCCCGTGTGCTATCATTCATCACCAGGAGGGGATCCAAATGGACACAGTGAAAATCGGAGGGCTCATCTGCCGCCTGCGCAAGGAGCAGGGCATGACCCAATCCCAGCTGGCGGAAGCCATCCACGTCAGCAGCAAGGCCGTTTCCAAATGGGAGACGGGACAGGGATGCCCGGACATCTCCCTGCTGGAGCGGCTGGGGCAGGTATTCTCCGTGGATATGGAGTCGCTGCTGTCCGGTTCCCTGGACCCAAACACACTTCTGGGAGGAAACATGAAAAAAACGCGCTTTTATATCTGCCCCACCTGCGGCAACATCATCACCGCTCTGGGGGACGCATCCGTGTCCTGCTGCGGCAAAAAGCTGACCGCTCTCCAGGCCCAGCCGGCAGATGCGGACCAGCAGCTGCGGGTGGAGGACGTGGAAAACGAGCTGTTCATCACGTCGGACCACCCCATGACCAAGCAGCACTACATTGCCTTCGTGGCGCTTGTGAACGATGACAGCGTCCTGCTGCGCAAGCAGTACCCCGAGTGGGGGCTCCAGCTGCGCATGCCCGCGCTTCCCCACAGCACCCTGTATTGGTACTGCACGGAGCACGGACTTTTCTGCCAGCGTCTGTAAACACGGCAAAGCGCCCGCCGGGGGAATCCCGGCGGGCGCTTGATGTTGTCCGATCTTCCATGCGGCAGAGCGCTTTTTCTCAAGACAATCCTATTTGCGCTTTTATTTGGCAACCAAGTCCGAGCGCAGTGCCTCCTTTTCAAAATCCCACGGATTTTTGGCAAAGTGCTTGCTGGAAAACGGGATAAACACGGTCACCACCGCCATTACCAGCACCAGCAGCACAAACACGTTGCAGGGGATACTGTAAATAAAGGAAGTATTGTATCCGCTCTCCTCGATCAGCCCCGCGATGATGAGGCACGGCGGCGTATAGGGGATCATGACCGCCGTGGACGCCGTGGCGATGGGGATGAGGCAGGCCGCCCGGCGCGGGTCGATCCTGTACTTGCGGCAGATGTCCCGGATGATGTCGCCCAGCGTGACCATGGGGATGGTATCATTGGCGACAAAGCCCGTCACCAGCATGCACGCGAGCATGATGACGATCTCCGCCGAGCGTCTGCCCCGGATGAACCGGGTCAGCTGGTCCACCGCCCAGTCCACGCCGCCGGCCTGGGAGATCATGCCGATGTTGCCGGCCATGAAAATAAAGAGCAGGATCATATTGGCCATATCATACATGCCGGAAGCCACGGTCTGGCATCCCTCCAGCACGGTAAACTGCCCCTGGGCGATGCCGATGAACAGCCCCAGGAAAATGCCGCCGCTGAGAGAGATGACAAAATTGACACCCATGAAAGCCAGGGTCAAAATGGCGATATAGGGCAAAATGGCGGCAAAATTCACCTCATAGGTGCCCAGCGTCACCTGGCCGTTGGGCCGGCCGAACAGCAGCAAAAACACCAGCGTTACCGCAAAGGGGATGGCATAGATCTTGATCTGGGAGAGCAGCTTGTCCTTGGGGCCTTTCGCCGCGCCCAGTCCCATCACACTGTTGGAGACGATGGTGCAGTCGGAAATGGGGCTCATGCTGTTTCCGAACATGGCAGAGCCCATGACACTGCCCACCATGACCGGCAGGGAGATCCCCGCGCCGGCGGCCACCGAAAGCGCGATGGGCGCCAGTGCAGCCACCGTGCTGATGGTGCTGCCGCTGGCAAAGGACACGATGCACCCGATCACGAAAAAGCCCGCGGTGACCACAGAGGTGGGCATATAGTTCAGGCACAGGCCCACCACCGAGTCCACGCCGCCGCAGGCGTCCGCCACCGCCACAAAGGCGCCCGCCAGAGCCATCACGATGATGGGGATAGCGATATTGGGCCGGGCGATGCCGTTGAGCATCCACTGAAACTTCTCGGAAAAC
This sequence comes from uncultured Dysosmobacter sp., assembly GCA_963557435.1. Taxonomy (GTDB): domain Bacteria; phylum Bacillota; class Clostridia; order Oscillospirales; family Oscillospiraceae; genus Oscillibacter. The sequence goes on from CAUWEK010000018.1 coordinate 14,464, forward strand.
GACCCCTTCAGAATGAAAAAGGACGCCAGCAGGGCGATATACGCCCCCAGGCAGGCGGGGAACTGGGAAAAGGGTTTTTCATATCCCAGCTGCGCGCACACGATGCCGCTGCCCAAAAACAACACGATAAAAATCAAAATCGGCGTGATCGCCCAAAAATTTGAAGTACGGCCGCTTTTGCCATTCTCCATTGCAGGTTCTCTCCTCTCCATATTGGAACATATTCCGCGCTTTCACCCAAGCAGGGAAAAACGCACAAACAACACAATAAAGCTCACGCCCGCCCCGAGGACCAGCAAAGCGCTGTCCTTGATGCGGGTCTTTTTCTGCACCACCCACATGGCCGCCACGGACAGCGTCATCACCAGCAGAGCCATGCCCGCAGAGCCCCCTGCCGCCGCCACGGTCTTGGCCGACTCGGCAAACATGGCGCAGGAGGTGGACAAAAGCATGCCCCCGATGACCGGCAGGATGTACATGCTCAGATTTTTGATCAGGCTGCTGTCCTGATACGCCTCATAGACGCCGGAGACCACAATGGCCACTCCACCGCACACGCCGATGGACAAAAGGGCCGATATCGCCGCCATGAGCCAGCTGCCGGCCAGACAGCTCTTCCCAAACAAAAAGCCTGTTCCCGCCGCGATCTTCACCAGGATAGGGCCGGGCAGCGCGTTGGCCACCGCCACCAGCTGCGTGTAAAATTCCTCCGCGGACACGATGCCCGTCTGCACGAAAAAACCGTCCGCCACGGAAACGTATGCCTCTCCGCCGCCGAAGGACACCATGGTGGAGAGCATGACGTCTTTGCCGAAGGAGAGCACGGCGCCGTCCCGGCACACCACGGCTACGACCGCCATAAAGGCAATCGGCAGCAGGATAAAGGCCAGCGCCGCCGCCATCACCGCGGGAGAGAGCTTGACCCGCCGTTTCCCGTGTCCCGTGGAACGCGCCAAAAATGCCAGCAGCGTCACTGCCATGGCTCCTATGACGATCCAGCGGGCAGTTTCCAGATGCAGCGCCTGGGCCGTCTTTCCGGACAGCAGCACGAACGCCCCTGCCTCCAGGGCCACCAGCACCGCCTGGACCCTGGTGCGGATGCGGTTCAGGATCATCAGCACAAAGAACGTCACGATCATCAGCTCAATGGTGGAGATATCCAGCAGCGGAACAGACTGCCCCACCGGCAGTCCCACCAGGGCCCCCAGCTGCCGCAGCTCCGAGCCGCAGGTAGCCAGGAACGCTCCGGCGCAGATGGCGGCGGCAACGCTCCGCTTTCCGCTTTGCAGCACCTTCCAGGTGTACTGTGCCAGCAAAAAGACGATGTACACGCTGATGCCCACGGACGCATAGGAAATGAAGCGGATAGCCGTTTCTCCCGCAAGCGTGAACAGATTCAACAGCAAAAGACAGATCAGCGTGCCCGGCAGGGACACCAGCAGCGCGCCGGCTGCCGCGCCGGCCACGCCGGACAGCTGGAGGCCGCAGGTGGCCCCCAGCTTCACCGGAAGCGCCCCCGGCGTGATATTGGCCACCACCGTATGGCGCAGGAAATCCTCCCGGGAAAGCTCCGTCTGCCCCTGCGCCAGCTCCCGTTCCATGACCGGGATCAGGGCGCTTCCTCCCCCGAAGCCGATGACGCCGATCTTCAGGAACGACGCGGCCAGGCGTCCCAAGGCGTGAAGCTTTCCCGAGCCCTCAGACAGCTTTCGCATAGGCAACCACTCGTTCCGCGATGATCTGGTTGGGGTCCACCAGCGCCACCCCCCGGTATTCTCCCGACGCCACAATGGGGATCTCCGTGCAGCCCAGGATGATGGCCCCGGCCCCCAGCTCGATCAGCTTGTCCATGCTCTGCCGCACCACCCGGGCAAAGGCCTCCTTGTCCCCGCTGACCTTGAAATCAAAAATGGACTGGTGGAAGACCTCCTGCTGGGGCTGCGGAAGCACCACGGCGGAAAGCCCCGCCTTTTCACAGGCCTGCTGGAACAGGCCCGTCCGGATGGGCGCATTGGCGGCAAGGACGCCCACGGCCCGCACGTCCCCGCCGCAGCGGAGGATATGGGCCACCGCCTCGTTGGGAATGTGGAGCATGGGGATCCCAACAGCGCGTTGAATGTCGTCAAAATAATAGTGGGGCGTATTGGCGCCCAGGATCAGGAAATCCGCGCCGGCGCGCTCCAGTCCCTGCGCCATGGCAATCATCTCCGGCAGGGGACTTTTGGTCCCCTCCAGAATGGCGCTTTGCCGGTTCGGCAGCTTGGGGTTGCAGTCCACCAGCATGCGGATATGATCCTCCTCGCACCGGGCCGGCGTGGCGGCGATGATCTTGTCCATCAGATCCACCGTGGCCGCCGGGCCCATTCCTCCGATAATACCCAGAACTTTATCCATATCTGTTTGCTCCTTTCTCACGCTGCGTGCCTGTCGGTCTTCTCAATGGGCACCATGCGGATCCAGCCCTTTTTCTTCAGGGCGATGCCGCAAAGCAGCAGCACCGGCAGGATCAGCAGCATGACCACGCCCTCTTTTCCCGTCAGAGAGACCACGAACACGTGGATGAGCACCACGATCAGCATGGGCACCACCGCCATTTTCCACTGGCCCCGGATCTCATAGCGCCCGCTGCGGTTGCTCATGAGCACGGTCAGCGTCAGGGAGCCGAACAGGGCGGGGATCATGTTCTGCGTTGCGATCTGCACATTCTCCGACATCAAAAACGGCTGGAGCGGCACCAGCAGCACCACGCCCAGGGCAATAACGATCATGGTCACCAGGGACGAAACCGCCACGGCCAGAGAGGCCACCACGTCGCTTTCCTCCGTGCCAAGGGAGACCTTGGCCACGTCGATGGCGTTCAGGGCGCAGGGCGCTTTCAGGTTGGCCATGTTTCCCGTAATGGCGCCGATGTAATAGCCGGTGCCCAGGATGGGCATGTAGGAGATGACGCCGGCAATGTTGATGGGGCCGAAGACAGCCAGCAGGCTGCCGGCCGTCACCAGGAACGAGGACCACTCCGGCCAGACATCGTATGTAGTCATGATGGCGATGGGGATCCCCAGCATCAAAAGGCAGGAGATCACTTCGCCTACCCGCCCCACCGTGTGGGAGCGGTCAATATAGGATCGTTGTCCTTTTTTCATGTTGCCCTCCTCTTATCCAAACAGCTTCTCAAGCAGCACAGAGCAGACCATACCCAGCAGCAGCGCGTTTGCCAGGGTGAAATTCTTCAGCCAGTTCAGGCGGAATTTCTTGATGAGCAGCAGCTGCACCAGCGTGATGACCATGCTGACCAGGAACGTCAGCATCTTGACCGTTCCGCTCACCATCTGCATAGGACCGAACACCACCACGATGGCCAGGGAGAACGACGCCATCAGCAGTGCGCCGTTTTCCGGGTGCTTTTCCATCACGCCGCTCACGCCGCCCTGGATCTTCTTTCCGCAGATGAGGGAGAAGATCAGCGCCACCAGGATGCCCACGCTCATGGTGAGCATGATGGTCCCGGTCAGGGACGGATCGTTGGACTGGGCCAGCTCCGCCAAAGAGCCGTAGCCGGAGGACGTGGCGATCATGTCCGCAGCCATCAGCTCATAGTTCACCGCGCCCAGCACCGACAGGCGGAACCAGGACCAGGGGATGCCCAAAACCGGTGCCAGGGAGAAAAGTCCGATCACGATGGCCAGGGAGGGCGCGATGGTATAAATGGCGGAGGCACGGATGATGGTCATCAGGGTGCCCTTGTCCATTCCCAGCTCACCTGCCCGCCGGTAGGCCCGCACGGCCACCACCACGCACAGTCCGCCGATGATCACCAAGGAGGCGATCACCATCAGGTACAAGGGGGTGCCGTTCATAATGTCAAAATAGCCAGCCATCACGCTTCTCCTCTCTCCGGCACAACGTCATCCGGCAGCGGGCACACATAGCTGCCGCCGATCTGATCCAGGAATTCCTCTTTTGCCGCACGCAGCAGCGCCGGGTCCTGCATGGCCTTGATGGCCGTCAGCGCAAGGACCTTTGCCGCCGTCAGCATGCCCTTTTCTCCGATGCTGCCGCCGGCCTGGGCCGCAAACTGCCACGTGTGCGCTCCCGTTCCCACTGCCGCGCAGGCAATGGCCGCCTGGGCCGTGGGGACGATATAGCTCACATCTCCCACATCCGTGGACCCGCCCATGGTCAAATTCAGGTTCAGCTGCGCGGGCACAGCCGTATCCAGCACAGGCCCTCTTTTTGCAAGTGCCTGCTGCTTCTCCTCCGGCTCCGTCACCCGGAAGCGCCGGGCCAGGTCCATGTCCGCCTCGTCAAAGGCCGGCGCCCCCACCTGGCAGAACGCCTCGTGCATGGCCTTGCTGAGCGGACCGTTGGGCACATAGTCGTACATGCCTCCGCACACGTGGTATTCCATGGAGGTGCCGGTCATCAGCGCGGCGCCCTTTGCGATGTCCACGATCCGGGCAAAGATCTCCTTGGCCTGGCTCATCTTCGGCGCGCGCACGTTGTAGTGCGTCATGGCAAAGTCCGGCACCACGTTGGCCACTGGCAGCCCCGCGTTCAAATACGCGTAGTGGATCCGCGCCCCCTGGATCACATGCTCCCGCAGATAGTTGACGCCCACATTCATCAGCTCGCAGGCATCCAGCGCGCTGCGGCCCTGTTCCGGTGCCATGCCTGCGTGGGCCGTGCGCCCGTGGAAGGAAAAGCGGGCCTGGAAATTGGCCAGCGTCCGGGGCAGCGCCGCGGCATTGAAATCGTTGGGGTGCCAGCTCAAGGCGGCGTCCAGCCCGTCAAAGCAGCCGGCGCGCGCCATATAGACCTTTCCGCTGCCGCCGGACTCTTCTGCCGGGCAGCCGAAGAGCTTGACCGTGCCCGGGCAGCCCTCCCGGTCCAGAAAGTCCTTCACCGCCAGCGCCGCGCCGACAGCACCAACGCCCAGCAGATTATGTCCGCAGCCATGTCCGTTGCCGTTATGGCTGCTCTCCACCGGCGAGGCGTCCTGCCGCAGTCCGGGCAGCGCGTCATATTCGGCCAGGAGGCCGATCACCGGCGCGCCTGCGCCGTAGGCGGCTATAAACGACGTGGGCAGTTCACTGGCTGCCTGCTCCACCCGGAAGCCCTCCTTCTGCAATAAATCCTTGAGCACCTGTGCAGAGTGCTGCTCGTGGTATTTCACCTCCGCCAATTCCCAGATTTTTCTGGATGCTCCGCAGAGCACCGCTTCCCGCTGCTGAATGCTTTTTTCAACCCATGTCAACATGCACGAAATTGCCTCCTCGTTCTTTATATGTACGTACAATTAATTGTCCATACATATAAATAGCACAGAAAAACTCACCTGTCAATTTGATCTGACAGGTGAGTCTGACAAATTTTTGTTCCCTTTTTATTGCAACCTTACCAACCGGCTGCTCCGCCGGATTCAGGAAAACACGCTGTATCGCTGGTCGATATCTCCCTTGTCAATGGCAAATTCCGAGAAGCTCAGCTTGTTTCCCACAGTATCGAAGTTCAAATTGATGTAGCACAGGTTCTCCACAAACGCAGTCTTCCCCACAAAAACGCACTCCGACTTGCACATGCCTCTGGTATACATGGTCAGGACCGGCTCATTGTGTTCGATGCCTGTCAGCGTCTGTTCCTCCCCGCTCAGCTTGCCCACGGAGATGTCCATCCGGTAATCCAGCAAGATGGAGTTGGTCTTTTCCAGCCAGCGATGGAGCATGATGCTCTCTTCCGGATGCTCTGTGATCCCCTCTGTCCAACGAGGCGGAAGATAGATGCTGTCCACGGAGACCAGTTGTCCGTCCGCGATCTGCCCCCGGCAGAAAAACACGACCTCCTCCAGTTCCTTTTCGCCCAGCAGCGCCCGGATGGAATCTGTGGCAGGCCGCCGCTCACACTTGAACAGGCGGTACTGCTGGTTTTTTCTCACGCGGCCCAGGATGCTGCTGATCCGCGGGTATTCCTGGTTATAGGTGACGATGGTGCCCTTGCGCTTTTTCCGCTGGATCAAATTTTCCTTCACCAGGCCGTCCAGTGCCTGACGCACAGTATACCGGCTGACGCCAAACATCTCGCAAAGCTCCATCTCCGTGGGAACTTCCTTGCCGTAGGCGTAGGTCCCGTCCAGTATTTTCTCCCGGAGCTGCTGCTGGATCTGAAAATACAGAGGGATCGGACTGTCAAAATCAACTTTCATATGAAACCTCAATCGCATACGCTGCGTATTTTTTTACTATTTTACTTCAGCGGCGCCTATTTTGCAAATACTTTGCCGCCGCCGGAAAGCAGAGTGCTTCCCGGCTCCGCCCCAACGATTGACAAGCTTGGGACATGGTGATACCCTTTCCCCTATCAAGGAGGTGGGGCCATGTACCGTATTTTTCTGGTGGAGGATGACGAGGTGATCGCCGGTGCCGTCAAGCGGCATCTGGAGGGCTGGGGCTATACCGTCCGCTGCGCCCAGGCCTTTGACCGGGTTCTCCAGGAGTTCGCCGCCTTTGACCCGCAGCTGGTGCTGCTGGATATCTCCCTGCCCTTTTTCAACGGCTATCACTGGTGCCAGGAGATCCGCAAGGTCTCCAAAGTGCCTATTTTGTTTCTGACCTCCGCTGGGGACAGCGTCAACACCGTCATGGCCATGCAGTTGGGCGGAGACGATCTTCTGGCCAAGCCCTTCGACCTGCAGGTCCTCTCCGCCAAGGTCCAGGCCATGCTGCGCCGGGCCTATGACTTCGGCCCGGCCGCCCACCTGCTCTCGTGCGGCGGCGCGGTGCTGAACGTGTCGGACGGAACACTGACCGTGGACGGGCAGCGGCTGGAGCTGACCCGCAACGAGTTCCG
>CAUWEK010000019.1:0-20292 GCA_963557435.1 uncultured Dysosmobacter sp.
CCGCCTGGGTGAGGGTAAAGACGCACTGCTCCTCCTCGATGAGGTCCTCGATGTCGATCTCGTCCTCCACGTCCTGGATCTCCGTCAGGCGGTCGTCGCCGAACTTGTCGGAGATCGCCTGGAGCTCCTCCTTGAGGATCTGGCGCACCAGGGCGTCGTCGGAGAGGATCTTCTGATACCAGGCGATCTTCTCCTCCAGCTCCTTATACTCCGCCTCCAGCTTCTCCCGGTCCAGACCCTGGAGGGCCTTGAGGCGCATATCCAGGATGGCCTGGGCCTGGATGTCATCCAGGCCGAAGCGGCTCATGAGGTTTTCCTTGGCGTTATCGTAGCTGGAGCGGATGATCTTGATGACCTCGTCGATATTGTCCTGGGCCACCAGCAGACCTTCCAGCAGGTGGGCCCGCTCCTGGGCCTTCTTCAGATCGTACCGGGTGCGCCGGACGATGATCTCTTCCTGGAAGGCGAGGTACTCGTCGATGATGTGGCGCAGGGAGAGGATCTTGGGCTGGGACTGGTTCTGTACCAGGGCCAGCATATTGATGGCGAAGGAGGTCTGCAGCTGGGTCTGGGCGAACAGGCGGTTGAGGACCACCTGGGGGTTGGCGTCCCGCTTGAGCTCGATGACGATGCGCATGCCGTTGCGGTCGGACTCGTCCCGGATATCGGAAATGCCCTCCAGGCGCTTGTCCTCCACCTGCTCGGCCATGCTCTTGATGAGCATGCGCTTGTTGACCTGGTAGGGGATCTCCGTGATGATGATGCGGGTGCGGTCCTTATTGAACTCCTCAAACTCGTGGCGGGCCCGGATGACGATGCGGCCCCGGCCGGTGGCGTAGGCGGCGCGGATGCCGCTGCGGCCCATGATGATGCCCTTCGTGGGGAAGTCCGGGCCCTTGATGTACTGCATCAGGTCACTTAGCTGGGCCTCCGGATTATCCAGCACGCAGATGCACGCGCCGATGACCTCCCGCAGGTTGTGGGGCGGGATGTTGGTGGCCATGCCCACGGCGATGCCGGAGGAGCCGTTGACCAGGAGGTTAGGGAACCGGGAGGGGAGGACACGGGGCTCCTTGCGGGTCTCGTCGAAGTTGGGGTCCCAGTCCACAGTGTCCTTTTCGATGTCCCGCAGCATCTCGTCGGCCATGCGGGCAAGGCGGGCCTCCGTGTAACGGTAGGCAGCCGGGGGGTCGCCGTCCACGGAGCCGAAGTTGCCGTGGCCGTCGATGAGCATATAGCGCATGGAGAAGTCCTGGGCAAGACGCACCAGAGCGTCATATACCGAGGCGTCGCCATGGGGGTGGTACCGGCCCAGCACGTCGCCCACGGCGGTGGCGCACTTGCGGAAGGCATGGTCGTAGGTCAGGTTATCCTCGTACATGGCGTAGAGGATGCGGCGGTGGACGGGCTTGAGGCCGTCCCGCACGTCGGGCAATGCCCGGCCCACGATGACGCTCATGGCGTACTCGATATAGGATTTCTCCATTTCAGGGACCAGGGGAGATTCCACGATCTTTTGATTGGGATACCGGATCTCCTCGGGATCATATTGGGGTTTTTTAGACATAAACTTTCGTTCCTCACTCTCTCAAGAGGCATTGAACATTCATGTTCAAATCATTTTTGTCAGGACATGCGCCTGACAAAAATACATAGACTCAGCCGCCTTGGGCGGCGTCACCAGTGCACACACTGGTGGGGGGAATCCACTGCGCAGCCGTTGGCGGCCATTCCGCCTTACGGATGCGGCGTACCCTTTACGGGTAAAGGGGGGACGAAGTCCCCTCTTTGATGATCTTAATAGTCCAGGTTTACGGCGTACTTGGCGTTGCGCTCGATGAACTCCTTGCGGGGCTCCACCTTCTCACCCATGAGGATGGTGAACGTCTCGTCGGCCTTGACGGCGTCATCCAGGGTGATGCGGCGCAGCGTGCGCTTTTCCGGGTCCATGGTGGTCTCCCACAGCTCGTGGGGGTTCATTTCGCCCAGGCCCTTGAACCGGGAGATGTCGATCTTGGCATTGGGATTGTCGCCCCGCATCTCGGCGGCGATCCGCTCCCGCTCGGCGTCGTCAAAGGCCACCCGGGTGGTCTTGCCGCGGGTGAGCTTATAGAGGGGAGGCACGGCGGAGTAGACATAGCCATGCTCGATGAGGGGCCGCATGAAGCGGAAGAAGAAGGTCAAAAGCAGGGTACGGATGTGGCTGCCGTCCACATCGGCATCGGCCATGATGACCACCTTGTGATAGCGGAGCTTGTTGAGGTCGAACTCCTCGCCGATGCCGGCGCCCAGGGCGGTGATGACCGGCTGGAGCTTGTCGTTGCCGTAGACCTTGTCGGCCCGGGCCTTCTCCACATTGAGCATCTTGCCCCAAAGCGGCAGGATGGCCTGGAAACGGGAGTCCCGCCCCTGGGTGGCGGAGCCGCCTGCGGAGTCACCCTCGACGATGTAGAGCTCGGTGAGCTCGGGGTTATTTTCGTTGCAGTCCCGGAGCTTATCGGGCATGGCGGCGCCGCCCAGGGCCGTCTTTCTCCGGATGGATTCCCGGGCCCGCTTGGCGGCCTCCCGGGCACGGTTTGCGGTGAGGGCCTTGTCCAGGATCATCCGGCCCACCTGGGGATTTTCCTCCAGGAACACCTCCAGCTTGTCGGAGACGATGTTGTTCACCAGGGTGCGGATCTCGCTGTTGCCCAGCTTGGCCTTGGTCTGGCCCTCGAACTGGGCCTCCGTGAGCTTGACGGAGATGACGCAGGTCAGGCCCTCCCGGCAGTCCTCGCCGGAGACCTTTTCGTCGTCCTTCAAAAGCTTGATCTTGCGGCCGTAGGCATTCAAAACGCTGGTCAGCGCCCGCTTGAAGCCCTCTTCGTGCATGCCGCCCTCGGGAGTGTGGACATTGTTGGCGAAGGAGAGGATGGTCTCGTTGTAGCCGTCGTTATACTGGAGGGCCACCTCCGCCATGGAGTCCTCCTTGGCGCCGGACATGTAGATGACGTCCTTGTGGAGGGGGTCCTTGGACTTATTGAGCCAGGTGACGAACTCCCGGATGCCGCCCTCGTAGCACATGTTGTCCTCCTGCTCCTGGCCGGGACGCAGGTCCACGGTGCGGATGCGAAGGCCGGCGTTGAGGAAGGCCTCCTCCCGCATGCGGGTATGGAGGGTCTCGTAATTGTACACCGTGTCCTCGAACATCTCGGGATCGGGCTTGAAGGTGACGGTGGTGCCCGTGTGATCCGTGGAGCCGATGATGGTCATAGGCTGGGTCACGTTGCCCCGGGAGAACTTCATCTCGTGGATCTTCCCGTCCCGGTGGACCTGGACGGTGAGCCACTCGGAAAGGGCGTTGACCACGCTGGCGCCCACGCCGTGAAGGCCGCCGGAGACCTTGTAGCCGCCGCCGCCGAACTTGCCGCCGGCGTGGAGCACGGTGTACACCACCTCCAGCGCGGGCTTGCCGGTCTGGGCCTGGATGTCCACCGGGATGCCGCGGCCGTTGTCCACCACGGTGATGGTGTTGTCGGCGTTGATCTGCACCAGAATGTCCGTGCAGTAGCCGGCCAGGGCCTCGTCGATGGAGTTGTCCACGATCTCATAGACCAGATGGTGGAGGCCCGAGGTGGAGGTGGAGCCGATGTACATGCCGGGGCGCTTGCGCACGGCCTCCAATCCCTCCAGCACCTGGATCTCCGAGGCGTCGTACTCGTGCTCGGTCTGGGATGTGGTCAGGATCTCATTTTCTTCCATAGAATAACTCCTTCCATAGCAGGGCAGAAAGAGCCGGGCCGGACACTTCCGGCCCGTTTCTCCCTGCCTTGCGCCAAACTACAATACAATGCAATATTTTATCGTCCGCGGACCTTGTTCCAGAAAAAGCGGACCGCCATGCCAATGCAAAGGCAAAGAAACGCCGCCTCGCCGCACCAGCCGCAGACATAAAAGAAGATCATATCTTCCGAGGGGTACAGCTGTCCAATCAGTTCCCCAGCCGCCAGGATCACCAGGCACACTACTGCAAAGACCCGCCGCAGCCGGGACTTCCGCCGGGAGAAAAGCCCCACGGCAAGGCCCAGCAGCATGCTGACGGTCACCATCACGTTCAGGGGGAACGCCCAGGCGTAAAATGTCCGGATCGACTCAAAAAAGTACAGGGTCAGGAACTGATTCATGGGCGGCCTCCTCTCAAAACTCCGGCTTTTTACTCTCCGCGCGGTTTTTCAAGGTGACGGAATTCAATTGACTCAGATACACGATCTGCCGGTGATAGGGATGGTCGCACACCACGAAGGACTTGGGCAGCGCGCCGGACACGTCCAGCACCACGCCCTCTTTTTCCGCGGCGGCCAGGTAATCCCGGGTACGTTTTTCATAGCTGCACTTGTCCAGATCGAAGATGCCGATGATCCGTTTATCCGGGATGATCTCGTTTTGTCCGATGTGCAGATACATCTCTTACCTCCTGATCCATCGGTACAGCCGCCGAAGCGCCGCACTCTCCCATCTCACACCAGCGCACCGGCGCGGACATGCAGCACCTTCCCGCCCAGCAGCTCCGCCAGACGGTCAGTCACCGTTGCGGCAGACGATTCCCGGCCCTGTTCGGGCCGCCAATCGTGCCGCTGCCTCGAAAGCGGCTCGCTGGATCCGCCCCCGGCGGCGCTTCGCCGCTTTCCCTCGCAGCAGGTGATGGGATTCAAAACGCGCTTGCGCGCGGCTCCCGTCGCTTTGCTTGGTCGCGTGTTCATCCCCTGCTCACACCAGCGCACCGGCGTGGACATGCAGCACCTTGCCGCCCAGCAGCTCCGCCAGACGGTCGTCTTCGCAGCAGGTGATGAACACCTGGCCGCCGGCGATGCGGTTCAAAACGAACTCCTGCCGCTTGGGGTCCAGCTCGGAGAGCACGTCGTCCAGCAGCAGCACGGGATATTCGCCCACGGCACTGTGGTAGATCTCCCGCTCCGCCAGCTTCAAAGAGAGGGCCGCCGTGCGGGTCTGGCCCTGGGAGGCATATTGCTTTGCTTCCCGGCCGTCGATGCTCACCAGGAGATCATCCTTGTGGGGACCGGAGAGACACAGCCGGGTGGCCCGCTCCGCCTGGGCGTGGGCGTCCATGTGGCTTTGCAGCTGACGGGCGATCTGCTCCACCGGCGCGCCGGGGTCCGTGACAGAGGAGACGGTGGCATAGCGCACCTCCAGCTCCTCCCGCCCGCCGGAGCAGGCCCGGTGCACCGCCGCGGCATGCTCGGCAAGACGCCGGACGAACTGGTGGCGGTAGTGGATGAGCACGGCGCCGAAGCGAACGAGCTGGTCGTTGAACTCCGGCAGCGCCGAGAGAAGGTCCGGCCGCTCCTCCGCGTCCCGGAGGATGCGGGTCTTTTGCTCATAGGCCCGGCCGTAGGCGGTCAGGGCCGCGGCATACCGGGGACGAAGTTGACATAAAGCAGTATCCAGGAACTTGCGCCGGGCGGCCGCGCCCTGGCGGATCAGATACAGGTCGTCGGGGCAGAAGAACACGGTGTTGTACACCTGGCTCAGCTCCGCGCCGGATTTGACGGGCACTTTGTTCACCGTCAGATGCCGCCGTCTGCCCCGGTACAGCGCCGCCTCGATCTCAAACGTACGCTCCCGGGCGGCCACCTGTGCACAAAGCCGTGCACCCTCGGCGTCAAACGCGATCAGCTCCCGGTCAGCCCGGGCCCTGGGGGATTTTCCACAGGAGAGGTAGACGATTGCCTCCAGCAGATTGGTCTTGCCCTGGGCGTTGTCCCCGAAGATCACGTTGCAGCGCTCATCAAAGTCCGCTTGCAAGCTGGAATAGTTGCGAAAAGACGTGAAAGACAGGGATTCAATCCGCATAGGCCACGGTATAGTGCCGTCCCTGGAAGCACACGTCGTCCCCGGGGCGGATCTTTTTGCCCCGCTGGGTGCACACCTCGCCGCCCACGGTGACCTCGCCGGCCTGGATGCGCTCCTTGGCCTCGCCGCCGCTTTCCACAAGGTTTGCAAATTTGAGCAGATCCTGGAGCTTGATAAACTCCGTATGAATGATGATGGTTTCCATAACGTTCCTCGCTGTGCTCTTTAATCGGCGCTCTTGAGCCGCACGGGCAGCACCATGTAGAGGAAATTCTCCTCTCCGTCCACCGGCACGATGATGGCGGGGGAGACACCGGTGTTGAGCTCGATGCGCACGGTGTCGGCGGGGGCGTAGCGCAGGGCCTCCATCAAATAGCGGTTGTTGAAGCCGATCTCAAGCCCCGTGCCGTCGCCGCTGATGGGGCACACGTCCTTAGCCTCGCCGTTGCCGGTTTTGGCGGACAAAAATACCTTGTCCTGGTCAAAAATACACCGAACGGGGCTTTTCAGCTTGTCGGAGATCACCACGCTCACGCGGTCGATGCTCTCGATGAGACGCTTGGTGTCCGCCACCACGGCGATGGGGTTTTTCCGGGGAATGGCGTTTTTGTAGTCCAAAAACTCGCCCTCCAGGCGACGGCAGATCAGCTCCGTGTCGCCCACTTCAAAAAGGATGTGCCGCTTGCCCAGGGTCACGGAGGCGATGTCCTCCGTGTCGGCACAGATGCCCTTCACCTCGCTCAGGGCGCTGCCGGGGGCTACGAAGGAGAAGGCGCCGCCTTCGATTTTTTCCAGTTTCTCCCTGCGAATGGCCAGGCGGAAGCCGTCCACCGCCACCATGGTGAGCCCCTTTTCGCTGATCTCGAACAGCGCGCCGGTGTGGACCGGGCGGCTTTCGTTGGTGGAAACGGCAAAGGCCGTCTCCTCGATCATGGCCCGGAGGGACTTTTGCTGGATGGTCACCGCGTACTCGTCTTCCACAACGGGCAGCTCCGGATAGTCCGCAGCGGAGAGGCCCAGGATGTCGAAGTCCGCGTCTCCACAGTGGAGGTGGACAACCTGCTTAGAGTCGGCGGTGAACACCACCACATCGTCGGGCATGCGGCGGATGATGTCGCCGAAGAGCCGGGCGTTGAGCACGATCTCGCCGGTTTCCACAACGTCTGCGGAGAGTTTGGTGCGGATACCGGTCTGCATGTTGTAGCCGGAGATGGTCAGCTGGTGATCGGCCCGCAGCAAGAGGCCCTCCAGGGCGGGGATGGAGCTCTTTTGCGCCACGGCCCGGCTGGTGACAGCAATGGCGCTTTGCAAAAGGGCTTTCTCACAGGAGAATTTCATGGTTGCACTTCCTTTCAAGTCGGAGGAATTGGTCGCCGGCTGTCTTTTAAAAAAGAAAAGATAAAGTCTTTGTTAGAAAAAGCAGCCGTAGAAGGAAAATGTGTGGAAAAGTCGGCGAACCCTAAAAATTGCAAGGGATCGGAGATTCACAGGGGATGTTGAAAAATCGGGTCGATTTTCAACGGCTATTTTTGCCCGCCGGTTTTCCACAGCAAAGTTTTTGTTTTTCCACAGAACAAGTGGAGAAAAAACGCCTCATTTCCGGGCGTTGATGTTGGTCTTGATGGCCTTGACCGTCTCGGCGAAGGCGGCGTCTTTTTTCATTTGTTTTTCCACCTGTTTGATGGAATAGAGCACGGTGGAGTGGTCCCGGTTGTCGAACTGCTTGCCGATGTCGTCCAGGGACAGATTGGTCATGGAGCGGATCAGGTACATGGCGATCTGACGGGCAGCCACCGCGTCCCGCACCCGCTGCTGGCCCCGGATGACGGACTCCTCCAGGTTGTAGTACTTGCTGATGTAGTCCAGAATGGCCTCGGGGGAGGGGATATACTCGTTGGACCGCTTGAGCATGTCCTGGATGGCCCGGGTGACGGTCTCCTCGTCGGTGTCGTTGCCCAAAAGGTCCTTGAAGGCCATGATCTTGTTGATGGTGCCCTCCAGCTGCCGGACGTTGGCCGTGACGTTTTCCGCGATGTACACGGAGATCTTGTCCGGCAGGTCCAGTCCCAGCATGGCGGCCTTGGTCTTGACGATGGCAAGGCGGGTCTCAAAGTCCGGCGGCGCCACGTCCACCAAAAGGCCCCACTCGAACCGGGTGCGCAGCCGGTCCTCCAGCTGGGTCATCTCAGAGGGGGGACGGTCGGAGGTCAATACGATCTGGCGGCCGGACTCATAGAGGTTGTTGAACGTGTGGAAGAACTCCTCCTGGGTCTGCTTCTTGCCGGCGATGAACTGCACGTCGTCCACCAGCAGAAGGTCCGCCTGGCGGTACTTCTCCCGCATTTCGGCGGTCTTGTTGGGACCAGCCTGGATGGCGGCCACCAGCTCGTTGGTCAGATCGTCGCCCTTGACGTAGGCGATCTTGGCGGAGCGGTCGTTGCGCTTGATGACATTGGCGATGGCGTAGATGAGATGGGTCTTGCCAAGGCCGGAGTCGCCGTAGATCAAAAGCGGGTTGTAGTTCTGGGCGGGATGCTCCGCCACCGCCACGGAGGCGGCATAGGCCAGCTTGTTGGACGGGCCCACCACGAACGTCTCGAAGGTGAATTCATCGGAGGTAAAGCGGTCGCTCTGCTTTTTGGGCGCCACGCCGCTGCGCTCGTTGAACTCCGCGTCGTCCCAGATGCGCACCTCGAACTCCACGGAGAAGATGTCCTTCAGCGCCGCCTTGATGCTTTTGAGAAACAGCGTCTCGATGTATCGTTTTTTAAAATCGTTGGTACAGTGCAGGATGAACGTATTGCCTTGGATGTCCACAGCCTCCAGCTCGTCGAACCAGGTGTTGATGGTGGTTTCCGACAGCTCTCCTTTCAGCTGGGCAAGGACATTGTCCCACACGTCAGCGACGGAATTCAAAAACAAACACCTCTCTCTAGTTAAAAATGGACAAAACAAATCGAAGATATTATAGCAAAAAAACGAATGCCTGGCAATACTTATTCTAAATATAAAAGCGGAAACTCCAAAAAAATATCCGGAGGGGGAAACGGGTTCAAAACTACATGTTGATTGAAATTTTGACTTTGCCACAATATTTTGAAACCGACATGCAAATCGCGCAAAAACACGGTTTTTTTCAAGAAAATGCAAGTTTTTATTGACACAATATAAAAAAGTCTGTATACTATCGTGTGCGTCGCAGTGACGCGCAAAGAATGTTTACTGCGCCTGCCCGAAAGGGGAGGTGTCGAGTAAGTGCCGCCCGAAAGGACGGCCGGAATACTGACAGGAGGTGTCTCAACATGGCAACGAAACGTACCTATCAGCCCAAGAAGCTGCATCGCTCCAAGGTCCACGGCTTCCGCAAGAGAATGGCTACCGCCGACGGCCGCAAGGTCCTGGCCCGTCGCCGCGCCAAGGGCCGCGCCCGCCTGACCCACTGAGCGAAACGGAAGCGCGCGGGAGACACTTGATAAAAGACGTCTTAGGGACGGCGGGAATTTCATGTGGATTCCTCCGTCCCTAGAAGAGTTTCCAGGCAGAATGGGCAGGGGAGAGCAATGAAGCGAGCGGTCACACTGAAGGAGAACCATCAGTTCCGCAATCTCTACCGGCGCGGCGCGTCGGCGGTGAGCGGGAGCATGGTGCTCTATTGCCGGAAAAACAAGCTGGGGCATAACCGCCTGGGCATCACGGTCTCCGTGAAGCTGGGCCATGCGGTGGTGCGCAACCGCGCCCGCCGACGGCTGCGGGAGGTGTACCGGCTCAACGGCGGCGCGTTGCGCCAGGGCTATGATTTCGTCCTGGTGGCAAGGTCCCGCGCGGTGAGCGCGCCCTGGAAAGAACTCAACGATTCCTTTTTGCGGCTTTGCCGCAAGCTGGACGTGCTGGAGGAGCGGACATGAAGCGTATTTTGCTGGCCATGATCCGGTTTTACCGGCGGGAGATCTCTCCGCTGCGGCCGCCCTGCTGCAACTATATCCCCACCTGCTCCCAATACGCCCTGGAGGCCATCGAAAAATACGGCGCCCTGAAAGGCGGCTGGATGGCGTTTCGCAGGATCCTGCGCTGCAATCCGTTTCACAAGGGCGGGTATGACCCGGTACCCTGAGCGCAGACTCAAAACAAAAGAAGGACGGAGGAAAAAATCCAAATGGGATTTTTCGGTACCATCGGATACTACATCTGTATCCCGTTCGCGGCGCTGCTGCGCCTGTTCTATAATCTGACAGGCTCCTACGGCGTCGCCATCATCCTCTTCACCCTGGCCATCAAGCTCATTTTGCTGCCCTTCCAGATGAAGTCCAAAAAGAGCATGGTGCGCATGAACCGCATGAGCGGCAAGATGAAGGAGATCCAGAAGAAGTACGCCAACAACCAGGCGAAGATGAACGAGGAAATGCAGAAGTTCTACGCCGAGGAGGGGGTCAACCCCATGAGCGGCTGCCTGTGGAGCTTCCTGCCTCTGCCCATTTTGCTGGCTCTGTACTCCATCATCCGCCAGCCCATCACCCACTTCATGATGCTGGGCGAAGATGTGGTGCAGCAGCTGGTGAACGCAGTCACCGCCGCCGGTGTGGACATGTCCTCCATCGTGCAGATGAAGGACGGCGCCGCCGTGGTGGTGGACGGTGTGACCCAGCTGTCCCCCTATGGCCAGATCGGCCTTGCCAAGATCGCCAGCTCCATGCCTGAGCTCACCTCCGGCATCGACGGCTGGATCAACATGAACTACAACTTCCTGGGTCTGGACCTGTCCGCCACGCCCTGGAGCGTGGTGTCCACCTGGGCCATCAGCGGCGTGTTCATCGGCATGCTGCTCATCCCCCTGCTGGCCGGCGGCAGCCAGCTGCTGTTCTCCCACTTCACCATGAAGCAGCAGCCCAGCATGGACGGCCCCGGTGCCGGCAGCACCAAGACCATGATGTACATGATGCCGCTGATGAGCGTGTACTTCGCGTTCATCATGCCCGCAGCCCTGGGCGTGTACTGGATCGCCCAGAGCCTGATCTCCATGGTCCAGGAATTTTTCATGAGCAAGTTCTACAACAAGAAGCTGGAAGAAGAGGAGACTGCCCGGTATGAGGCCCGTCAGGCCGACCGGCAGCGCCGCATGGAGGAGGGCCGCCGCCAGCAGGAGAAGCTGCGCCAGGAGCCCGCGCCCAAGATGACGCTGAAGGAAAAGCAGCGGGCCGCCCAGGAGGCCAAGGCCACCAAGAAGAAGATCACCACCAGCGAGGCCGGCCGGATCGGCGACCGCCCCTATGCCCGGGGCCGTTCCTACAAGGCCGACCGCTATGACAGTGAACAGTAAGGAGCCGTTATGAGAGAGTTTATCGAGGTAACGGGCAAAACAGAGGACGAGGCCGTCGCCAAGGCCCTGGCCCAGCTGGGCCTGGACCGGGACGATGTGTCCGTGGAGATCCTGGAGCGGGCAAAGTCCGGCTTTTTGGGCCTGGGCAGCTGCCCGGCCAAGGTGCGGGTGAGCTACGGAGAGGAGACCGCCGAGGAGACGGAACCCCAGGCCCCCCAGGCGCCGGAAGAGGCAGTTGAGGCGCCCGCTCCCAAGCAGGAGAAAGCCCCCAGACAGGAAAAGAGCGGCGAGCGCCGCCAGGAGAAGAAAAAGGAGCCCAAGCAGGCCAAGGCGCCTGTGAAGGAGACGCCGGCACCCCAGGTGCCCCAGGATCTGGGCGAGGAAGTGGACGACGAGAAGGCCGCGGCCATCCGCACGTTCCTCTCCGGACTGCTGGAGCACATGGAGACCCCCGCGCAGGTGCGGGTGTATCTGCCGGAAAAGGGCCGCTATAAGGTCATTTTGGAAGGGGAGAACCTGGGCGCCCTCATCGGCCGCCGGGGCGAGACCCTGGACGCCATCCAGCAGCTGACCAGCTACGCGGTCAACCGCAGCGCCAGCGGCCGGGTGCGGGTGCAGCTGGACGCCGAGGGCTACCGGGAAAAGCGGGAGCAGAGCCTCCAGCACCTGGCCCGCAAGGTGGCCGGCAAGGTGACCAAGTACCGCCGCAGCGTGACGCTGGAGCCCATGAACGCCTACGAGCGCCATGTGATCCACACGGCGCTGCAGGATGTGCCGGGCGTCACCACCTATTCCACCGGCACGGAGCCCAACCGCCGCGTGATCGTGGCTTACGACCGGGAAAAGCAGTAAGCGCGAGAGCCGCCGTTTTTACGGCGGCTCTTGTTTTGCACAAATTTGAAAACTTTGTGGAAAAACAGACGGGTTTCCGGGGCAAAACCGGAGAAAACGGCCCAAATGCACCGGTTTTTCCAAAAAAACCGGCCATGTTCTTGACAGGCCGGGGAAAACGTGATAGAGTGCAAACGATATGCAAAAGGCTGCGACAGGGAGGAGTATCCCCTGTACCCCGGCAAAGAGAGAGGGCGGACGGTGCGAGCCCTTCCGGGATCAGGCGAGAAGGCACCCTGGAGCCGCGGAGCGGAAATGCTTCGCCGGTCCCCGCCGTTACCGGGCAGAGTGTCTCCCCTTGGGGAGAAAATCAGGTGGGACCGCGGACGGTTTATGTTCGCCCTGAGCCGCAAGGCTCGGGGCGTTTTTGTTTTTGTCATAACAAATTTTGGGATAGAAGGAGAAAACACCATGAAAAACAGCGAAAAGACCATGGAAAAAGTGGTGGCTCTTTGCAAGGGCCGCGGCTTTATCTTCGCCGGCAGCGAGATCTACGGCGGCCTTGCCAACACCTGGGACTACGGCCCCCTGGGCGTGGAGCTGAAGAACAACGTCAAGAAGGCCTGGTGGAAGAAGTTCGTCCAGGAGAACCCCTACAACGTGGGTCTGGACGCCGCCATCCTGATGAACCCCCAGACCTGGGTGGCTTCTGGCCATCTGGGCGGCTTCTCCGATCCTCTGATGGACTGTAAGGAGTGTAAGGAGCGCTTCCGCGCCGACAAGCTCATCGAGGACTGGTGCAGCGAGAACGGCGTGGAGCTGGACAAGCCCATCGACGCCTTCTCCCAGGAGGAGATGAAGAACTTCATCGAGGAGAAGAACATCCCCTGCCCCACCTGCGGCAAGCACAACTTCACCGACATCCGTCAGTTCAACCTGATGTTCAAGACCTTCCAGGGTGTCACCGAGGACGCCAAGAACACCGTGTACCTGCGTCCTGAGACCGCCCAGGGCATTTTCGTCAACTTCCAGAATGTCCAGCGCACCACCCGCCGCAAGCTGCCCTTCGGCGTGTGCCAGATCGGCAAGTCCTTCCGCAACGAGATCACCCCGGGCAACTTCACCTTCCGCACCCGCGAGTTCGAGCAGATGGAGCTGGAGTTCTTCTGCAAGCCCGGCACCGACCTGGAGTGGTTCCAGTACTGGCGCTCCTTCTGCAAGGAGTGGCTGCTGGGCCTCAACATGAGCGAGGAGCACCTGCGGCTGCGTGACCACAGCCCCGAGGAGCTTTGCTTCTATTCCAAGGGCACCACGGACTTCGAGTTCCTGTTCCCCTTCGGCTGGGGCGAGCTGTGGGGCGTGGCGGACCGCACCGACTACGACCTGACCCAGCACCAGAACACCTCCGGCAAGGATATGACCTACTTCGACCCCGAGACCAACGAGCGCTATATCCCCTATGTGGTGGAGCCCTCTCTGGGCGCCGACCGCGTGACCCTGGCCTTCCTCATCGAGGCCTACGACGAGGAGGTCGTGGACGAGGCCAAGAACGACGTGCGGGTGGTCATGCACTTCCATCCCGCCCTGGCGCCCTTCAAGGTGGCCGTGCTGCCCCTTTCCAAGAAGCTCTCCGACAAGGCCCGTGAGGTCCAGGCGGAGCTTTCCAAGGAGTGGATGGTGGACTTCGACGAGACCGGCTCCATCGGCAAGCGCTATCGCCGCCAGGACGAGATCGGCACGCCCTATTGCGTCACCGTGGACTTCGACACCGTGGGCGACGCGGAGAAGGAGGGCGATGGCTGCGTCACCGTCCGTGACCGCGACACCATGGAGCAGGTGCGTATGCCCATCAGCGAGCTCAAGAGCTACCTGGCTGAAAAGCTGGCGTACTGATCAGCAGCATTCGGATCTTCGGCGGGGCCGCGCTCACCGCGGCCCCGCCTTCAACAATTTCAGAGGTTTTGTGGAAAGAGACATGAAAGCAGGAAAGAGAGTACAAAAACAGTCCGGTCCCCGGCCCTGGGTACGGCGGTGTCTGTTCGCCGCCGGGGCACTGGCCATGGGCCTTGCGGTGACGGTGGCGGTACAGTGGATCGTCACCGGCTCCGTTTTTCAGGAGGTATGGCCCTGGTTTGTGGAAAGTCCCGGCTATCTTTTGCTGACGGGGCTTTTGTACGGCGTGGTCATTGCCTTCTTGGGCGCGGCCACCGGGTCATTGGCCGCCGGCGGCGCCATCACGGCGGTGCTGGCGCTGATCTTGTCTTTGGTGGACTACTTCAAAAACGCCATCAACGGCACGCCTCTGGAGGCGGCGGACTTCGGCATGGCCGGTCAGCTGGGAGAGGTGGCCGGCGTGGCGGGGTCGCTGCGTCCGCCCAAGGATTTCTGGATGGCCCTGATCGCCCTGGCGCTGTGCGTGGGGGCCCTGGTGCTCCTCCGGCACCTGACCCGTCTGCGGGGCCGGGAGCGGCTGGGCTGCGGCGCGGTGTGCCTGGTGCTGGGGCTGTTCCTTTGCAGCGGCGTGGGTGCGAAGCTGGTGGGGCCGGTGTTCGGCGTGGACGTCTATACCCGCACGGCCGCCTCCGTGAGCCACGACCGCTACGGACTGACCCTGAGCCTCTGGCGGGACTGCTTCCTCCAGTCCATGGCCGGGCCGGAGGGGTACAGCCAGGCGTATATGGAGGATGTCCTGGCCCAGATCGACGCTCTGACGGCGGACTATCATGCCGGGGAAAGCGGCGGCGAGGCGCCCAACGTCATCATGATCCTCTCCGAGTCCTTCTACGACCTGACTCGTCTGCCGGACCTCACCTATGAGCGGGACCCCCTGGAAAACTTCCACGCGCTGGAGTCTGAGAGCATCAGCGGCACGTTCCACTCCCATTACCTGGGCTACGGCACGGGCTACCTGGAGATGTCCATGCTCCAGGGCATCACAGGACTGGATTTCAACCCCGGCACCAACATCTGCTTTTTGTCGGACGACAGCTACTCCCGCCTGGACGCCATGCCCTGGGCCCTGGTGAACCAGGGCTACACGGCCCGGATGCTCCACGGCTACAACGACAGCCTCTATAACCGCACTGTCACCTATCCCCGCATGGGCTTTTCCAAGCTGCTGTTCTCCCAGGACATCCAGGAGCTGGGCTTTGACTGGCAGGGCGGCGTGTACGGCGGCTATTACATGAAAGACGCCTATCTCTTTGAGGGCGTGCTCCAACAGATGGAGGAGATCAACGCATCCGGCAGCCCCGCCTTCCTCTACGCCATCACCATGGAGAACCACCAGCCCTTCGACCCGGAGAAGTTCAACTACGAGTGCCAGATCGGCGTGGAGAGCCAGACTCTCAGCGAGGAGAACATGGCCATCGTGCGGGTCATGCTGGAGGGCATCACCCGGGCGGACCAGGCCCTGGGCGCTCTGACGGACGCCCTGCGGGAGGTGGAGCGGCCCACCATCGTGGTGTTTTTCGGGGACCACCGGCCCAACCTCTTCATGACGGACGGGGATACGGTGTACACCAAGCTGGGCCTGTGCCCGTCCAACGACGCGGCGGAGTGGACGCCACAGCAGGTGGGCGACCTCTACTCCACGGATTACCTCATCTGGGCCAACGACCCCGACCTTTTGCAGGGCCAGGCGGGCACCCGGCGCGAGAGCAGCATCACCGCCCTGGTGCCCCAGCTGCTGGAGCTGCTGGGCACGCCGGTGAGCCGCTGGTGGGCGCTGCAAAACGAAGTCAGTGAGTTCTCCCTGACCAACACGGACCTCTATTTCGTGGACGGGGAGGGCACGGCCTACGCCTCCGCGGCGGACGCGCCATTGACGGAGGAGCAGCGCCACATCCTGGAGCTGCGCTCCGCCGTCACTTACGACGCCTTCTATGGAAAGCAATATATCACCGAGGCCATGAACGAGCCTGCGGGCTCGTGAAAAAAAGCATCCATCCCATTGGGATGGATGCTTTTTTATCCATGGAACAAGGACCGGCACCTCAGAAGAACATGCCCATGAAGCCGTCGGGCCGCTCGGCCGCCTGGTCCCACACCTCCCGGAATACGGAGGCGGGGATGGTCCGGGCCGTCACCTCGCCGGGCACGTTCAACGAGCGCACCTCGGCGGGGAAGGGGGTCTTGGAGAGGGCCTCGTCGCCGCCGTGCTCCTCGCCGTAGGCAAACCAGAGGCCGTTGCCGTAAAACTCCACCCGGCGCTTCTCCAGGCCGTCCCGGTCCACCTCCGAGTAGACCCGGACGGGATCGTCCTCCTGGGCGTGGTCGTATTCCACCAGAATGTAGCGCATGGCTGTTTCCACCTTTCAGGAAAGATTGTTGAAAAAGTCCCGGACGGCGGATTCGGAAGCCGCGGCGCTGCCCTGGGCGAAGCCGTTTCGTCCGCCGCCCCGTCCGGAGAGGGCCGCGTTCATGGCTTTCACCAGGGGCGCGATGTCCGCCCCGTCGGCGCGGATGAGGGCGTAGTGATACTGCCCGCTCTCCCCGGCAAACACCGCCGCAAGGCCGCCGCAGGCCTTGGCCACCGCGTCCGCCAGACGCCGGGCGCTGTCGCCGCTCATGGGCGGCTCGATCAAGAGAACGTCCCCTTTTCCACGAAATGCCTCCGCCTTGTGGAAAAACAGCTCCGTCTCCAGCGCCGCCGCCCGCTGCTTGGCTGCCGCCAGATCGGCACAGAGCCGCTCCACGGCGCCGTCCACTTCCGCGGGCTTCACACTCAACCGCTGGGCGGCCCCATGGGCCTGGTCATATACCTGCCCCAGATACCGCCAGGCACGCTTGCCGCACAGGATCTCCATGCGCACGCCGGAGCGGAACTTCTGACAGGAGAGCACCTTGATGATGCCCACCTGCCCCGCGGAGAGCACATGGGTGCCGCAGCAGGCGCAGCAGTCCGCTCCCGGGAACGCCACGATGCGCACCTGGCCACTGAGTTCCTTTTTGCTGCGGTAGTGGATGGTCTCCAGCTCCTCCGGGGTGGGGAAGAGGATCTTCACCGGCGTGTCGGCCCAGATGGTCTCATTGGCCCGCTGCTCGGCGGCCATGGCCTGGGCCCAGGAGATGTCGGCGTTGTAGTCGATGGTCACCGTGTCGGCTCCCAGGTGGAAGCCCACGTTGTCGCAGTGGTAGAGCTCGCAGAGGATGCCGGAGAGGATGTGCTCGCCGGAGTGCTGCTGCATGTGGTCGAAGCGGCGCTCCCAGTCGATCCGGCCGGTGACCACCGCGCCGATCTCCACTTTTTCATCGCAGGTGTGGAAAATGACGCCGTTTTTTTCATGCACGTCCGTGACGGCCACGCCGTTCAGCGTGCCGTGGTCGGCGGGCTGTCCGCCGCCCTCGGGGTAAAAGGCGGTGCGGTCCAATGTCACCAGATACCCGCCCTTGCCCTCCTCGCAGGAGAGCACCGTGGCGGCGAACTGCCGCAGGAAGGGATTTTCATAGTAGAGCTTTTCCGTTTCCATAGGGGAACATTCCTTTCCGTATCGAAAATGCGTGTGGACTTACAAAAGCCCCAGGCTCTGCTTCCAGGTGAGTACCCGGCGGCAGGCGGCGTCGATGGTGTCCATAGAGAGCGTGCCCGCCTCCACGGCCGAGAGCACCTTGGGGATCTGGGTGCGGTAGTCGGTGGTGATGATGAGGTCGTTGCCCGCCTGGAGGGCCATGACGGCCACGGCGCCGTCGGCGGAGTAGGCGGCCACGGCGTCCATGGCCAGATCGTCCGTCATGACCACGCCGTCAAACCCCAGCTCCGTGCGCAAAAGGTCGTGGACGGCGGGGGAGAGGGAGGCGGGCAGGGCGTCGTCCACCGCCGTCATGATGTTGTGGCTCACCAGCACGGCGGCCTTGCCGTCGCCCGCTTCCATGCCGGCGGAAAAGGGCAGGAAGTCGTTTTGCCGGAACTGGTCCAGAGAACGGTCATCCACGGCGATGCCCGTGTGGGTGTCCACATTGTTGCCGTAGCCGGGGAAGTGCTTTAAAACGCTGCCCATGTTGTCGTGGGCCATCTGCGCCACCACGGCGCGGATGCACTCGGCGGTGCCCGCCGCGTCCAGGCCGCAGGTGCGGTCATACATGAAGTCGGCCGGGTCGGTGGAGACGTCCGCCACCGGGGCGAGATTGACGTTGATGCCAAGGGCCGAGAGCAGGGCGTCCTTTTCCTCCGTGTCCGCCACCAGGGCCTCCGTGCCGCCGGCGGAGAGGAGCTTTTGGGGGGAGCGGTACTTTTCACTGCGCAGGTGGGGGTTGGAGCTGATGCGCACCACGGTGCCGCCCTCCTCGTCCACGCCCAAAAGCAGCGGGATGCCCGTGTCCGCTGCTGCGGCGCTCTGGTAGGAGCGGAGGGTCTGGATGACGGCGTCGGCGGTCTTGTCCGCAAAGTCACGGCCAAAGAGCACATAGCCGCCCAGATGGTAGGCGGCAACGTCCTCCACGGCGGATTCCGCCGGACAGCGGACGAAGAACAGCTGCCCCACCTTTTCCTCCGTGGTCAGGGAGGCGAGCAGATCGTCAATTTCCTGGGCCGCCAGCTCCTCCGGCGTGGGCTCAGGGGGCGGGGCGGGAGCCTCTTCCTGAACGGGGGTGCTCTCTTCCGGTTTTGCTGCGCCGCATCCGGGCAGGGCGGCAAGGCAAAGGGCGGCCAGGGCCGCCGCAAGAAGTCGTTTCATAGGGGCCTCCTTTTCTGCCCGTTCGGGCTGTATGAGCAGTGTATCATATTTTTCCCGGGAAAAAAAGAGAGCTCCACCTCCCATTTTCTTTTGTCTTGCCAAAAGAAAACGGGCCGTGGACGGTCCAAAAGAAAAGCGCCCGGCCCCATCGGCCTTTTGGCCGATGGGGGACGCGGGCCGGAGAAGCAGTGGGGTGCGAAACCGAATATAGAAGCGTTGGGCGCGTCCGGGCGCGGCGTGGGCCATGGACGCTGCCCGCGCCGGAGGGAAGGTGGGTGACCGGGACGGCGGGCGGACACCGTTTTCTCCTCTTTCCGCTGCCGATGGCGCGAAAAAGGCGGGGCCTTACGGCTCCGCCTGGGTGGGGATTTCCTGAGAAATGTAGCACTCTTCCGCCTCCTGCTGTGCGGTGATCAAGAGCGCCCTGGCCTGTCCGAAATTCTGCTGTTCCAGCGCTTGAATTGCTGCTTCACTGGCACGAAACATGTGAAAATATAACTCTTGATATGTATCCATAAAACCACCTTATAAAATACTATATACATAGTAACTATAAGTAAGCGAATTGTCAATTAGTTACTTTCCAGATAGGGTTAATTTGTGAGGTGAGGATATGAAAGAAAACCAGTCTGTGGTGGAGATGCGGAACTATGGTGAGATTCATGTCCGCCTGCGGGAACTTTTGGAACAGCGTGGAATGAACCGAAATGCTCTTGCAAGGGCCGCTAATACAAGGTTTGAAGTGGTGGATAAGTGGTTTCGGGATGACGTGGAGAAAATTGATGCGGATGTGCTGGCACGGTTTTGCTTTGTCCTGAATTGTCGTGTGGAAGATATTTTGGAATATAAATTTTGAGGGCGGCAGCGCTTTGTGCGGTGTCGCCTTTTTGAGTTCCCTATCATTGTTGTGAGGTGATTGGATGCCGATTTCTTTCGCGCCCATGCGGGAATACATGCGGATTCACAAGATTTCTTATTATTACCTTGCAAATCAGGGAATCGAGTCTGCAACCTTGCAAAGAATCCGGCATGACCAGACCGTTACCACGGCGACGCTTGGCAAGCTGTGTAAAATCATGCACTGCGCGCCGGAGGACCTGATTTGTTATCAGGAGTCTGAAGAAGATTAAACGCCCCACTCCATCAGGAGCGGGGCGTTTTTTTATTATTCCTCGGGCTTCACCAGGGCAATGTGCAGCTCGTCCAGCTGCTTCTGAGTGACGGCGGACGGGGCGTCCTCGTCGCCGCAAGCTCCGGATCTCTCGCATCGACCTTACGGCCAATGCTCGCTCCTTTCGCTGCGGCTCCTCTCCCCAAAAACCGCTTAGCGGTTTTTGGGGACCCCGCAGGATGATGGCCGCCCCGAAGAAAATTATTCCTCGGGCTTCACCAGGGCAATGTGCAGCTCGTCCAGCTGCTTCTGGGTGACGGCGGACGGGGCGTCCATCATCACGTCCTGGGCGTTCTTGTTCATGGGGAAGGGGATGATCTCCCGGATGGAGTCCTCGCCGGCCAGCAGCATGACCATGCGGTCCACGCCGGGGGCGATGCCAGCATGGGGGGGCGCACCGTAGGTGAAGGCGTTGTACATGGCGGGGAACTTGGCCTTCACGTCCTCCTCGC
>CAUWEK010000020.1:0-19832 GCA_963557435.1 uncultured Dysosmobacter sp.
CGGTGAAGAGTCGTCTGCTGGAGGCCATCGACGCGTATTTTGAAAAGTGAGGGGGAGCGCGGCCATGAAGCGGTTTCTTTCCACATTTGGCATCTGCTTGGCGCTGGTGGAGGCATTCATCTTTTTCGGAGGATACCAGCTCTTTGATTTCAGCCGGCGCTGGTATTTGGCAGGCGCGTCCATCGCCCTGGTTCTGGCGGTGCTGGTGTGCATTCTGGTTCATCAGAATGACCGGCTGGAGGCGCTGGAAAAACGGACCCGGCAGCTGGAGGAACAAATTCAGAAACAGAACGACTAAAAGGAGACGTTATCATGAAAGTGATTTTACAGCAGGATGTGAAGGGCCAGGGAAAAAAGGGCCAGATGGTGGAGGTGTCCGAGGGCTATGCCCGGAACTTCCTCCTGCCCCGGAAGCTGGCCATCGCCGCCACGGCGGACGCCATCAACACCATGAACCTCAAGGAGAAGGCCCGCAAGGCCGAGGAGGCCCGGCTGAAGGCTGAGGCCGAGGCCACCGCCGAGAAGCTCAAGGAGTGCCAGGTGAAGCTCACCGCCAAGGCCGGCAACGGCGGGCGGCTGTTCGGCGCCGTCACCACCAAGGAGATCAGCGAGGGACTCAAGGCCCAGTTCGGCCTGGACATCCCCAAGCAGAAGCTGGTGCTGGAGGAGCCCATCAAGGCCTTCGGCAGCTATCAGGTCAAGGCCAAGCTGGGCTTTGAGGTGTCGGGCACCGTGTATGTGTCCGTGTACGAGGAGAAGTAAGACCACCGGAAGCGGCGCTCTCGGGCGCTGCCCGGAGACCAGGAGGTGAACGCCATGGCCAATGAGGATTTGCTGCTGCGGCAGATGCCCCACTCTCTGGAGGGAGAGCAGGCGGTGCTGGGCTCCATGCTCATCGACCCCGACTGCGTCAAGGACGTGATGGATAAGCTCCGTCCGGGGGATTTCTATCTCAGGCAGAACCGGGAGATCTTTGAGACCATCTACTCCATGTTCACCTACGCCCGGCCCATCGACGGTATCACCGTCTGCGAGGAGATGCAGAAGGCCGGCACCTACGATGAAAACACCACCCGCTCGTACCTGGCCCAGCTGATGGAGATCACCCCCACCAGCGCCAACGTCATGGAGTACGCGGCCATCGTGCGGGACAAGGCGCTGCTGCGGGGCGTGGCCCAGGCGGCGGCGGAGATCACCGCCATGGTCCAGGAGGGCGTGGGCGAGGCCGCCGACATCCTGGAGATCGCCGAGCAGAAGGTGTACGCCGTGCGCCGGGGACAGAGCGCCCAGGACATGGTGCCTTTGCGCCAGGTCCTGCCGGACGTGCTGGACCGGCTCAGCGAGATGAGCGAGAGCGAAAACCACCTGCCGGGCCTTTCCACGGGCCTTTCCGCCGTGGACCATAAAATCACCGGCCTCAATAAGTCGGACCTCATTTTGCTGGCCGCCCGTCCCGGCATGGGCAAGACCTCCTTCGCGCTGAACATTGCACTCAACGTGGCCAAGAGCACGAAAAAGACCGTGGCCGTGTTCTCCCTGGAAATGTCCCGGGAGCAGCTGGCCACCCGGCTTTTGAGCTCCGAGGCCTGCGTGGAGAATAACCGGCTCAAGACCGGCTCCCTGCGGGAGACGGACTGGGAGAAGATCGCCGGCGCGGCCTCCATCCTCAACACGGTGGACATCCGTATCGACGATAACCCCATGCTCTCCGTGGCGGATATGAACGCCAAGTGCCGCCGGCTGGACAATCTGGGTCTGGTGGTCATCGACTATCTGCAATTGATGACCTCCGCCGGAGGCAAGGGCGGCGGAGGCGAGAGCCGCCAGCAGGTGGTGTCCGATATGTCCCGTATGCTCAAGATCATGGCCAAGGAGCTCAACATCCCGGTCATCTGCCTGAGCCAGCTGAGCCGTGCCAACGAAAAGCGGGACGACAAGCGGCCCATGCTCTCGGACCTGCGTGAATCCGGCGCCATCGAGCAGGACGCGGACATCGTTCTTTTCTTGTACCGGGACGACTATTATAATGAGGACTCGGAAAAGCACAACATCGCCGAGTGCATCGTGGCCAAGAACCGCCACGGCGAGACCGGCAAGGTAGAGCTGCGGTGGATGCCGGAGTACACCACCTTCGCCACGCTGGATAACCGCTATGGGGATGATGAATGAACTTGCTCCCGCCAGGGAGTTTCTCCGGCAGCAGTTTCCGGCGGGGGCGCGGGTGCTGTGCGCCGTCTCCGGCGGGCTGGACTCCATGTGCCTTTTGTATTTTCTGGATACCTGGGGCCCTTCGGCCGGCTTTATGGCTGCGGCGGCCCACTTCAACCATCAGCTGCGGGGGGAGGCGGCGGACCGGGATGAGGATTTTGTCCGCACCTGGTGCGCCGGGCGGAACATCCCCTGTTATGCGGGCCGGGGCGATACCCGTGCCCTTGCGGCGGGGGAGGGGCTTTCCCTGGAGGAGGCCGCCCGGAAGCTGCGCTACGCCTTTTTGGAGGAGACGGCGGCACGGGAGGGCTTTGATGCCATTCTCACCGCCCACCACGCAGACGACAACGCCGAGACCGTGCTGCTGAACCTGATCCGGGGCACGGGGAGCGCGGGCCTTGCGGGCATCCCCGCCCAGCGGGGCAGCCTCTTTCGCCCGTTTTTGCAGATCACAAGAGATACGCTGGCGGCCTATGCCGCCGCCCATCAGGTCCCTCATGTGGAGGACGAGACCAACGCCCGCGCAGACGCGGCGGACCGAAACCTGCTGCGGCTGGAGGTCATGCCGCTGCTGCGGCAAATCAACCCCCGGGCGGTGGAGCACATGAGCGCCGCCGCCGGCCGCCTGCGGGAGGCGGAGACCGGCCTGGAGGACCTGACGGCGCGGTATCTGCGGGCTGCCTCCTGCCGGCCGGGACGGGTGACCATTCCCCTGGGGAAGCTGGCGGAGGTGCCGGACTTCCTGCGGCCCAAGGTGCTGCTGGGGCTATTTGACCTGCTGGGCACAGGGCGCCGGGATATCGGCGCCGTCCACCTGGAGGCCATCGGGCGTCTGTGGGCCAGCCACGGCAATGATGCCCGCATCAGCCTGCCACACGGTGTGACGGCCCGGCTGGCCGCTTCCCGTTTGATTTTGGAGACGCTGCCCACTCCGCGGACCCGGGCGGAGCTGGTGCTGGAGTGCCCCCTGCGCTGGGGCGGATACACGCTGACGCTGCTGGACCATCGGTCGGGGGAGGGCCTGGCCCTTTGTCCCGGCCCGGTGGGAGAGCCGGTGGCCGTGGCCCCCTGTGATGCCGGAGCACGGCTTACCTTGCCGGGGACCCACGGCGGCGGGCGCACGGTGAAGCGCCTTTGCCTGGACCGGGGGATCCCGCTTGCAGAGCGGGAATCGCTGCCCGCCATTTATGCGGGAGAGAGCCTGGCTGCCGTTTGGGGGCTGGGCGTGGACTTTCGTTTTTTGCCGGAGGGGGACGGCCCCTGCCGGTTCATTCAAATCATGAAAGATACAGAGGAGAAAACGTATGAGAAGTGAGATGGAACAGGATATTTTGAAGGTGCTGGTGACGGAGGAGCAGCTTCGCGCACGCATCGCGGAGATGGGAGAGATCCTCTATGACCGTTTCCACGACAAAAAGCCGCTGTTTCTCAGCGTGCTGAAGGGCTCTTTCGTGTTCATGGCGGATCTGGTGCGGGCCTGCCAGGTCAAGAGCGATGTGGAGTTCATCGCCGTCAGCTCCTATCAGAACGCCACCACGTCCTCCGGCCGGGTGCAGATCACCCACGACCTCCAGCAGGACATCACGGACCGGCACCTGATCATTGTGGAGGACATCCTGGACTCCGGCAATACCCTGGCGTTTTTGAAGGAGTACTTCCTCACCAAGGGCGCCGCGTCCATCACCATCGTCACGCTGCTGGATAAGCCCGCCCGGCGGGCCAAGGCCATCACGGCGGACCTGGCCGGCTTCGTGGTGCCCGACGAGTTCGTGGTGGGCTACGGCCTGGACTATGCCCAGCAGTACCGCAATGTGCCCTATATCGGCGTTTTGAAGCCGGAGGTCTATACCCAGCAGTGAGCGTCCGGCGGCGCCGGAGCGCGGGGGACGCCCGTGGGCGGCGGCCCGCTTGTAAGGAGGAATCGGTTTCGTGACAAGACAGAACAAAGCGTCGGGCTTCAGCTTTGTCTTTTTGGTCCTGGTGATCGTGGTGTGCCTGAGCTGGCTGTGGCAGGCGGACACCCGGGGGACTCAGCTGGACTATGCCCAGGTCTACCAGCTGTTCCAGCAGGAGCGGGTGGAGTCCTTTACCATCGACGCCAACAACACCCTCACCATGAACCTGACGGACGAGCTCAATGGCTCCAAGACCGTGCGCTACCGGCTCCACGACTTCCAGCTTTTTTACGACCAGCTGGATGACCTGGTGAAGGAGCAGAGCGCAAAGGGGATCATCAAAAGCTACGACTATCCCCCGCCGGAGTCCACCAACTGGCTGGAGGTGCTGCTGCCGTGGCTTCTGACGGCGGTGGTGCTGGCCCTTATGTGGTATTTCATGATCGCCCGTACCCAGGGCGGCATGGGCGCGGACCGGATGGCCAAGTTCGGCGCGGCCCGCACCCGGATGCTGACGGACAAGGACAAGAAGGTCACCTTTGAGGACGTGGCCGGCGCCGACGAGGAAAAAGAAGAGCTCCAGGAGATCGTGGAGTTTTTGAAAGACCCGAAGAAGTACATCGCTCTGGGCGCCCGCATCCCCAAGGGCGTGCTGCTGGTGGGCCCTCCGGGCACCGGTAAGACGCTGCTTGCCAAGGCGGTGGCCGGCGAGGCGGGCGTGGGCTTTTTGTCCATTTCCGGCTCCGACTTTGTGGAGCTGTATGTGGGCGTGGGCGCCAGCCGGGTGCGGGACCTCTTTGATCAGGCCAAGAAAAACTCCCCCGCCATCGTCTTTGTCGACGAGATCGACGCTGTGGGCCGCCAGCGGGGCACGGGCCTGGGCGGCGGCCACGACGAGCGGGAGCAGACCCTCAACCAGCTGCTGGTGGAGATGGACGGCTTCGCGGCCAACGAAGGCGTGGTGGTCCTGGCGGCCACCAACCGTGCCGACGTGCTGGACCCGGCGCTGCTGCGTCCCGGCCGGTTCGACCGGCAGGTGTATGTAGGCTTGCCGGACATCCGGGGCCGGGAGGAGATCCTCCGGGTGCACGTGCGGGGCAAGCCCCTTTCCGAGGACGTGGACCTCAAGCGTCTTGCCCAGGGCACGCCCGGCTTCACCGGCGCGGACCTGGAGAACCTGGTGAACGAGGGCGCGCTGCTGGCCGCCCGGAAGGGTCACCCCTACATTTCCATGGAGGATCTGAAGGAGGCCGAGATCAAGGTCATCGCCGGTCCGGAGAAGCGCAGCCGGGTCATCCCGCCCCACGAGCGGGAGCTGACTGCCTATCACGAGGCGGGCCATGCGGTGGTCATGCACGCTCTGCCCGACCACGATCCCGTCACCCAGATCACCATTGTTCCCCGGGGCCAGGCCGGCGGCATGACCATCTCGCTTCCCGAGGAGGACCGCTCCTATCTCTCCAAGCGGTATATGGAAGACCAGATCGTGGCGCTTTTGGGCGGCCGGGTGGCGGAGAAGCTGTGCCTGGGCGATATCTCCACCGGCGCCAGCAACGACATCCAGCGGGCCAGCCAGATCGCCCGGAAGATGGTGGCCAGCTACGGCATGAGCGACGAGATCGGCACCGTGTCCTTCGAGTCCGGCCACGATGAGGTGTTCATCGGCCGCACCATGACCCAGGGCCGCAGCTATTCCGAGGCGGTGGCCGCCCAGATCGACCGGGAGGTCCAGCGGGTGGTGGGCAATGCCTATGACCGCTGCGAGGAGATCCTCAAAAAGCAAAGGGAGGCCCTGGAGACGGTGGCCAAATACCTTCTGGAGCATGAGACCATGGAGCGCGCGGAATTTTTGGCCGTGTTCGGTGAAAAGGAAGAAAAAGAACTGCCTCTTTGATCTGCTCATAAAAAAAGAACCGCGAAAGCGGTTCTTTTTTTGTTGCCTGTCTATCCAAGCACCACGCCCGCCATCAAAAAGAGGACGGTCAGGGCCGCAAAGACGGCGATGAGCTTCCAGGAGAACTTGAGCCAGCGGTCATAGGGCACATGGCCCAGGGCCAGGGCGCCCATGACCACGGCGGCGGTGGGGGTGATGAGGTTCACAAGACCCGAAGCGGACTGGAACGCCGTCACCACCAGGGCCCCGCTCACGCCGGCGAACTTGGCAAGCGGCGCCAGAATGGGCACGGACAGCGTGGCAAGGCCCGAAGAGGATGGGATCAGCACCGACAGGGGCAGATACAAAAGATACACCAGCAGCACGAACTGGATGGGGCCTGCCCCGGAGAGGGCGGCCTCGCCCCAGTGGAGGATGGTGTCGGTGATCTTACCGTCGTTCATCAGCACGGTAATGCCCCGGCTGATGCCAATGATGAGGGCCACGCCCAGAAGATCGGCGCAGCCGGCCACGAAGGTGTCCACCAGTTCCTCCTCGCCCATGCGGTCCATGAGGCCCACCACAATGCCGCCCACCAAAAACAGGGCGCTGAGCTCCGGGAACCACCAGCCCAGGGTGGGCAGGGGGAGGCCCATCTCGTCAAAGGGGATGACGGCGTAGGTCATGATGAGGAAAATGAGGGCGAATACGGCCATGATGGCCTTGCGCCGGGAGGTGAACGGAACGGACTGCTCCATGCTCACCTGGAGCTTGCCCGCGCCCACGCCCACCACGGAGCGGGAGGGATTTTTCTTCACCCGGGCGGCGTAGGCGGACACATACCAGATGGCGGCGCCCTCAAACACCACCCACTGGATGGCCCGCAGCAAAATGCCGTCGCCCAGAGACACGCCGGCAAAGCCCGCGGCGATGCCGGTGGCAAAGGGGTTCACCGTGGAGCTGATGACGCCGGCGCCGGCGCCCAGCATGATGACGGCGATGCCTACCACCGCGTCATAGCCCGCCGCCAGAAATACCGGGATCAGCAGGGGGTAGAAGGCCATGGTCTCCTCCCACATGCCGTAGGTGGTGCCGCCCAGGCCGAAAAACACCATCAAAATGGGGATGAGCCACTGCTCCCGGCCGCCCAGACGGCGGATGACGCTGCCCACGCCCGCATCCACGGCGCCGGTTTTCATGACCACGCTCAAAAAGCCGCCCACCATCAAAATGAACACGCACACGTCCACCGCCTCGTAAAAGCCGGAGAACGCGGCCTTTGCCACGGCACCCGGACCCTGGGGGGAGGCGGGGGCGGGACGGTAGGTGCCCGCCTGGGGCACGCCGTCCACATACTCATAGGTGCCGGCGGGAATGAGCCAGGTGGAAACTGCCACCGCGATAATGAGCAGAAACAAGATGGTGTAGGCCGTGGGCATGCGGAATTTTTTTTGACGCAAGATATCTACCTCGCTTCTGTTTTGACGCCGCGGCGTCAAAATCGTTTTAATCATTTTTGACGGCGACATGGACGCCTGCAAAAATACTTCTCAGCTATCAAGTGTGCGAGCGAAGCGAGTGCATGCCGATAGCTGCAGACTTTCTCACGGAAAAGGCATGGCCTTTTCCGTGAATCAACGTCCGATGGTGGCCACCAGCACGGCCTTGATGGAGTGCATGCGGTTCTCCGCCTCGTCGAACACCACGCTGTGGCGGCTGCGGAACACCTCGTCGGTGACCTCCCGGATGTCCACGCCCTTGTCCTTCCACTCCTTGGCAAGCTTGGTCTCAAAGTCGTGGAAGGAGGGCAGGCAGTGCAGATACAGCACGTTGGGGTTGCCGGTGGCTTTCAGTGTCTCCTCCGTCACCCGGTAGGGGGAGAGCAGCTCCGCACGCTTGGGGATCAGGTCCTCCTCGCCCATGGAGGCCCAGATGTCGCCGTAGATCACGTCGGCGCCCTTCAAGCAGGCGGGGTCGTGGGTGATTTCGATGGTGGCGCCGGTGCCCAGGGCGATGTCCTGCACCCGGCGCACCAGGGCGTCGTCCATCTCCCGGGCCAGCTCCTGGGGCCCCAGGCCCACAAAGTGCATGCCCATCTTGGCGGCGCCGAACATCCAGGCGTAGCACATGTTGTTGCGCACGTCGCCGGGGAACACCACCTTCACCTCCCGCAGGGGCTTGGCGCAGTGCTCCTCAATGGTCATCATGTCCGCCAGGATCTGGGTGGGGTGGTCCGCGTCGGTCAGGCCGTTCCACACGGGCACGCCGGAATACTTGGCCAGGTCCTCCACCACCTTCTGGGCAAAGCCCCGGTACTCGATGCCGTCGAAGAACCGGCCCAGCACCTTGGCGGAGTCCTCCAAGGACTCCTTCTTGCCCATCTGGGAGCTGCCCGCGTCCAGATAGGTCACATGGGCGCCCTCCTGGGTGGCCGCCACCTCAAAAGAGCAGCGGGTGCGGGTGGAGGTCTTTTCAAACAGCAGCACGATGTGCTTGCCTTCCAGGGCGTGGCCGGAGATACCGGCGCGGCGCTTGGCCTTCAGGTCGTGGCCCAGGTCCAGAAGATAGCGGATCTCGCCGGGGGTGAAGTCCTCCAGGGTGAGGAAGCTGCGTCCTTTCAAATTGACTGCCATAGTATACGCTCCTTATTGTTTCAGTTTTGTTTGCCGCAGACCGGGTCGTCCCGCCACAACGACATGGACATGCACCGGGGACCGCCCCGGCCCCGGCTCAGCTCGGCGCTGGGGATGGTGTGGATGTGGATGCCCGCTTCTTCCAGGGAGCGGTTGGTCACATAGTTGCGGGAGTAGACCACCACCTCGCCGGGGGCAATGGCCAATGTGTTGGACCCATCGCTCCACTGCTCCCGGGCCGCGTCGATCTCGCTGCCCTGGCCGCAGGGGATCAACGTCACCTGATCCAGGTTCAGGTGCTCTTTGAGGATGTCCTCCAGCCGGCCGTCCTCCTGGCGGATGGCCATTTTCCGGTTCTCGTCCAGCTCCATGACGAACACGGTGATGCTGGAGAGGATGTTGGGATGGACGGTGAACTTGTCGCAGTCCACCATGGTGAACACCGTGTCCAGATGCATGAACGAGCGGGTCTTGGGGATGTTGAACGCCAGGATCTTGCGGAAGGTTTTGCTGTGGGTGAGCACGGTCTCCGCCAGGGCGTCGATGGAGTCCTCCCGGGTGCGCTGGGAGATGCCTACCGCCAGCACCTGGGGCGAGAGCACCAGAATGTCGCCGCCCTCCAGAGAGGTGGTCTCAGCCCGGTCGTACCACCGGGGGGCGTTTTTGTAGAGGGGATGGTGCTCAAAGATGAACTTGCCGAAGAGGGTCTCCCGGTTGCGGGTGGGGGTGTGCATCTTGTGGATGGAGACGCCCGTGCCGATGGTGGCAAAGGGGTCCCGGGTAAAATAGAGGTTGGGCATGGGGTCCACGGCAAAGGGGTAGCTGTCGGCGGCGGAGAGGTAGTCCCCCAAGCGTGCGCTGCCGGTGCGCAGCTGCTCTTTGCGCACGCCTGCCATCATGGTGGCCACCATCTCCCGGTCCGGCATGGCGGAGAGGTATTCCTCCAGGCTCTCGCGCATGCGGGCCTCCCGGATGTCCGCCTCATCCAGGAACTGGCGGATAAAGTCCCGACGTACGTCGCCGTCCGTCAGCGACTCCACCACCAGGTCGGTAAGGTACACCACCTCCACGCCCTGGGCGCGCAGGCAGTCGGCAAAGGCGTCGTGTTCCTTTTGCGCCTCTTTCAGATAGGGAATGTCGTCAAACAGCAGCCGCTCCAGATATTCAGGCATGAGGTTTTCCAGCTCGCCGCCGGGGCGGTGCAGCATGACTCGCCGCAGACGGCCGATCTCCGAGGTATTATGAATCCCGGTTTCCAATCTTGGTTCACTCCTTTTTTGTCGCAGGGTTTGCTCTGGCATAGGGTCTGTGTTTTTTCCCGTTTCATGCGCGGAAAATAAAAAAAGAACAGGCCGAAGCCTGTTCTTTCCTGTATTGGAAGCGATGACCGTATTTGCTCAGTAGCCCAGAATGAGACCTTTCTCCATGGCGTAGAAGCTGGTGAGGCCCCGGCAGGGGAGAATGTCCACGCTGTGCACGGGCAGATCCTCCAGGATCTGCTGCTTGAGCTTCAGGGCGCCGGAGAGGTTCTCACAGTGGGAGATGACCACCTCCGCACCGGTGCAGTCCTTGCTCTGCCGCATGAGGGCGGTGATGGCCTTGTAGGTCTTGGCCTCGCCCCGGGCCTTGTCTGCTACATGGATGGTGCCCTGGGGCGTGGCGTCGGCAATGACGTGGATGCCCAGAGAGTGCAGCAGCGTGCCCACCAGGGGGCGCATACGGCCGTTTTTGATGAGGTTGTCGAAATTCTCCAGGGTAAAGCAGGTGCGCAGGGCGGCCTGATACAGCCGCAGCTGGTCGCAGATGCCGTCAAAGTCCTCGGGACCGGCGGCGGACTCCATCAGCGCCTTGGCCT
Organism: uncultured Dysosmobacter sp.; assembly: GCA_963557435.1. Taxonomy (GTDB): domain Bacteria; phylum Bacillota; class Clostridia; order Oscillospirales; family Oscillospiraceae; genus Oscillibacter. The sequence goes on from CAUWEK010000020.1 coordinate 10,465, forward strand.
TGCGGATCAAAAGCACCATGGCGCCGGCCGTGGCCTTGGAGTCAATGACGCAGATCTTCTTTTCCGGATGCTCCTCCAGTGCCATCTCCCGGCCCATGACGGCGGCATTGTAGGTGCCGGAGAGATTGGAGGAGATGGTGAAGCACACGGTACAGTCCCCGTCTTCAAAGGCCCGGGCAAAGGCCGCCGGGGAGGGACAGGCCGACGAGGAGGCGGACTTCTCCGCCGCCATGGCGTCCAGAAGGTCGGGCACCACCAGGTCGTCGTTGTCCAGGAATTCCCGCGCGCCTACCTGCAGCCGCAGGGGGACCGTCTCAAACCGGACGAGATCGCTTTCAAAGGAGGACATGCGCAGGTCACAGCTGCTGTCACTGACAATGTTCCAAGTCATATAAAACTCCTTGTAATCTGGTTTTTAAAACCAGATTTTTCTTTTAATCATAATACGCTTTTGCACCTTTGTCAATGACAAAAGCCCGCATCCATTGACAATTTGGAAAAAAGGTGCTATTTTAATATAGTTCAAAAAAGAACAGTTCAAAAAAGAACAAAAATGGAGGGCGTATGGAGTTTTCCCAGCTTTTACGGGCGGCCCGGCAATTTGAGCGGGTGTTTGCCCGGCGCATGGCCCCGGTTTTGGAGCGGTGCGGCCTGACCATGGGGGAGATCCGGGTCTTGCTGTTTCTGGCCAACAATCCCGGGTGCGACACGGCCCGGGATGTGGTGCTGGTGCGGGGGTTGGGCAAGTCCCAGGTATCCCAGGCGGTGGACCTGCTGGTGGGTAAAGGACTTTTGGAGCGCTGTCCCAGTCAGCGGGACCGGCGGATCGTCCATCTGACCATCACCCCGGCCGGGTGGCCGGTGGCCCGGGAGGCCCAGGCGGTGCAGGCCCGCTGCGGTCGGGCACTGCTTGAAGGACTGACGCCGGAAGAGACCAGAACGCTCCAGGTGATCCTGGAGAAAATCGTGGCCAACAGTGCGCGCTTGGCCGGAGAGGAGCAGGAGCAATGAAGAAAAAGGCGGATACAAACAAAGAAAATGTGGATCTGGGCAGCGGAAAGGTGAGTCGGCTGCTGTTTTCCCTGGCCATGCCCACCATTACCTCCCAGATCGTCAATATGCTTTATAATCTGGTGGACCGGGTATACATCGGGCACATGACTCCCGTGGACACGGTGGGCAAGCTGGCACTGACCGGCGTGGGCGTGTGCCTGCCGGTCATTATGGTGGTGTCGGCCTTTGCGGCCCTGCTGGGCATGGGCGGCGCACCCAGGGCCTCCATCGCCGAGGGCCGGGGCGACGCGGAGGAGTCCGAGCGCATCATGGGCAACTGCTTTACCATGCTGGTGGCGGTGTCCCTCGTTTTGACGGTGGTGCTGCGGCTGTTTGCCGAGCCCATGCTGCTGACCTTCGGCGCCAGTGAAAATACCATCGGATATGCTCTGGACTACATGAACATCTATGCCCTGGGTACGCTGTTCGTCCAGGTGACCTTGGGCATGAACGCCTACATCACCGCCCAGGGCTTCACCACCGTCAGTATGCGCACGGTGCTCATCGGCGCTATTCTCAACACCATCCTGGACCCCATCTTCATCTTTGGGTTCGATATGGGCGTCCGGGGCGCGGCGCTGGCCACCATCCTCTCTCAGGCGGTCTCTGCGGCGTGGGTGCTGCGGTTCCTGCGGAGCAAGAACACCAAGTGGCGTCTGAAAGGAAAGAACCTGCGTCCCCGGGCCAAGGTGGTATTCCCCTGTCTGGCGCTGGGCCTCTCTCCCTTTATCATGCAGTCCACCGAGAGTCTCATCGCCATCTGCTTCAACTCCTCCCTGCTCAAATACGGCGGCGACATCGCCGTAGGCGCCATGACGGTGCTCACCAGCATCATGCAGTTTGCCATGATGCCCCTCCAGGGCCTGACCCAGGGCGCCCAGCCCATCGTCAGCTATAACTATGGCGCCAGGAAGGCCGAGCGGGTGCGGGAGGCATTCAAGTGTCTGCTGAAGGCCTGCGTGGTCTACTCCATGGGCCTTTGGATCCTGGTGCAGCTGTTCCCCCGCATGTTCATCCTGATCTTCAATAATTCCCCGGAGCTGGTGGATTATGCCTCCTGGGCCCTGCGGATCTATATGGCAGCCACCGGCGTGTTCGGTGTGCAGATCGCCTGCCAGCAGACGTTCATCGCCCTGGGCAATGCCAAGACATCGCTGTTTTTGGCAGTGCTGCGCAAGATCATTCTGCTGATTCCGCTCATTTATATTCTGCCCCTGTTCTTCACGGACAAGGCGTTTGCCGTGTTCCTGGCGGAGCCGGTGGCGGACGTGCTGGCGGTGTGCACCACGGCCACCATGTTCTTCTTCCAGTTCCGCCGCTCCATGGCGGAGCTGGAGCATCCCAAAGGCACCGTGTGAGATGTGCAAAAACAGCGCCGGAGCATTGCGCTCCGGCGCTGTTTTTATGCATCCAGGCTGGCCGCCTGCCGGGCCATGCGCTGTCCGTAGGTGCGAAACAGCTCCGCGAATCCCTCCAGATCCGGCCCGATGGCCACCGGCCCCAGATGGATCACCGGCATGCCCCATGCCTGGCCGCCGGAATAGACCATCATGCCGTCCACCATCAGGTGGGTCAGCACGCACTGAATGGCCAGATCCGCGCCGCCGTGGATAAAGGCGGCGGTGGCAAAGGCACCGCCCAGCTTGCCAGCCACATCCAGCTTGGCAGGGGCATCCTCCAGCCAGGCTTTCATGCGGGCGGTGAGACTGCCGTTGTAGGTGGGCGTGCCCACGATAAGTGCACTGCTTTCCTTCACGTAGGCTTCATCCACTGCGGTGATGGGGAAGACTTTTGCCTCCGCGCCCGGCACGGTCCGGATGCCTTCGGCAATGTATTCCGCCATTTTGGCGGTGCTGCCGGTTTTGGAGTCATACACGATGGACAGTTTCATAAAGAGCCTCCTTGATAAATATTTAGTACCTGGTATAATTTACTTACCGACTTTGATTATAGGCAAAAAGAAAAATTTGACAAGAACGCAGTTTTTTTATATATGGTAAGGTTTTTCTTACCGGGAAGGGGGAAATATCATGGAGAAAGAACGGAATACAGAGATCTGCCCGCTCCGGCTGGCCATGGATATCGTGGGAGGAAAGTGGCGGCTGAGCATCATCTGCCTTTTGAAGGACGGTACGCCCATGCGCTACAATCAGATCCGGCGGGGCATCCCGGGGATCACCAATGTCATGCTCTCGCAGTCTCTCAAACATCTGGAAGAATACGGGATCGTACACCGGGAACAGTACAACGAGGTGCCGGTGCGGGTGGAGTACCGGCTGACAGAAAGCGGAAAGACCCTGCTGACAGTGCTGGGACAGCTGATGGATTGGGGCAATCGCTACATAGAGGAGCATGCGCCGCTGCGCTCACACTGCGGTACATGCCTTTTTTATGAGGAAAACTAAAAAAACGGACAGCCACAGGCTGTCCGTTTTTTATGTAATTGGTTATGCTCAGGACTTCTTCTCCCGGGGCAGCACCAGATTCAGCAGCACGGCCATGATGGTGGCAACCACCACGGGGGACTTGCCGAAGATCATGGTGAAGCTGTCGGGGAACTGGCTCAAAGAGCCGGCGGCCTGGGAAATGCCCACGCCCAGAGCGGCGGAGAGGCCCACGATGGTGGTGTTGCGGGCGGAGAGCTCCTGGGAGGCGATGAGCTTCATGCCGGTCATGGCGATGGTGGAGAACACGGTCACCGTGGCGCCGCCCAGCACGCACTGGGGGATGGTAGTCAGGATGGCCGCAAACTTGGGGGACACGCCCGCCAGCAGCAAAAATACGCCGGTCAGGGCGAACACCGTGCGGTTGATGACCTTGTTGGTGGTGACGATGCCCACGTTCTGGGAATAGGTAGCGGTGGGCAGGCCGCCGAAGAGGGCCGTGAGGATGTTGCTGGCGCCGTAGGCGATGATGCCGCCCTGCAGCTCCTGGTCGGTGGGGTCACGGTCCATGCCGCCCACGGTGGTGGCGGTGAAGTCGCCGATGGCCTGGATGGAGTTGATGGCAAACAGCAGTCCGATGGCGATGCAGGAGGCGGGATCGAAGGTCACGCCGAAGTGCATGAACTGGGGCAGGGAGAACCAGGCGGCCTCGCCCACGCTGGAAAAGCTCACCATGTCAAAGAACACGGCGGCGATCACATAGCCGAACAGCATACCGATGAGGATGGAGGCCAGCTTGCAAAGGCCCTTGGCGAAGTGGTTGAGCACGATGACCGCCGCCAGCGTCAGCGCCGCCACCAGCCAGTTTTGCCAGGAGCCGTAGATGAGAGACTCGGACGCGCCGGAGGCGGCAATGGCCTCGGCGGTGTTGGCAGTGCCGCCGGCCATGTAGTTGATGGCGGTGGGATAGAGGGAAAGGCCGATGGTGAACACCACCGTGCCGGTGATGACCGGCGGGAACAAAAGACGGATCTTCTTGACGAAAATACCCACGATGATGGCCACTATACCGCCGACAATCATGGCGCCGGCAATGGCTGCCACACCGCCGCCGGAGGAGGCGATGGCCTGCATACTGGGCACGTAGGCAAAGCTCACGCCCAGGATCACAGGAAGACCGGAGCCGAAGTACCGGCCGATGGGAAACAGCTGCAAAAGGGTGCAGATGGCGGACATGACCAGCGACGCCTGGATCAAAAGCACCCGGTCCGCCTGGCTGAGGCCAACGGCACCGGCGATGATGATGGGCGGCGTCACACAGCCGACGATCATCGCGACCAGATGCTGCAGCGCCAGGGAAACAGAGGTACCAAGAGGGGGTCTGCCGGTGAATTGAAACAGGAGATCACGACCGCGGGGAGAAGATTCCATACTAATGGCTCCTTTCGGTTTGGTTTCTCAGTACAACTGTATCATAACACAAGAAATTGTAAAAGCAAACAAAAATTTTTTAGAAAAAACAAAAATTTATTGCGATTCGCCGTAGAAGGGCTCAAAGGGCGATGGTGGGCACGGCGTCGGCGGGGATGGGGCACACGTACCCCTCCGCCGTGCGGCGGCGGAACTCCGCCTTGGCCTCTTCCAGCAGCTCCGGCCGGGTGAGCAGGTCCATGACCGCAGCGGAGAGCACCTTGCCCGCGTGGATAGCGGCCTTGTGGCCAATGTCCGTGCGGTCGCAGGAGACGTTCTGCCAGCTGTGGCCCGGGCAGCCGTTGGGCCAGGCGGCCACGTGGATCTGGGCGGTGGGGCACTGCCAGCTCACGTCGCCCACGTCCGTGGAGCCGGGCTGGAAAGCGTCCCCCTGATAAAGAGGCAGCAGGAAGCTGTTCATGGCGTGTCCTGCCTGGGCGCGCAGCTGCCGGACCGCCTCGGCGTAATCCGGGTCGTAGCCGCTGCCGATGCCGGGCACACCGTCGCTGCCCGGGTAGGTGGCGGCCAGGGCGTCGGCAAAGGACAGTTCCTCCGGCGTGTAGTGGGGCACGCCCAGCGCCTGGAAGTTCTCGTAGAGGACCTGCTCCAAAACGTGGTTGGTAACGGTGTCCGCCAGGCCGTCGATGAACAGCTTTTCATAGGTGGTGTCCGTCATGAGCGCGGCGCCCTGGGCGATCTTGTCCACCCGCTTCTGGAGCTCCACTGCCTCGGAAACGTGGTTGGAGCGCACCATGTACAAAACGCTGGCCTTGGGCTGCACCACATTGGGGCTGCGGCCGCCGGCGTCGGTGATGGCGTAGTGGACCCGGGCCTTATCACTCATGTGCTCCCGCAGGAACTGCACGCCGATGTTCATCAGCTCCACGGCGTCCAGGGCGCTGCGGCCCCGGTCGGGGGCGCCGGCGGCATGGGAGGCCACGCCGGTGAAGAGGTACTGGGTCTGGATGCAGGAGTTGGAGGAGCCGGTGCGCACCTCATTGGCGTCCTCCGGGTGCCAGGTCAGTGCCGCGTCCAGTCCGTACCACAGCCCGTCCCGGGCCATGAAGGCCTTGGCGGCGCCGCCCTCCTCACCGGGGCAGCCGTAGAGCACCACGGTGCCGGGGGTGTTGGTGGACTCCAAAAAGGCCTTGACGCCCAGCGCCGCGGCCATGGCGCCCGCGCCCAGCAGGTTGTGGCCGCATCCGTGGCCGCAGCCGCCGGGGGTCAGCTCTTTGCGCTCCAGGCTGCCGCCCTCCTGGGAAAGACCGGAGAGGGCGTCGTACTCTGCCAGCAGTCCGATGATGGGCCGGCCGCTGCCAAAGGATGCGGAAAAGGCGGTGGGGATGCCGCAGATGCCCTTTTCCACCGTGAAGCCTTCCTTTTCCAGCACCTCACAGTACAGTGCGGCGGAGCGCTCCTCCTGGAGGGAAAGCTCTGCATAGTCCCAGATCCGGTCGGCCACCTCCGCGATGAGTCCGGCCTTTGCGTCAATGGCGGCAATGGCCGCCTTCTTTTGTTCCGTCATGTGGTTTGCTCCTTTCTTCAAATGCCCCAAGGGCGGGTGGAGGCGGCCGCAGCCGCCGAAAAACAAGGGCGCGCACGGAAGGTGCGCGCCCTGAAAACGGCAAGGGGATCACAGCACCTTGCTGAGGAAATCCTGCAGCCGGGGATGCTGGGGGTGTTCAAAAATGTCGGAGGGGCTGCCCTGTTCCAGGAGCTTGCCGTCTGCCATGAACAGCACCCGGTTGCCCACTTCCCGGGCAAAGCCCATCTCGTGGGTGACCACCACCATGGTCATGCCCTCCTGGGCCAGCTCCTTCATGACCTCCAGCACCTCGCCCACCATTTCCGGGTCCAGGGCGGAAGTGGGCTCGTCAAAGAGCATGACCTGGGGCTCCATCATCAGCGCCCGCACGATGGCGATCCGCTGCTTCTGGCCGCCGGAGAGCTGGATGGGATAGGCGCCGGCGCGGTCCTTCAATCCCACCCGGTCCAACAGGGCCAGGGCCTTTTTCTCCGCCTGGTCCTTGGGCATGTGCTTGACCTTGATAGGGGCCAGGGTCATATTGTCCATGATGGTCATGTGGGGGAAGAGATTAAAGTGCTGGAACACCATGCCCATCTTCTGGCGGTGCTGGTCAATATCCAGCTTGACCATCTTGCCCTCGGCGTTCTGCACTTTCTTTTTGGTGATGTCCACGCCGTCGAAGACGATGGAGCCGCTGGTGGGCACTTCCAGCAGGTTCAGGCTGCGCAGGAAGGTGGACTTGCCGGAGCCGGAGGGGCCGATGACCACCATCACGTCTCCTTCGTTGATGTCCACGGTGACGCCGTCCAGTGCCTTGATGGCGCCGTGGTTATAATGCTTTTTCAGGTCGTTGACCTGGATGAGACTATCTCTTGTCACCACGGCTCATTCTCCTTTCAAAGTAAGCAATGATCTTGCTGGTGGGGAAGGTCAGGCAGAAGTAGACCAGTGTGGCGATGACCAGCGGCTCGGCGATGCGGTAGGTGGCGCCTTTGATGGAGGTCACCGCGTACATGATCTCCTGCACGCCGATGGTATAGCAGATGGAGGATTCCTTGATGATGGTGACGAACTCGTTGGCGATGGCCGGCAGGATGTTCTTGATGGCCTGGGGCAGCACCACATAGCGCATGTTCTGTACCTGGGAAAGGCCCAGGGAGCGGGCCGCCTCCGTCTGGCCGCCGTCAATGGACTGGATGCCGGAGCGGATGATCTCGGAGAGGTAGGCACCGGAGTTGAGGGCCAGGGCCACCACGCCGGGGAGGAACCGGTCGAACCGGATAAAGCCGAAGAGCTTGAAGGACGGCAGATCCACGCCGTCAAAGACTACATAGTAGATTATGAACAGCTGGACCAGCATAGGCGTGGCCCGGAAGACTTCCACATACACAGTGGCCAGGAACCGGATGGGATTGAACCGGCTCACTGCCGCCACAAAGCCCTGATCCCGGAGATGACCGTCCTTGGTCAGTGCCAGGAACCGCAGGGGGCAGACATCCGAAAGGCGCATCACGGCCAGGATCAGCGCCAGGATGAAGCCGAAGATAACGGTCAGCGCGGACAAGGATACCGTGCAGATCAGGCCCTGCTTGAAAAGATCGATATAGGCAAATGTTTTTTCGAAACCGGCGGCAGTAAACACAGGCGGTTTCCTCCTTTTTCTCTTGTTTCAGGAAGCAGTCAATTCCTCCCCGCGGTCTCCGCGGGGAGGAATTGGAACACACGAATCGATCAGGCGGCGGGAGCCTCGGCGGCATCCAGCGTGCCCTCGTAGATCTCGCCGGAGGCCAGATCCACGGCGTTGACCACGTACTGGTCGAAGGAGCCGTCTTCCTTGGCGGCGGCGATGGCACGGTTCACGCCTTCCAGCAGCGCGGCGTTGCCCTTGGACACGCCCACCACGGAGCCCTCAGCGTCATAGGGGACCTCCAGAGCCAGGCACAGCTCGGGGTACTGGGTGGCATAGCTCTCAGCCACCATGGTCTCGATGAAAGCACCGTCCAGCTTGCCGGTCAGCAGCTCAGCGATGATGTCGGGCACCTTGGTCAGCTCCACGATGTCGGCGTCGGGGGTGTTCTCCTTGGCCAGAGTAGCCTGAATGGAGCCCACCTGAGCACCGATGGAGTAGTCAGCGTTGTTGGCGTCCTCCAGAGAGGTGAACAGATCCTTGTTGCTCTCCACGCACACGAAGGACTGGCCGCCGGTGATGTACACGTCAGAGAAGTCCATGCTGTCAGCGCGGTCGGGATCGGGAGAATAGCCGGCCATGCCCAGGTCCACGTTGCCGCTCTGCAGCTCCATGATGGTGCCGTCGAAGTCCATGGGGATCACTTCAAGGGTCAATCCCAGGTAGTCGGCGATGTACTGCGCCAGATCCATATCAAAGCCGGCCAGCTGGGGCTCGCCGTTTTCGTCAATGGCGTAGAACTCATAGGGGGCGAAGTCGGGGCTGGTGGCCACGGTCAGGGAGCCCTCGGTGACGGTGGTGATGGCGGCCTTCAGGTCGTCGATGGACATGGAGGCGTAATCCACGGTCTCCTCTTCAGCAGGAGTCTCCTCCTTGGAGCCGCAGGCGGCCAGGCTCGCGGTCATGGCCAGAGCCAGCAGCAGTGCAAACAGTTTCTTCATAATTTTCATCCTCTTCCTTGTATGTTACCCGCCGCAGCGGGCGTTGGATCCATGTGGGAAACAGCGTTCCCTTGTGAACATGCCTAACCTTATCACGTCCCTGCATGAATGTCAATACTTTTTCACAAAAAATGAATATTTATTTGTGACGAGCGGGTAAAAGACAAAAAAGCAACAGAGAAAACCGCGAAAAATCAAGCGCGATTAGGCATAATTACAAGAGACGGGACTGCATAAAATGAATACAAAAGTAAGCGTCAAATAGAAATTTAGAAAAGCACAAGGGTGGAGTTTTGCCTCCACCC
>CAUWEK010000021.1:0-19814 GCA_963557435.1 uncultured Dysosmobacter sp.
TGGCGCCGATGGCCTCCATCCACTCAGCGGCGTAGCGGGCTTCGGCCTCGCTGGCTCCCTTGTCCCGGAGCTTACGCTCCAGGTCATGGCGGCCCATGGCCCGGCGGCCCACCAGATCAGCGGCCCGGGCCTTCACATCGGACACACCTGCGGCGTCCTTCAGCCGTCCCAGGGTCGCCTCGTCCAGCTCGTCCCCGGCCCGGAGGCCGAAGTCCAGCAACTCCTGCTCTGTGACCTTGAGACATGCGCCGTCCGCCAAAAACACCAGCACCCGCCCCCGCTTACGGTCAGAGGCGGCGATGCGCTCAATCCTCATCCTTGAAATCGTCGGCGCTCACGTCCACCGCCCGGCCCGCGGCCTTGGCAGCGATACGCGCCTGGTTGCTCATGAGCTTATCGAAGTTGGCGCGGATATCCGCCTCCAGCTTCTCCGCCACCTCCGGGTTCTCCTGGAGGTACTTCTTGGCGGCGTCCCGGCCCTGACCGATACGGGTCTCACCCATGGAGAACCAGGAGCCGGCCTTCTGCACCAGATCCAGCTTCACGCCCAGGTCCAGCAGCTCGCCGGTGTGGGCGATGCCCTCGCCGTACATGATGTCGAACTCCGCCTCCCGGAAGGGGGGCGCCACCTTATTCTTCACCACCTTGGCCCGGGTGCGGTTGCCCACCACCTCGGAGCCGTTTTTCAGCGTCTCGATGCGCCGCACGTCGATGCGGACGGAGGAATAGAACTTCAGTGCCCGGCCGCCGGTGGTGACTTCGGGGTTGCCGTACATGACGCCCACTTTTTCACGCAGCTGGTTGATGAAGATGACGATGGTGTTGGTCTTGCCCACAGCGCCGGTGAGCTTGCGCAGGGCCTGGCTCATGAGCCGGGCCTGGAGGCCCACATAGCTGTCGCCCATCTCGCCCTCGATCTCCGCCCGGGGCACCAGGGCCGCCACGGAGTCCACCACGATCACGTCGATGGCGCCGGAGCGCACCAGGGCCTCCGTGATCTCCAGGGCCTGCTCGCCGGTATCCGGCTGGGAGATGAGCATCTCCTCCACATTCACACCCAGGGCACGGGCATAGGTGGGGTCCAGGGCGTGCTCGGCGTCCACAAAAGCAACCTCGCCGCCCCGCTTCTGGGCCTCCGCCACCACGTGCAGGGCCAGGGTGGTCTTACCGGAGGACTCGGGTCCGTAGATCTCCACGATGCGCCCCCGGGGAAGGCCGCCGATGCCCAGCGCCACGTCCAGAGCCAAAGAGCCGGTGGGGATGTAGTCCACGTTCAGGTTGGTCTGGTCGCCCAGGCGCATGATGGAGCCCTTGCCGTACATCTTCTCGATCTGGGCCATGGCCGTGTCGATAGCCCGCTTTTTGTCCGAAGCCGGTGCCGCGGAGGGCACGGGCGCTTTTTCCTTTGCCATAGTCTTCTTCCTCCTGTATGTTCACGTTCCGTATCTTTCTTTTCAGCGATACGCGCTGCCGTGTTGCATGTAAAGGTAAAATTCTTTACACGTTTTGCTTGGTGCGCATACCTCTCAGATCTCCGTGCACAGCGTGCCGAACACCACGCGGGGGATGCCCTGGGTGTCCTTGACCACCTGGATGTCTCCGAAGCCCTGGGTGCGCATGATCCGCAGGACGCTGTCCGCCTGGCCAATGCCCACCTCAAAGTAAAGCTTCCCGCCGGGGACCAGCGCCCCACGCCACAGATCGGAAATGGCCCGGTAAAAGTCCAGGCCGTCCTCTCCGCCGTCCAGAGCCAGATGGGGCTCATAGTCCTTCACGGACGCATCCAAGGTGTCGATGTCCGCCCTGGGGATATAGGGCGGGTTGGAGACGATGCACTGGAACTCCCCCAGGGATTTTTCCGGCTTTTCCAGGGCGTTTGCCTGCATGGGCACCACCCGGCCGGTGAGGCTGTTGCGGCGGATGTTCTGACGGCAGATCCTGAGGGCGCCGTCCGACCACTCTCCCAGCACCACCCGGGCCTGGGGCGCCTGCGCGGCGACAGCCAGGCCGATGCAGCCGCTGCCGGCGCACAGATCCAGTACCCGGCATTCGCCCAGGGTCTTTACATAGTCGATGGCCTGGGCGGCCAGCACCTCCGTGTCCGGCCGGGGGATAAGCACGTCCCGGGAGATGTCCAGGGGCAGCCCGTAAAACTCCCACTCGCCGATCAGGTACGCCACCGGCTCGCCATTGAGATGCCGCTCCACCAGGTCCCGCACCCGCTTTTCCAGCTCCGGGGAGGCGTACAGGCTCCCGTCCTGCGTCAGCTGCTGGCGGCTCTTGCCGGTACCGAAGCACACCAGCTCCCGGGCCTCCAATGTGGCGGCCTCAATGCCTGCGCTGCGCAGCTGCCGGCGAATATCCAAATACAAATTGTTATATGTGATTGCCATATTACGCTCCGTATCGAAAAATGACGTATTTTCCGGCTTATGAACGGAATATCCCCCTTTATGTCACCAGGCGTCCTTGCCCTTTTCGGCAGGCAGCACCAGCTCCAGCGAACGGATGGCCACCTCGATCATGGAGTCGTCCGGCTCATTGGTGGTGAAGTTCTGCATCCAGAGGCCAGGCGCCGTCAGGATCTGGGCCAGGCGGTTTTCCTGCACATGGCGGCCCACCCAGCGGTTGAACTCATAGGTGATGCCCACCACCAGCGGCAGCAGGAGAAGGTGCGCCGCCGTCCGCAGCCAGACGTTGGTGATGGGCCAGATGCCGAAGACCACGCTGGAGATGAGGATGGACACAAAGATGACCACGAACAAAAAGCTCGTGCCGCAGCGGGGATGGTGCCGGGGCTGGACGCGGACATTTTCCACGGTCAAAGGCAGGCCCGCCTCGTAGCAGAAGATAGTCTTATGCTCCGCGCCGTGGTACTGAAACACCCGGTAGATGTCCTTTTGCCGGGAGCAGGCGATCAGATAGATCAGGAAGATGACGATCTTCAAAAGGCCCTCCACCAGGTTGCGTCCCCACATGGGGAAGCCGGGGTAAAAATGCAGGATGCCGCCGGTGAGCAGGGTGGGAAGCACCATGAAAAGGAAGATGCTCATGCCCACGCCCAGCACCACCGCCAGCGTCACCACAGCGCTCTCCAGCTTCTTGCTGGGAACGTGGGATTCCAGCCACTGCTCAAAGCGGGAGGGCTGGGCGGCCTCATCATCAGGGTAGAAGTCCGCCGAGTACATGAGGGCCTTGACGCCGTGGACCATGGAGTCCAGGAAGTTAACGGTGCCCCGCACCAGGGGCCAGCCCAAAATGGGATAGCGGTCCTTGATGAAGCGCAGGGGCTCCACCTTTTCCACCAGCTTTCCCTCCTGGTCCCGCACCACCACGGCCTCTTTCTCCGGGCCGCGCATGAGGATGCCCTCGATCAGCGCCTGTCCGCCGATGCTGGTGCGGAAGGCGCAGGAATTGTGTTCTGCCATGTGGATTCCTTTCTAATGTTGCATTTTATCACAGCCGTTCGCAAAAAGCAAACGAATGTTCGATTACGTGTTCATGGGCAGACGGATGGTCACCACAGCGCCGCCGCCCTCGGCATTGCCGATGGTGAACGTACCGCCGTGGAGTCCGATGATCTCGTCGCACACGGCAAGGCCGATGCCGCTGCCGCGGGCCTTGGAAGAGCCCTTGTAGAACTTCTGCTTGACATAGGGCAGCTCCGCCTCCGGGATGCCGGGGCCGTAATCCCGCACCCGGACCACCTCCTCGTGGCCCTCCCGGCAGATGGAAGCCGTGATCCGCAGACCCGATCCGCCGTGCTTGGCGGCATTGTCCAGCACGTTGCAGAATACCTGCTTGAGCCGCTCGGGATCGCCGGAGATGAAAGGCAGCTCCTCGTCGCAGCTCTCGTACTCCAGGGCGATGCCCTCCTGCCGGAACAGCTCCCGGTAGGTGAAGATAGCGTCCTCAAACTCCGCCTGCAGATCCACCTGCTCCACCCGCAATGTAAAGCGGCCGTCCTCCATTTTGGAGAACTCCAGCAGCTCTTCCACCATGGTGGAAAGGCGCCGGGACTCGTTCAAAATGATCCGAATGCCCCGGCGCAGCTGCTCGGGGTCGCCGGTGGGATCTTCCAGGATGGTCTCGCCCCAGCCGTTGATGGCGGTCAGCGGCGTGCGCAGCTCATGGGAAACGGAGGAGATGAATTCGCTTTTCATCTTCTCGTTGCGGCCGATCTTGAGGGACATATCGTTGATGTTGTCCACCAGTTCCCCCAGCTCGTCGGAGTATTTGTTTTCGATCTGGATGCCGTAGCTTCCCGCCGAAATGCGCTTGGCAGCGTCGCTGACCACCGCCACCGGCTCCACCACGTCGTTGATGAAGAGGAGGTTCGCCAGGATGACCATGGTCATGCACAGCGCGGCGATCACCAAGACCACCGCGATGGTCACCAGGATCTGGCGGTTCACCTCCCGCAGCGAGGTCACCAGGCGCAGCACGCCCACCACCTTGCCGCTGTACATGAGAGGCGCGGAAACAGCCAGGATGTTCTCCCCGGTCTCCGGGTCGCGGCCCTGGAATGCCACGCAGTCCTGCTGGGCGATGGCCTGCTCAATGTCCGGTGTACCGGGCTTGATGCCGTTTTTCAAACTGGAGGTGGAGGAGACCTGGATGCGTCCGGCGCCGTTGATGAACTGCAGCTCGATGCGGTCCTTGTCCTCAAAATTGGTAGTGGACTGGGTGGCCCGCTGCAAATACTCGGCAAACCCGTTATCCATAAAGTAATCGTTGAAGGCGCCCGCCTCCGCCCGGGCCTGCTTCATGAGACCGTCCTGCATGGTCCCGTAATAATAGCTGGAGATGCCAACGGAAAACAAGGTCACCAGCAGCACCAGCATCAGCAGCACCGGCATGATGCTGTTGAACACCCACCGCTGCCGCAGGCCCTGGATCCGAAGGGTCTTCCACTTGATCCCGCGCTCTTCTGACACCGCGCTCCGCCTCCTTTCATCCGTTTTCCGGTACATGGCTCAAATGCCCCGCCCGGGCTCGCTCAAAAGCCCCACTTGTACCCGTATCCCCACACGGTGGTGATATAAGTCGGGTTCTGCACATTGTCCTCGATCTTCAGCCGCAGACGGCGCACGTTCACGTCCACGATCTTCAGCTCGCCGAAATAGTCCCGGCCCCACACCATGTCCAGGATCTCCTCCCGGGAGAGGGCCTTGCCGGGATTTTCCATAAACACCTTCATGATGGAATACTCCACCTGGGTGAGCTTGATGCGCTGGCCGTTTTTCTCCAGGGTGCGGTTGCGGGTGTTGAGCAAAAACGGCGGCTGGGAGATCTCCCCGGCATTGACCGGGTCCTCCCCGCCGGCCCGGCGGAACAGGGCGTCCACCCGGGCGGTCAGCTCCGCCGGGGAGAAGGGCTTGGTCACATAGTCGTCGGCGCCGGTCATGAGGCCCGTCACCTTGTCCATCTCCTGAGAGCGGGCCGTGAGCATGATAATGCCGATCTTGGCATTGGTGGCCCGAATGCGGCGGCAGACCTCAAAACCGTCGATGCCGGGCAGCATGATGTCCAGCAGCGCCACCTTGGTATCCGGATTCTCCTTGAGCCGCTCCAGCGCATCCTCACCGGTCTCGGCCTCGATCACATCGTAGCCCGCCCGCCGCAGGTTGATGACAATAAAGCTGCGGATGCTGGACTCGTCTTCCAAAACCAAAACTTTTTTCATGGCGTTTCCTTTCTTATTAGTCAGTTGTCGCCGTATACCCACTCTTTGGTGATGAGGCTGAAAGCAGAGCGTACCTCGTCCTCGGTCATGCCGCCGCTCCAGCGGCTGTTGGCTTCCAGCAGCTCGGCGGTGTAAATGGTCTCCGCCTGACGGCCCAGGGTGAACCGTCCTCCCCGCACCGCCTTGACGCTGCGGCTGCTGCCGGTGATGGCCGTGATCTGCATGAAGGGCTCGGGTCCCTGTTCGCCCTGAATATAGAACGTGACGCACGCCTCGTCCTCATCCACGCCCCGGGACACCATGACCTCCTCCCGCCAGCTCTCCGGCAGAAGGAAATACCAGCCGTCTTCAATGTCGTGATAGGTGCTCAGCGCCAGGGTCGCCTCTCCCTGGGCATTGTAGGTATACCAGTCGATCCGCTGGTAGGCGATCTGGTTTTCTTCCAAAATGGGCAGCGAGACGGCACGGGGAAGCTCCGTGATGCCGTCGTTGTTGATGTCCATGGGGTAGAGCGTCTGGAACGGGGCGATCTCGGCGGAAACGCCCGTGGCGTCGGAGAGGGTGATATTGGTCAGATCGCCGTTCCGGGCGGCCAGCACATCCGTCACGGACCAGAGGCCCTCCTCCACGCCGGTGACAAACAGCGCCGGCTTCCCGTCGTTCAGCGTTCCCGCAGTTACCCGGCCCTGCTGGTTCAGCTCCGCCATGGTGATGGAGATGGGCGCCGACCCCTGCGGCTGCAGGCTCCCGTTCTGCCAGGTGTAGTAGTCCGCCACGGCATCACCGCCCTCGGCGCTGCGCAGCACCACCAGCTCCTGGACCTGGTTCTGGTCCAGATCAGTAACGGCATAGCGGACGTAGTTGCTGCGCATCAGCTCCATGGGCTCTCCGTTTTTGAGCGTATACACCACCAGAGCCTGCAGGTCCGTGGTCACGCGCCAGCCCACCAGCAGCTCCGTATTCCCGTCGCCGTCCAGATCGTTGTAACTGATGCTGTAAATGGCGGTGCCGCTGCTCTCGATCACATAGGAGAGCTCATAGCTCTGGTCCTTTGCGGTAAAAATGCAGATCTTCAGAGGCTTTTCATCGGCATCATTGCGGAAAAACGCCACCGCCTCCTCCTGCCCGTCGCCATCCAGATCCTCCAGCTGCACCGGCTGGATGTTGCTGCCGGAGATGGGCGCGGCATACTCCGCTCCATCCGACAAGATGGCATTGATCCGGTTGTCCAGCTCCGTATATTCCGTAGGGAGCTTGGGCAGGCAGTACAGCTCCTGCGGAGAAATGGTGAATCCGCATCCGCTGGTCATCAGCGCTGTCAGCAACAGCAGCCATGTCATCAGTATTTTCCGCATCGCACCGCCCTCCTCTCCGGCAAAGCTCCAAAAATGCACATAATTTAACTAATATATGATAGCACGTCTTTTTCCGTTTGTGTAGAGGGTTCTTCCCTTTTTCACCGTATTTTACGCTTCGTTCATTTTTTTGATTTTTCTAAAATCAACTCTTGAATTTCCCTATGCGCTCTTGTATAATAGCCAAGTACCTTATGCCGGTGTGATGGAATTGGTAGACGTGACGGACTCAAAATCCGTTGGTAGCGATACCGTGTGGGTTCGAGTCCCACCACCGGCACCACGTCGGAGCAAAGTCCGCTTTGCTCCGACGTCTTTTTATGCCCAGTCCTTTTTTGGATCATCTTCCCAAGGTCCAGGTCTGCTTTGCGAAAATATCACAGGATAAGCCGGCAGATAATTGCAAAGTTTTGTAAAATATAGCATACTGGATAGAAGCATGGTCCCGGAAGCACTTTCTTTCGGAGAGCCATCGGCAGCCAGAGGAGCAAATGGACAGTTCTGCTTTCTCCGGCGCTATTTTCACAGAGGAGGACCTAGTATGAAAAAACGCGTAGTATCCTTGCTGCTGACATGTGTGCTGTGTCTGTGCCTGATGCCGGTCGCCGCACAGGCTGCCGAGTGGTATGAGGTAAAACCCTTCTACCCGGAGTACTTCGGCAGCAGTGAGCCGACCACCGGGACAAAAGAAATGACCGTTGACGGGCAAACCGTTACCGTATCCGTCTTTCCGGTCGGGACGCAATTCAGCTCCTTCAACGGACTGTATATCGGAGAGACGGAGTCCTATGTGGATGGAACCCCTTCCTACACACCATTCGATCCGGCGGAAGGCCTGCCCGCACAGGGTGTCCATCGGATCAAGCTGTACAGCATGTATTACGGATATGAGGGCGACGTGTGGGTCACCGCGGAAGACTCCGGCACCACCGCCGAGTCCCCGGAAACTGACGAGCCTGCTGCCCCTTCCTTTACCGATGTAGCCGCCGATGCCTACTATACCGAGCCGGTGGCCTGGGCTGTGGAGCAAGGCATCACCAGCGGCACCACTTCCACCACGTTCTCTCCGAACAATGCCTGCACCCGTGCCCAGATCATCACGTTCCTGTGGCGGGCCGCAGGATCTCCGGAACCTGAAACTCCCTGCGCATTTACGGATGTAAAGGCCGACGCCTATTACGCTCAGGCAGTGACATGGGCCGCAGAGAACGGCATGGTAAGCGGCAGCACGTTTTCCCCGGATGCTCCCTGCACCCGGCTGATGGCTGTGGAATTCATGTGGAAACAAGCCGGAAGCCCCAGCGCGGCAGCTGCGGATTTTGCCGACATTTCCTCTGACGCCGTCAACTGGGCGGTAGAGGCCGGTGTGACCGGCGGCACCACCGCCACCACCTTCTCCCCGGACACCACCTGCACCCGTGCGCAGATCGTGACGTTCCTGTACCGGGCATTTGCCCAGTAATGGACGGCAGCATGGCAGATCCGGGCCGTTTCGCCGCGCCACAGGGTTCGTCCCATCGCTTCCCTTTTCCATTTCACCGCACCGCAAGCATACCGCTTGCGGTGCGGTTTTGCTTTCTCCCCCAGGCATTTTTACAAGGCAGGAGTCTTGTGGTCTCCCGGGAACCATACCGCTTCCGGACGCATATTCTGAGGTAAGTGCAAAGGAGGGATTCCCTATGAAGCAGCGTCTTGCCGTCTGGCAGGAAACCCTGTGCCGCATCCATCCGGTGGACAAGAGCCTGCTGCTCTTGATGCTGATCCTGCTGCTCCAGTCCGCTGTCAACCTTTTTCTGCCTGCCAGCGGCAGCTCTATAACAGGAGACATCGACATCGTGGTCCGCACATCCGCCGCCGCGATTTTCGGCTATTTCCTCAGTGCCAATTTTATTGGCCATGATGAAGCGTCCGGACAGGCGACACAATCCGCCCAGGCGCATATACTGAAAGCGGGGAACGGTCCGGTACAGGACAGCGCGCCCCGGGCGCAGATCGGTTTTTCTGCGGCTGAGACGGCTCCGGACTCTGCGGCACCGCCGGTTCAAATGCCGCAGCAGTCCATCCGCTGCCTGCAGGTACGCGCAGCCACCTTCATCGGTCTTTTCTGCCTGATCGCGCTGCTGATCCTGCGCAACCTGACGCAGCTTGGGATTGTGTCGCCCGCATCGGATTCAGTCACCGGCACCATCGTCCAGTTTCGGGATTTTATTTCCGGCTGCGTCGGATTCCTGATCGGCTGCCCCACAAACCAAACCCGTGCATCCGGCACGGAATACTAGGAGGTTTCCTATGCCCGATATCAAGCAGGACCTGCTCAGTCTGCAGTACAGCCAGAATTTTGAGATCCAGGGGATGCAGGAGGCCAACGTGGACCTGGAGCTGCCTCCCGCCTCCGTCTCCGCGGCCACTGTATATGGTACGGTCACAGACGGCGCCGCCCCCATTGCCGACGCCACTGTCAAGCTTTTTGACAGCGCAGGCCTGCCTTACAAGCACACCATGACCGATGCCGACGGCGCCTTCTCCATGACCGGCATCACCGCCGGCACTTATACACTGGGCGCCGTCAAGGACGGATACCGGCTCAGCGACGCGGCCGGCGTCACTCTCTCCGCCGGTTCCACCGTGCAGGTGGATCTGGTCTGCACCCGGGATGCCACCTTGTCCCTGGGCGCCATTGCCGGTACCCTGACCGTCACCGATCCCCTGGGCGGCACCACCACGCCGCTGGGCAGTGCAAAGATCACCCTGCAGGATTCCCTGGGCGCCGCTGTGGCCGCCACTTACACCGCCGCAGACGGTGAGTTTGCCTTCTACGATCTGGCGGACGGCACCTACACCCTGATGGCCTCCGCCGAGGGGTATACGGCCGTCTCCTCCGTGACCACCGTCATCACCGGAGGCTCCATCGCCAATGTGGCTATGACCATGACAGTGGACGGCCGCACCTACAATGGCACCGTCAGCGGGATCATTCGCAATAACGCCGGCTACGCGGTGGCCGGCTGCTTCGTGGGCCTTTACCAGGTGACGGACGTGGCCGGTGTCTCTCAGGAGCGTCTGGTGTCCGTCACCAAGACCAATGCCGCGGGAAAGTATCTGTTCGGCGGTGTCGGCAGCGGAGAATATCTGGTCAAGGCAAAGCTGGAGCAGTAATCCCCGACAGCGGCCTGCTGGCCGTGCACCGCGTTTTTCTTTGCGGAAACGATGCGGAAGCGGATGCCCCCCTGTGCATCCGCCCCCGCCCCATTCTGTGCGGCATTCAGCTGTCCATGGAGGATTTTTGCCCCATGGATGAAGTGCTTTTGCAGCCGCAGGACGGCTGCTGGTATCAGATGCGGACCCTGATCTGCCAGGGAACCGCCTGGTTCGGCTCGCTGCGGCCCGGGAACTATACGCTCACCCTCCGCCGGGGCAAGCACCGCCTTATGCTGGCGGTGCACCTCCCCCCCGGCGGCAACGTGGCCATCCGCTGCCATTTTTCCGCCCGGCGCTTTTGCTGGGAGCGGGATGTATTTCACTATTTTTTCAACACGGCCACCGGGCTTTGAGTTTGTCTGACGGGGAAAAGCAAAGAAGGAGCGGAGGTAATGCCTCCGCTCCTTTTTATTGGGCCTTGCCGCCCATCAGCTCAAAGCGCTCCCAGGTAAATTCCTGCTGCTCCACCGACGCCCAGGTATACCCGGCCTCCTCGCACTCCGCCCATGTCATGTAGCGGAAGTAGAATTCCACCTCCAGATGACAGGGCAGGATGTCCAGCACGATTTTCTCGATCTCATCAAATCCGGGCGGCACGCCGCCGATGCCCGGAAAGATCACCCGCAGATGGCCGGTGTCCACCTCCAGGGCCTTGGCGGGAAGTCCGCAGCCGCTGATGGTCCGGTTGATGGCCTCCGGGGTCAGGCTGTCCGCGTCGATCTGCATCAGGGCGGTAATGGCCGCCCGGCGATCTTCCACCGTCTCGGCCACAGGCCGCCTGGCAAACAGTGTCTCCCGCCGCTCCAGCCCCTCCTCCAGCGCCGTGGCCACCAGGCTCTCCCGCTCCGTCCGCTCCATGGACTGCTCCACCTGATCCAGGGCCTGTCCGGCCGCATACACCATTGCCTCACTGATAGACCCTTTTTCCAGATCATAGATCCCAAGAGGAGCCAGCAGGTTCTTCAAGTACTCCGCATACGCCATTCAGCTCTCCTCCCAGACCGTCACCGTCAGTTCCCCCAGCACCGCCAGCTCACTTTGCTGCGCCGAGACATCCTCCTGCGGTGCGGTGATGCGCACGTTGGACACACATTCCAGGGAAAACACCAGGCTGCTCAGCTCTGCCAGACGCACACTTTGACCCAGGAGCTGCCCGCTGAAAAATGCCGTGACTGCCTGTTCCGCTGCCGCGGCAGCCTCTTCGCCGCTCCAGCCGGCCGCCGGAGCTACCTGCATGGTGATGTCCACCGGCTTTTGCGTGGGAGCAAGCACCTTTACGTCCACGGCGATCTCCCGTTTTTCCTGGATATCCGTCTGCACCTGCTGCAAAAGTTCCTCGGAAGGCATGCCCGCCGCCGTGGCGATATAGATGTCCACGGTCCCGATCCCTCTGGCGCGGCCCACCGCCGCGGCGGCCACCACGCCGGCGTGGGACATGGCCGTCTTTTCATACCAGGCAGCATTGGCCCCGTTGGGCAGACGCTGATAGCTCTCCAGCACCCGGCTGCGCAGGCTCTCATCGTCCTCCGGATCGCTTCCGCCGGAAAATGCCTTCGGGTTGGTGCAATGGGTCACACCGATGGGGCACGCCGTCAAAATGGTGATGGTGTCCGGTGCCGCGTTGCCGCTTGCTCCGCTTTCCACTGCCCGGGCCGGGATATCCACCGACAGCTCTCCGGCTTTCAGCGATCCAGCAGCCGTGGTCTCAAAGCGGATCTCCTCCGCCGTCATGCATACGGTCCCCTGAGGAATGGTCAGATCCGATGCCGGGGCCAGATCCACGGAAAAGCGCAGCGTCCCCTCCGCGCAGGTGCCGGCGATGCGCGTAAGTCCCCGCATGGCCGCGTGACGCTCCAGATAGACCCCCTGGGCCGTCTGGGGAAAGCTTTGGTCCAGCACCCAGTCTGCCTGCATTTCCAGCGCCTGGATCTGTGCCGCCGCGGCGTACAGCCGCACCGCCAGGTCACAGGAGTCCTCCGGCTGAAAGCCGCAGCGCTCCTCCATATCTTCGCGCATCTGCGCGTAAATCTCCTCCACACTTCTCACGATCTGTCTCCTCTCATTGCACCTCCAGTGCTGCCGTTAGGGTCTCGTTCTCCCAAACAAGGCGGACCGTCAGCGCAGCCGTGCCGTCCGCCCCCTCCGAGAGTTCCACCTCCTCCACCTGGACAGGCTCGTCCGCCAGGGCCTCGGCCACATACTGCTCCGCAGCGGAGGCCCGCTGACTGGGGGACAGGCTGCTCAGCTGCCAGAGCCTGCTGCCCAGCCCGTCGCAAAACGGAAACCGCTCCCGTCTTGCGCGCAGGCGGAACAATACCCGCTCCAAAATGGCCTGCGCCCCCTCCGCATACCGGATGTTGCCGCCATAGAGGCTGTAATCTCCGTTTTTCAAAATGGGTTCCCTCATGTGTCGCTCGCCCCCTCCTCGCAATTGCAGGGCTTGTACGGTTCTCCGTTGATCACAAGCGGTCCCTCCACGCATACGCGTCCTTTGAGTACCAGCGATCCGTCCGCTTTCAGATAGATGCTGGCCCCGCCGCCGCAGATCAGCACCTCACCGGGCTCCATGGGCTCTTGTGTCTCCGCCTGCCGCATACCGGCCACGCACTGCTCCTGTCCGCCGGGACCGCCCTTGATGACCAGCACCTCCGCGCCGTTTTGCGGCATCCACCGATAGCCGCCGGGGCCGTAGACGGGCAGAGAACGGACCTCTCCCCGGGTCAGCACGCCTGCCTGACCGCCCGCAATAGTGGTCACGCCCAAATCCGCGTCCGCGGTGGGCGGCGCCGGGCGCATCTTCCTGGAAATCCACATTATGATCCCCTCTTTTCCAAAGTCAGCTCCGCAGTGGCCCCGCCGCTGAGGGAAAAGCGGTTGTCCGCCTGCGCCACCCGGTAAACGCCCGAGATCCCCATGCGCTCCAACGAGAGCTCCGCCTCATCGCCGGGGAAGGCCACAAAGCTTCCCGGGATGGTCACCTGGATCGTCAATTCCTCCTTGGCGGACTGGGCGATCTGATACTCGCCGGTATAGCGCATGGCATCCCAGGTGCTCTGCCCCGGCGTGTAGACCACCCGGCGGCACTGACCGCCCCGCTCCAGCATGTCGTCGTTTTTCACGCTGTAAAAGGCGTTGCGGGTCTTGTCGATCACCAGCACCTCCGTCAGCACGCCGTAGTGATCCTCCCGCAGCCTGCACGAGAGCACCGGGTCTTTCCCGCCGATGCGCACCCTGCGCCCCGCCTGTGCCGGCGCGGCCACCAGACGTCCATCTCTCTGGAAGGTAGGGAGAAATCCGCCGTAGGCCCGGCAAAACCCCTCCAGCGCCTTCCACTGGCTGGTGCCGGAAGCCACTGTGTAGGGCGTCAGCGCCCGGACGGAGGCAGTGCGGGCAGCGGTGATGCCGTAGGGCGTCACATGGTTGCGCAATATCTCCTCCAGGGTGGCAGCCTCATAGGTCATGGGCCGGGACTCGTTGTCCAACAGCCGGGCGGCATACCCCCGGCCGCATACCGTTGCGGTGAGTCCGCCGCTCCCAAGATCCACCGTGTATTCGTCCACGATGCCACGCAGCATCACCTCCCCGTTTTCCAGGGCCACGAACCCCGCCGCCAGATGCAGCGGCTCCGCCATGGCCGCATCGTAGAAAAATGTCACGGAAAAGCTGTCGCAGGGCACGCTGCCGGTGTGGACCACGTTCCACTCCAAAAGTGCCGGCAGCTCCAGGACTCGATGGGTACAGGTGATGATCCGCGCCTTCATGGGATCACCACCGTTTCCCCCGGATAGATGAGGTTCGGGTTTTTGATCTGGGGATTGGCTGCGATCAGATCCGTCAGCGCCACACCGTACCGCTTGGCGATCCCCCACAGGGTGTCCCCCTTGCACACCAGATAGGTCCCGGAGTACGCGGAGGACGCAGCAGCGCCTCCGCCGGCAGAGCCGGCTTCCTCCGTCCCGCTGACCGGGATCTCCGTCAGCCCGGCACCATAGCCGCCCTGGTCCTCCCAAAAGGCGAAGCGGTAGCGCACAAAATCAGGCAGTGGCTCCTCCGTCAGCTCCAGGGTCACAAAATAGGCGCTGGACGCAGGCCAGACCGGATGGACCAAAAGTCCCGGCCCCGACTGGTCAAACACCTGCTCCAGCGTGCGGAAGGTCGCGTAGGCATCCTTTCCCGCAAAGGTGCCCTCGCCCTCCAGCACTCTGCATGTGGCCCCCAGATCCTGCAAAACATATCCCCCGAAGGGGACCTTGTGGACCGCCACCTGTCTGCGGCGCTCCACCTGATAGGTCTCGGGATTGTGGGGCCAGGTAAACTCCTTGTAGCGCATGGGCGCCAGGCGCATGCACATTCCTCCTTTCAGTACAGGGAAAAGCCGCCGTCATAGCGCCGGGCGTCCCGCTCAAATGCCAGGGAGACGGTCTGCGCCGAAAGCGCCTCCTGCCATGCACCGCCAGCGGCAGCCGGTGCAGTCTGAGTCTCTTTCCGGCCGACGCCCGCCGCTGCTGCGGCGCTCCACGCTCCAGCAGTCTGGACACTGCCGTCTCCGGATATCCCGCCGCCGGTCATGTGCACCGTACCACTTTCCGGCATCTGCCCATACCGCCGCTCCAACGTCTGCCTCATCGCTTGCCGCCTGGCCGCCGCGCTGTGTTCCAGGCTCTCCCGGAAGCGGGCAGCAGAGACTCCAGACCAAAAGTTTCCCTCGGCTGTTTCCTCCGACTGCTTCGCGTCCTCTTTTAAAAATAGTTGGGACGCCGACACAGCCGACATACCCTGCGCTTGCGGGCTGCTGTGCGCCGCCTGCCGCCCTTCCGTTTCTTCTCCTGTCTCCTGCCAGCCGCCCAACAGCAGCAGCGATAAAAGCCGCTGCTGCCGGGCCAGTACGCTTTGCACATAGTCCACGCTCATCCCTCCTGCATGGCGGCAAACCGCTCCATGTCAAAGCCCGGGTTCTCCATACCGCCGCTGCCCGCGCCGCAAAGTCCCTCCAGCAGCCGCTCCATCTCCGGTGCCGTCAGTGCCTCCAAAACGTCCTCCCTGCCGGAAAACGCCGGCTCTCCCTGAAAAAAGCAGCACTCCGAGAGCACCTGTGCGTTGGTCAGAAGACTGCGTTCCAGCGGATCGCCCGCCTCCCGGCAGCCCTCCCGCCAGATGGCAAGGAGACGGCCTGCCGTCAGCGGCCTGAGCTGGTCGATCTCCCTCATGCCTGGGTCTCGATGCGCTTGGAGGCCACCACGGTGATCTTCTCGGCCACCATGGCGTTGAGCTGGCCCTCCTCATGGATGGTGCTCCACTCGCACCCGCTGTAAATGACCTTGCGGTCGGGCTTGCAGATCACCAGGGAGAAATCCTGAAGATCGTGGAAGTTGATGCCGTCGGCCACCGCGTCGTCGGTGGCGTAGAGGCGGGTCAGCTCCAGGGTGTATTTTTTCTGTCCTTCAATGGTGGCCACCGGCTCACTCTCTCCGAACGCCTCCACGCTCTGGGAGGACTTGGTCGCCTTGGCGGTGTAGCTCTGTACCACCGCCACCTTTTTCCCATCCAGCTCCAGGTAGATGTCCGCGCTGGTGGGGAATCCCTTTGTATCCATATTCACTTCCTCCTCTCAAGCGCCGTCAAACGGTGATGTGAACGGTCAGATAGATCTGGTTGAGCCCATGGGCCACGGCAAAGCTGAATTCCACCAAACATACGGTGGGGTCGTCGGCGGAGGCGGTGACCGTCACGTCGCCGTAGCTGTCGATGATCTCCGCCGCCAGCTTTTTCTCCAGCTCCACGATGACCTGGGATCGGATGGCGCTGCGGTTGCGGGCGGTGTTCTTCGTGCGGGAAAATTTGCTGCGCAGGGCGCTGCGCACGGTGGGAATGATATCGTCCACAATGAGGATGGTGGTCAGCTCCCGCCAGGTAGCGTCCGCCGCTTCGCCGGATTTGGAGCGGGTGGTGATGCCCCGTACCGGAGAGAGGATGCCGCTCTCGTACTCCAGGGGCGTCACGCCGCCCCGTACCAGAAGGTCGATGTCATTGTCGGTATACGCCTCGCTCAGCCCGCCAAGGCCGCTCATCTGCGCGCCGTTGAGGGGCACGGCGGGGTCCTTGACCGCAGCGATGACACCGGCCAGAGCCGCGGCGGCAAACACGCCGGGCAGCGTCTCCCCGTCCGTCCCCAGAGGGTCAGGCCCCACCAGTACCACGCGCTCAGAGTTGATGGCCTCGGCGTGGCTCACCAGCTCCGCGGCGGACTCGCCGCTGCCGCCCACCACGGCGATGCGCTCCTTGCGGCAAGCGGAATCCTGCTCCACCGCTGCGCGCAGGGCCTGGTGGACCTCCTGGTCCGGGCTGTCGCATACCACGATCTGCACATTGGCCCCGCTCAGCGCCGCAAAGGCGGACTGATAGTCGGAAAGCTGCCCTGCTTCCGCCACACGCACTGCCACCACGGTGGACGCGCCGTTTTGGAACAACAGCTTCAAAATGGTGCTCATGCCCGGCGTCTCGTCCTGGCCGAACACCGCAGCTCCGTCCGCGTAGCCGGTGACGGTCACTGCCTGCCCTACCGTGCCCTGGACAGCCTTGGCCGCCACGCCGATGGTCCGCACCGCCTGTCCGGCCACGATCACAGCCGAGGTGTCGTAGGCCGAGTAAACACCCGGACGCTCATGTCTGATCTCGCTCAAGTGTGAACAACTCCCTTCAGTTGAAAATCCAAAAATGCCTCAGCGTCCTCCGTGACCTCCGCCACAAAAAACGCCCGGCAGCGCAGCCGCCCTCTCCGGCGGAACAGCGCCGTCTCCTTTTCCCAGACGAGCCCCTCCCAGGAAAGCTCTCCGGGCCGGATGCCGCTGGGCAGTCCCCCCAGCAGCACATCGGCAGCCTGGCAGCAGCCCTCCTGGCACTCCGACGCCGTACCGCCGTATACATCCACCCAGATCTCCGCTTCCAGCTGCTTGCCGTAAAGCTCCCGGACCGTACCTTTCTCCGGGTCGTAGGCCTCGCCCAGATAGCTGCAAAATCCCATGACAGTGCCGTCCACCGTTCCCACATCCACCGTGGCTACGGCCCCGGCGTATTCTTTGGCCCACTGGGCGGGATAGGCCTCCAACGCCGTCATGCCCGCGTCCTGCAGTGCCTGGAGCACCGCCTGGCGGATCTTGAGGATCTCCTTCACTCCGCCCCCTCCTTTTCCGTCTCCAGCAGCGCCCACCAGTAAAGGATCTCGTCTCCCAGGCTGTATGGCCGGGCCGAGCGCACGCGAAACCGCATTTCGTTCCAGATAACCGTGTCTCCACCGGATACCTTTTCGCACCCCAGATAGAGCCACAGCCGCGTGTCCAGCCATCCAAGGCCGGTAACGGCCGAGGGCGTACGCTCGCTGTTTTCCGTCAGGGGCTGCAAAAACGCCCGAACGTTCCCCGTCGCGTCCGCCGTCTCGATCCGAAGGGTCTGGCCATAGCGCTCCATCACGCCCTGTATCCAAGCCGCCTTCATCCGTCCACCCCCCAAAAGGCAAAGGAGCCTGTACGGGCATAGGGTGCCATCAGCTCCTCGGCGGCAGCGCGGAGGGCTTCGGACAGGGCGGCGGACTCCGCCGCCGTCCTGCCCTGCACGGACACCTCCCCCGCCTTGAACGAAGTCACCCCCCCGGTGCTGCCGGCGCCGGACACTGCCTGTGCCGCGGCGGAAAAGGCGGCGGCACAGGAAAGTGCTTCCCCGCAGTCCTCCTCTGTCACGCCCTGCCGCAGCCGGTCGATCCAGCGCTGCCGGGCCGCGGCACAAAGAGGCTCCAGCATCGCCGTGTCCGCCTCTTCCAGACCGGCCAGCCGGGCGGCCAGCGCCACGATGGTCTCATCCATGCCGGTCACCTCCTTTTCTCCGCCGCCTCTCAGACCGTCAGGATCTTGGAGGCGTCGGGAAAGAGCTTGGCAAAGCCGGAGATAGAGGTGATGGCGGCGCGCTCCAGCTGACGGTCGATGAGCTTGTCGTACTCCACGGTGATCTCGCTGCCGCAGATCTGCTCCAGGGCATAGCGCTTGTCCAGGCCCACCAGGGTGCCCTCGGGCAGGGCGCTGCACCGCAGGAGCTTGGCGCCCAGGGGCGTGGTGAGGGTACCGGTGCCCTGGAAGTTCAGTCCCGTCAGGGGGTTCTGGAACTCAGGGAGTTTCAGCATGGCCAGCATCATGTCGGAGCTCACCAGCAGGGTATTCATGGTGTAGGGATCGAACTGGCTCCAGAAGTCCACCAGCGCCTCGTAGCTCAGAACGCCGCCGGAACCGGAGATGGTGCCGTCGCCCACCTCGAAGCGCTGGGCGGCGTTGTCGTTGCCGTCGCCCTTGTCGATGACCTCCATGGCGTCCTTGAGGTGCATCTTGCCGATGTAGGCGCCGATCTGGCGCAGCGTCACGGAAAAGAGGTCCAGCCGCTGGAAGCGGATCGCCTCATAGGAGGCCACCAGCATTCTGCCCCGCTTGTGCAATCGCACCAGGTTCTCCTGGGTGCGGATGGAGGTCTCGGGGATGCGGGCGCCCTCCTCCACACGGCGCAACGCCTTGTCCTCCTCGCTGGGGATAGAGGCAATGGAGCGGTAGTCCATACCGTCAAAGCGGGTGACGGTGGCGGTGATGTCGGGCAGGATGCTGCCTTCCTCCAGGCCCTGGCGCACCACACGGGAGACGAACTCCGGGAACAGCACGGCAGATTCCGTGGTGTGGAAGAACTTCTCCACGCAGTCGCTGCCGGCGCCCTTGACACGGATGTCAAAGCGCTTGAGCTGGCGCTGGAAGGCGTCCATGCCCTCCAGGCTGGTGCCCTTGTAGTGCTCGCTGGGGTCCAGCTCCTCCAGGGTCTGGGTGAAGCTGGTGCCGCTGCGGCCGTACATACCCTTTTCCAGGCGGATGTTTTCGTAGTGATAAGCCATAGTCTCTTCTTCCTCCTTACAGCACAAAGGTCACGGTGTTGCTTTCAGAACGGACCACCAGGTACTCCCGGCCGCCCTCGTCGGCCTTGACGCCGCCGCTGCCGTCAGCGCTGAGCTTGGCCCAGCCCACGGCAGGCGCACTGGTGCAGGAAACGGTCACCATGCCGCCCAGGGCCACGGTGCAGGCACCGCCGTCCCTCGCCTTGGCCAGTACCACGCCGCAAAAGCCGTCGCCCGCACCGCAGGGTGCCACCGTGTCCCCTGCGCTGATCTTCACCACCTGGCCCTCCTGCACATCTCCGCAGGCAAAGGTGGCGGCCCACTGGCCAATGCCCTCATACGAAAGATTCATGTTGCTTCTCCTTTCTTAGATCGTCCTCAGACGAGAAATACGGTTTCATCCTCCCGCTTTTGGGCGGGCGCCACGCCAAGCTGCGGTACGGTGGGAAAGCGGCGGGCCGCCTGCTTGGCGTAGCTTTTGCGCAGGGCCAGCAGCTCCGGCTCGTCCAGCTTCGCCGCTGCGGCGGCAAACGCCTCCCCATCCAGCGCGTCGTCGGAGAGCATGGCAAGGCGCACCACCTCACGCCGCAGTTCGGTCAGGTACTTCACGCCCAGCGCCGCCTGCTTTCGAAGCAGCGCCGTATCCTCGCCCTCCTGG
>CAUWEK010000022.1:0-19810 GCA_963557435.1 uncultured Dysosmobacter sp.
CCATCTGACCCTGGTACACCTGGGTGTACAGGCCGCCGTTGGTGTTGGAGCCGGAGTCCTCGGAGTACTCGTTGGCCAGGGCGGCGAAGGAGTCCTCGGTAGCCTCGCCTTCCTTCCACTGGGCCAGCAGATCCTCGGCCTTGGCCTTGGTCTCGTCCTTGAGGGTCTGGAGGTCAGACTCATAAGTCTCGGACTCGGTGTCCAGCGTGCTGTCGTCGATCATAAACAGGATGTGACGCACGTCCACGGTGTCGTATTCGTCCCGGAAACGGCTGCCGAAGGAGACCACATAGTAGGCGGAGCCGGCCTCATCCTCCACCACGGCGGAATCGCCGGCCTTGCGGGAGGAATCAAACAGCCACTCGCCCAGGGCGTCGGAGAAGTAGGTCACGCCGGTGGAGTCGGTGTAGTAGGTGTCCTCGTCAGCCTCGGACAAAGACTCCAGGCTCTGGCCGGCCTGGAAAGAGGCATACATGGTATCAGCCTTTTCCTTGGCCTCGGCCATGGCGTCGGCCTTCATCTCGTCAGTGACCTCCACGGTGTTGCCGTCGGCGTCGGTGGTGGGCACAGAGCCGCTGATACGCACGCTCTGATAGGCCACCTTGTCATAGCTGTTGGGGTTTTCGTTGTAAGCGGCGGTGAGATCGTCCAGGGTGTAGGTCAGGCCGTCGCTGTACTCCGTGGCGTAGGCCTGGGCCAGCATGGTCTCCTTCAGCTGCTCGGTAAAGATGCTCTCGGTCATCAGGCTGCCGTAGTTCACGGTCAGATACTGCTTGAAGGAGGTGTAGTAGCCGGAGGCGGACACATTGTCCTTCAGAGTCTGCATGGAGCTGTCCAGCTCGGTCTGCAGCTCGTCCGTCCAGGTGAAGCCGTTGGCGGCCGCGTCATCGTTGAGGGCCTTGACGGTGGTCATCTGCTGAAGGGCCTGATCCAGGAAGTAGTCAAACCAGGTCTGGCCATCCTCGCTGCCGGGATAGGCCTGGTCCCGCAGATCCTGGGTGGTGTCCAGGCCCAGATAGCTGATGAAATAGGAGTTCTGGCTCAGGAAACTCT
Source organism: uncultured Dysosmobacter sp. (assembly GCA_963557435.1). Classification (GTDB taxonomy): domain Bacteria; phylum Bacillota; class Clostridia; order Oscillospirales; family Oscillospiraceae; genus Oscillibacter. The sequence goes on from CAUWEK010000022.1 coordinate 1,054, forward strand.
GGTATACCTGCTGGAAATAGTAGTTCACTTCACCAGCGGTATACTTTTCGTCTCCGATGGTGACGGCAGTGGCATGCTTTTGGATGATCTGGGACTTCCAGGTCAGGGAGACGACGGCCACGATGACGAACGCCACCGCGATGGCAGCATAGATCATGTTGCTGCGCTTTTCCGCCTTGCGCTGCTGTGCCTCGCGGGCGGTCTTGGGATCGGTCCAGTCTACGCCGGGCGTAGCTTGACGGGTCTTCTTTTCTCTTGATGCGCTCATTTGTTGTTTCAGTCCTCTCAAGTAATCGGTGCGGCTTCCGGGGAAACCGTTGGTCACGCACTTTGATATTATAATGGAAAAGCGCGCTTTCTGCAAGGGGAAATTCACTGGAAGAAGTGTACCTGCCCAAGCTGAAACCAGCCTGAAAAGAAAAAGCGGAGGTGTGCATGGCACATCCTCCGAAAAACAAGGAACCCCGCGGCGGCCGTGTAGACCTCGTTATAACCTGCACCTTCACGGCCAGGTGGGTCGCCTCCAAGGCGCTTTATCGCTTCCAACTTCCAGCCGCAGACAGCAGCCGGGAGGCCTGCGAACCACGACTTGATCCGGCATCCCGTATAACGAAATGTGGGTTAAAAAAAGACCTATCACGAACCCCGCAGGGTACGATACATACGGTATCACATCTGTGGGCGAAATGCAATCGAAACTGTGTTCGCCCCGGGAAAATTTCAGCAGCCGTCAGGACTCCTCGTCCTCGTCGCTGAACAGCTCCTCCATAAAGAGGTCGTAAACGGCCTCCGCCTCTTCCTCCGTGTCGGGGGTGGAGAGCAGGTCCTCGCCGTTTTCATGGATGACTTTCAAAATGATGAGGCCGGATTCTTCCTCCGGCGTTTCCTCCCCCTCGGTCTCAGCGGGGACGAAGGCCTGATACTGGGCGCCGTTGTACTCCACAGAGGAGACGAACTCCAAAACAAGCTCCTGACCGTCCTCGTCGGTGACGGTGACAAACGTGGGGCCGAAATCTTCAGACATGGGCAATGGCTCCTTTTCCTCTTTGTTACGCTTATTTTACCCGAAACAGACGGCAAATGCAAGCGGGCGAAGTTTTCAAAATTCGGAAAAGCAGACAGACGGCGGCAAGAAATTTTCGTAACTTGGGTAAAAATATGAAAAAACGGGAACTTTTAGAAAGGAAATAACGACATTTTCAATGTTGACAGAGGATGGTACAATAAAAAGTATTATGGCGTACCATACGCCTCCGCTGTGGGGAAAATACCCGCTGCGGGCGGCTTTGCCGAAACATTTTATGAAAAGGAGGTGCTCTGCGTTGGAGCACAGAAAACGGGAAGCGGCGTCTGGCCAAAGCGGCGGCCGTCAGCCCAGACAGCGTAAAAGCACCGGAAAAGGAACCGGACGGCGCGTTGGCTTCATTGTGGGAACGGTGTTCCTCATTGGCCTTTGCACCACGCTGATGATCGCAGGAATCTTCATGACCTATGTGAAGACTACCCTGGTGCCCACGCTGGAGGTGCGGGCGGAGGACTATACCATGAACCTCAGCTCCCGCATTTACTATCAGGACAAGGAAACCGGCGAGTGGGTGGAGTACGAGACGCTCTACGGTACGGAAAACCGAATCTGGGCGGATATCGAAGACATGCCGGATGCGCTGTGGCAGGCGGCGGTGGCCATCGAGGATCACCGCTTCTTTGAGCACAACGGCGTGGACTGGAAGCGAACCATCGGTGCAACGCTGAACATGTTCATCGGTATGAAGGATACCTTCGGCGGCTCCACCATCACCCAGCAGCTGCTCAAAAACATGACCGGCGACAACAGCGGCACGGTCAACCGCAAGGTGCGGGAGATCTTCCGTGCGCTGGAGTTTGAGAAGAACTATACCAAGGAACAGATCCTGGAGCTCTATCTCAACACCATTTATCTTGGCAAGGGCTGCTACGGCGTTCAGACCGCCGCCAACTACTACTTCGGCAAGGATGTGTCGGAGCTGTCCGTGGCGGAGTGCGCATGCCTGATCGCCATCACCAATAACCCCTATCAGTACGGTCCCATGTCCACCCTGGTCATCACCCGGGAGGACGGCACCCAGGTCACGGCCCGGGAGCTGAACAAGGAGCGTCAGGAGCAGATCCTCGACCGCATGGCCGGCCGGCAGGACACGGGCCTTTCCTACCTCACCGAGGAGGAGGCGGACGCCGCCAAGGCCGAAGTGCTCCAGTTCACCGACGGCAGCACCTCCGCGGACGATCTGGTGGCCGCTGCCACCGGCGGCGTGAAGATCAACTCCTGGTTTGTGGACCAGGTGTTCCTGGATGTGGCCAACGACCTGGCGGAGGCGGAAAACATCTCCGTGGAGGCCGCCCAGCAGAAGATCTACAACAGCGGCTACAATATCTATACCACGCTGGACCCGGAGATTCAGGAGATCGCAGAGTCGGTCTATGAAGACCGCAGCAATCTGGATGTGACTTCCCGGAACGGACAAAAGCTGCAATCGGGCATCACCATCATCGACCCCTATACGGGCGACATCGTGGCCATGGTGGGCGCGGTGGGTGAAAAGGACCGAAACCTGGGCTGGAACTACGCCACAGGCCGGCGGCAGGTGGGTTCGTCCATCAAGCCGCTGACGGTGTACGCGCCTGCGCTGGATGCCGGTGTGGTGACCATGGCGTCTACCTTTGATAACTACCCCGTGCGCCTTCTGAACAACAGTCCCTGGCCCAAGAACTCGCCGCAGGGATACAGCGGCTGGACCACACTTTCCAAGGGCGTAGCCAACTCCATCAACACCGTGGCCGTGCAGGTGGTGGAGAAGCTGACGATCCCAGCCTCCTACGCTTTTGCCACGGAGAAACTGGGGCTGAACCTGGTGGCTGATGATATGAACACAGCCGCTCTGGGTCTGGGCGGTCTGACCCACGGCCTTTCCACCGTGGAAATGGCCGCGGCCTATGCTACATTTGCCAACGGCGGCGTGTACCACGAGCCCCGCACCTATGTGAAGGTCACCGCCTCCGACGGCGTGACCGTGGTGTTGGAAAATGAGGGTGAGGAGCATGTGGCCATGAAGGAGACCACGGCCTACTTCATGAATGAGCTTCTCCAGGGTGTTATCAACAACGGTACCGGCGGCAGCGCCAAGTTCAGCGGCATGACCATCGCCGGCAAGACCGGTACTACCAGCGACAACTACGACCGCTACTTCGTGGGTTATACGCCCTATTATGTAGCGGCGGTGTGGACCGGCTATGACTCGCCGGAGAAGATCAGCTATTCCGGCAACCCGGCCATCACCATGTGGAAGAAGGTCATGCAGAAGGTCCACGAGGATCTGCCCAACAAGCAGTTCTCCACGCCCTCCACGGGACTGGAGACCGTGGAGGTCTGCACGGACAGCGGCCTGCTGCCCACAGATGCCTGCCGGGCGGACGTGCGCGGCAGCGCCCATGTGCAAACGGTGACCGTTGCCGCCGGCACGGCACCTACGGAGTACTGCAACCTCCACACCATGGTGGACTACTGCACGGAGGGCAAGTGCCTGGCCGGAGAATATTGTCCTGAGGAAAGCGTGACGCAGGTGGGCGTGCTGGATTATGTCCGTGAGGACTACGGCGAGAGCGTCAAGGCCGATGACGATGCATACCTGCTGGTGAACATGCAAAAGGCGGTGGAGGAGACAGGCTGCCCCGTCCATACCCAGGCGACGGTGGAGCCTGAGCCGGAGCCCGGCGAGGATCCGACTACCGATCCCAACGATCCCAATTACGACCCGTCCGGTGGCTTCGGCGATGAAAACATGCAGCCGGAGGAACCTGTCACTGAGCCGGAGGACCCCACCGGTGAATCCGGTGACAGCGGAGAGACCGGCTGGGTGATCCATTGACCCGCGCTTTTCAGCAATAAAAAGCAGCGCCCCACATGGGGCGCTGCTTTTTTTGCGGGAAAACGGTTTGCCAGCTCAGCGGGCAGGTTGAGCGGCGCAGTCGGCGGGAGCACCGGAGAGCATTTCCAGACCGTGGGCCAGGGCGGGGAGGACCGCTTCCAGGTTCTCCCGGGCGGCCTTGGGAGAGCCGGGGAGGTTCACGATCAGGGTCCCGCCCCGGATGCCCGCCTGGGAGCGGGAGAGCATGGCACGGGGCGTCACCGCCATGGAGGCATAGCGCATGGCTTCCGGGATGCCGGGAGTCATCCGCTGGCAGACGGCAATGGTGGCCTCAGGGGTCACATCCCGGGGTGCAAAGCCGGTGCCGCCGGTGGTGACCACCAGATCCGCCCCCAGCTGGTCGCTGAGCTGACACAGCACGGCTTCGATCTGGGGCTGCTCGTCCGGCACCAGATGGGTGCAGAGCACCTGGTAGCCCGCCTGCTCCAGCATGGCGGCCACCACCGGCCCGCTGGCGTCGGGGCGCTCTCCCCGGGCACTGCGGTCACTGACTGTCACAACTGCGGCTTTGAACATGATCATCCTCTCCTTTTTCAGATTCAAATAGAAGAATGTCTTCCGGGCGGATGGAAATGGCTATGCGGCTGCTTTCCACGGGCACGCTGCCGCCGGAGGGATATGCCATCCGCAGCAGCGGCGCGTCCGGTGCGGCGTGGTCCGGCCGGAGCAGAAGGGTATGGTCAAAGGCGTCCGGCATCACCCGCACCACTGTGCAGGAAAAGGCGTGAGGGGTCCCATCGGGCACATGGCGCACAGACCGGGCGCGGATACCCGCCCGGCAGCGTCCGGCCGGGGCCGGCCGGGAGATGGGCAGCGTAATGCCCCACTGGGGGAGGGATACCTGCTGACCGTCCACTGCCGCGTCGGAGAAATTCTCGCAGCCGGACAGCCGGGCGGCGGCCTCGGTGGCCGGCCGGTGCATGAGGTCCTGGGCGGTGGTCACCGGCTGGGATCGGCCATGCTCCATGACGCAGATGGCGGGACAGTTGCGCAGGACTTCCCCACGGTCATGGGATACCCATAGCAAGGGCCCCTGGAACTGCGACAAAAACTCCGCCAGCTCTACTTCCAGCTGGCTGCGCAGGTAGCTGTCCAGGGCGGAAAAGGGCTCGTCCAGCAAGATGGCGCTGGGCTCCGAGGCCAGGATCCGGGCCAGAGCGGTGCGCTGCTGCTGGCCGCCGGAGAGCTGCCGGGGCCGCAGGGACGCCTTGTCCTCCAGACGGAAGCGGCGCAGCAGCTCCTGGACCAGCGTCTCCCGGCGGTCCCTGCGGCGGACAGCGGCGGCAATGTTCTGCCGGACGGTCATATTGGGGAAGAGGGCGTATTGCTGGAAAAGATAGCCCACGTGCCGCTGCTGGGGCGGCAGGTCGATGCCGGCGGCACTGTCGAACAGGACCCGGCCGTCCAGCGTGATGCGGCCCTCGTCCGGCCGCAATATGCCGGCGATGCACTTGAGCGTCACGGATTTCCCGCAGCCGGAGGCCCCGAACAGGGCCAGCGGCGCGTCTGCGGCCTGGAATTGAACGTCCAGGGAAAAATCGCCCAGGCGCTTGTGAATGGAAACAGAGAGACTCATGTGCGTACCTCCTTGCGCCGCACCTCCAGCAGATTCACCGCCAGCAGAAAAACGGCGGACAGGGCGATATTCACCAATACCCACCGCAGGGCACCGGCGTCGTCATTGGTGCGCCAGAGCTGGTAGACCGTGGTGGAGATGGTGGCGGTGCGGCCGGGGGTGTAGCCGGCGATCATGGAGGTGGCGCCGTATTCTCCCAGGGCCCGTGCGAAGGCGAGTACGGCCCCTGCCAGGATGCCCTGGCGGCAGACGGGCATCTGCACCCGCCAGAAGATCCAGGCGTTGGACCGGCCCAGCGTGCGGGCAGCGTCCGCCAGGGTGGAGTCGAAGCTTTCAAAGGCGCCCCGGGCGGTGCGGTACATGAGGGGGAAGGCCACCACCACCGTGGCAAAAATAGCAGACCACCAGGTCATGACCAGACGCACGCCGAACGTTTCCAGTACGAAAGCGCCCAGCGGGCGCTTGGGGCCCAGCAGCACCAGCAGCAGCCAGCCCACCACCGTGGGCGGCAGCACCAGCGGCAGTGTCAGTACTACATCCAGTGCGCCTTTTACCACCCGGGGCAGCCGGGCGATGTAGTAGGCGAAAAAGATGCCCAGGAAGAACACCGCCGCCGTGGAAATGGCGGCGATGCGCAGGGAGTTGAGGAGAGGATACCAGTCCATATAAGGACCTCCTGAAAGCGGAGTAGAGATACGCCATTTCCACCCGCCCTTGGGCGGTGCGCCGCGGCGCGGCGTTCAAGCGTTTCCCATGGGGAAACCTTGGACCGGGCGGGCTTTGCCTGGCCGGTCAGAATGAAAGGTGGGACCCTGTTGGGCGAAAGCCCAATGGGCCAATGGCGGCGATGCGCAGGGAGTTGAGGAGGGGATACCAGTCCATATAAGGACCTCCTGAAAGCGGAGTAGAGATACGCCATTTCCACCCGCCCTTGGGCGGTGCGCCGCGGCGCGGCGTTCAAGCGTTTCCCATGGGGAAACCTTGGACCGGGCGGGCTTTGCCTGGCCGGTCAGAATGAAAGGTGGGACCCTGTTGGGCGAAAGCCCAATGGGCCAATGGCGGCGATGCGCAGAGAGTTGAGGAGAGGATACCAGTCCATATAAGGACCTCCTGAAAGCGGAGTGGAGATATGCCATTTCCACCCGCCCTTAGGCGGTGGACCCGCGGCGTTCAAGCGTTTTCCGAATCAGCCCAGGGGGGTGAAGCCTACGCTTTCAAAAACGGCCTTGGCATCGTCGGAGGAGAGGTAGTCCAAAAAGGCCTTGGCCTCGTCGCTGTGCTGGCTCTGGGCCAGAACGGCGGCGGGATAGATCACCTGGCCGCACATGTCGGCGGTAGCCTCGTCCACGGTGCTAAGGCCGGCGGAGAAGGCGTCGGTTGCGTAGATGATGCCGCAGTCTACGGCGTTCTCGCTGACCTGGGTGGTGACTTCCTTGACGTCGGAACCGTAGGTCAGGCAGCTGGAAATGGCCGCTTCGTCAATGCCATAGTAGGCAAAGATCTTCTGGGTGTACTGACCCACGGGAACGTCGCTGTTGCCCATGGCCAGCAGCACGTCTCCGCTTTGCAGCAGCTGGGCAAGCTGATCGAAGCTCTCGATCCCGGCGGGATTGCCCTCGGGAACAGCCAGCGTCACTTTGTTTTCCAGCAGGTCCCGGCGGGTGCCCTCCAGCACGCCGCCCTCTTCCTCCAGCGTGTCCATCTGCGTGGGAGCGGCGGAGATGAACAGGTCACACACGGCGCCCTCCTGGATCTGCTTGAGCAGGTCGCCGGAGGAGGCGTAGGAGGGGACGATGGTGACCTGGGGAGCCACAGACTGGTACAAGGTGATGATTTCGTCCAGCGTCTCCGTCATGGAGGCGGCGGCAAAGACCGTCAGCTCCACAGCTTCGCCTTCGGGGGTCTCCTCCTGGGAGGGCGCCTCCTTTTGGCCGCAGGCAGCCAGGGATGCGGCCATGGCCATGGCCAGCAGCAGGGAAACAAGCTTCTTCATAACGTTCTTCCTTTCTGATGATAATCTGATAAAACCGCTGTTGCAAGAGCGGGGATATCCATAACGTAATACTTGATCGAGAATAACGAAGCGAAAAAGACACGCGCCGATGTTCCGGCGCGGTCGTTATTACTTCCCGAAGGGGCACGCGGGCCAGTGGCAGGGCTTGCACCCCAGGCACAGTCCGCCCTCGCCCATGACGGCGAAATCAGAGTGGGTCATTTCCACACCGGCGGCCAGGCGGGGCAGGGCCAGATCGAAGATGGTGGCGCCGGCGTACATGACGCAGCCTGGCAGGCCGCATACGGCAGTGCCGTCGTCGTAGTAGCCCAGCAGGAACATGGCGCCGGGCAGCACGGGGGCGCCGTAGGTGACGATACGGGCGCCGCTTGCCTTGATCCCACCGGGGGTGTTGTCATCCGGGTCCACGCTCATGCCGCCGGTGCAGCAGATGAGGTCGGCACCGGTGGCGCGGGCCTGGGCGATGGAGGCAGCCACATTTTCCACACCGTCGCCGGAGTAGAAAACGTCCAGCGTCTCAATGCCGTAAGATGCCAGCTTGTCCCGGACCACAGGGGTGAACGTATCCTGGATACGGCCGGTGAGCACCTCGCTGCCGGTGGCCACGATGGCGGCGGTCTTTTTGATAAAGGGCAGCAGCTCCAGCAGAGGGCGGTCCCCGGCGGCGGACTCGGCGGCACGGAGCTGATCTTCCCGGATGATGAGGGGGATGACCCGGGTGCCGGCCAGCTTGTCGCCCTTGCGGACGGCGGTATTGCCGTGGCGGGTGGCCACCATGATCTCGTCCAGGCTGTTGAGAGCGGTGAGCCGTGCACTGTCCACCCGGAACAAACCGTCACACCCGGCGGTGATCTCGATCTTGCCCTCGCTGGCCTGGCCCCGCTCCATGTGCTCGTTCAGGCACAGGGCGCACAGCCGTTCCGCCGCGTCGTTTTCATGGACCATGCCCGGCTCCATCTCCCAGACATACAGATGTTCCTTGCCCATGGAGAGCAGCACGGGGATATCCTCGGGCTGGACTACGTGGCCCTTGCGGAACCGGGGGCCCTTGTAGGTATCCTTGATGATCTGGGTCATGTCGTGGCACAGCACATGGCCCACGGCGTCCTCTGTACGGATCAGTTTCATGGTGCAGCCTCCAATACTTCGATCTCGTCTCCGGGGCGAACGGTGCCCTCCCGTACGACTACGGCGAAAATGCCCTCGGTAGGCATAACGCATTTGCCCACCGCCTTTTTGATGGCGCAGTCGCTGTGGCACTCTTTGCCGATCTGGGTGACCTCCACCTCCGTCTCGCCGATGCGCAGGTGGGTGCCGATGGGCAAATTCTTGAGGTCCAGCCCCCGGGTGTTGATATTCTCTGCGAACACGCCTGCGTCCAGGGAAATGGGGCAGACAGCGCGCATGGTGTCCACGCTTTCCTCCGCCAGAAGGCTGATCTGCCGGTGCCAGTCGCCGGCGTGGGCATCGCCCACGATGCCGTGGCGCAGCTTCAGCTGGATGCTGGGGACAGGGTGCTTGATCGTCCCCTTTTTCTCGCTGATATTGACGGATATGACCGTAGCCAAGGGGCTCACTCCTTTATCTTGTAGTCTCCGCTTTTGCCGCCGGACTTTTCCAGCAGGCGGATGTTGGTGATGCGCATGTCCTTCTGGACGGCCTTGCACATATCGTAGATGGTCAGGGCGGCCACAGACACGGCGCTCAGGGCCTCCATCTCCACACCGGTGACGCCGGTGCAGGTGACGGCGGCGCGGATCTCCACCATGGCAGGCTGGTCGGAAAGGGCAAATGTGATGTCGATGCCGGTGAGGGGCAGTGGGTGGCACATGGGGATCAGTTCCCAGTTGTGCTTAGCGGCCTGGATGCCCGCCACCTGGGCCACGGCCAGCACGTCGCCTTTTTTCATGGTCCCGTTTTTAATATGGGCCAGCGTTTCCGGCGCCATGTGGATCTCGCCCGCCGCTACGGCAGTGCGATGGGTGACGGCCTTGTCCGTCACATCCACCATTTTGGCCCGTCCCTGTTCATTGAAGTGTGTCAGTTCGTCCACGGTTCAGCCTCCGATCTCATTCATGGTGCGGGCGGTGTCGCTGCCGCCGGAAGTCAGATGGTGCCGGGGCGGCTTTTGGGCGATGCCCCGGACGATGGCGTCCAGCAGCGCCTGGCCATGCAGGCCCCGCAAAGGGAGCTCCTCCGCGGAATGGAGGCAGCCCTTCAGCTTGCCGTCCGCGGTGACGCGGATGCGGCTGCACTGGGCACAGAATTCGTGACTCATGGGAGAAATCAGCCCCACCGTGCCGGCGGCGCCGGGAAGCCGGTATCGCCGGGCCACGCCTTGGGAGGGGATCTCCTGTAAAGTGGGAAGCCTTTTCAGCACTTCCTCGCCGGGAAGAAAGCAGCCCTTGTCCCACCCGGCGCAGGGGCCCATGGGCATCAGCTCGATAAAGCGTACCTCCCAGGGGTGCTCCAGGGTCAATCCGGCCAGGACTTCGATCTCGTCGTCATTGAATCCGCCAATGAGGACCGTGTCGAATTTCAGGCCCTGAAAACCGGCGGCCTCCGCGGCCCGAATGCCGTCCAGGGTGTCCTGAAGGGTTCCGGTACGGGTCATGGCGGCAAACCGTTCGGGGCGCAGGGTATCCAGACTGATGTTCAGCCGGTCCACGCCCGCTTGATGCAGCGGCGCCGCCAGCTGGGGCAGAAGAGCGCCGTTGGTGGTCAGGCACAGCTCCTCCAGGCCGGGGATCGCGCGCAGGGCGCGGCACAGCTCCACGATGCCGCGCCGCACCAGCGGCTCTCCGCCTGTTAAGCGAATTTTCTTTACTCCGCATGCAACGCAGGCGGCAGCGATCTCTGCCAGCTCCTCCAGTGTGAGCATGTCCTCATGCCGCCGCTTGGGCACGCCCTCTTCCGGCATGCAGTAGCGGCAACGGTAGTTGCAAAGATCCGTGACGCTCAGCCGGAGGTAGTCAATGGTTCTTCCGCAGCGATCCAGCATGGCGTCCTCCTGTCGTGATACTCAAATAAGGTAAACGTTCTGGATTCATGATAGCAGATTCCGGGGAAAAGTCAAGAAAAAGGGGGCTCAGCGGTCGGATGGCATGGCGGCGTCCAGCAGGCGGAAATAGTTGCGCTCCGTTTCGATCAGGCCGTCCTGCTGCATTTTGCTCAGCTCGTTGGACAGGGCGCTGCGCTCCACATTTAAATAGTCAGCCAGCTGCTGGCGGTTGAAGGGGATGGTGAAGCTGCGCCTTCCACAGCGGATGGCCTGGTCGGAGAGGTAGGACAAAAGCCGGGCGCGGATGGTCTTGGGGGCGGTATAAAAGATTTTGCGGGATAAAAGCAGGTTTTTCTGGGCGGACAGGGACAACAGGTTCCGGATGAGCGTGTGGTGGTGGGCGCAGCTGTTGGGGCACACCTCCAGCACCCGGGCGACCTGGATGAACAGGACCTCGGCGCTTTCCGCGGCCACCGCGTCCACCATCAGGGGCTCCTGCGGTGTACAGGCATAGGTTTCGGCAAAGATTTGCCCCGGCCCCACGCTGTCCAGTACGGTGGCGTTGCCCCAGAGATCTGTTTTTTCGATGAGTACTCTGCCGGATAAGACGATCCCCATGGAGCGGACCGTGTCTCCGGATCGAAGGATGATCTGGCCTTTTGTATAATGGCGGCGCTCTGTGTCCAGGCAGGCCAGCATGGCCTCGATCTCCTGGGGAGCGACCCCGGCAAACAGCGGCGTATGGGATAAAAGGGCAAAATCCATGGCAATCGGCTCCTTCGTTGTTATAACAACATCTATATGGGGAAGACTCTAGTATAGTATGGACAGAAAGTCAAGCCCGGCGATACCAGACGTCCCGGGGACGTACAGGAGGAAATGAATTTGGAACAGAATATGTTTTGCTATCAGTGCCAGGAAACGGCGGGCTGCAAGGGTTGCACCCGCGTGGGCGTGTGCGGAAAGACCCCGGATGTGGCGGCCATGCAGGACCTTTTGGTGTATGTGACCAAGGGGCTCAGCGCCGTGACCACCGCGCTGCGGAAAGAGGGAAAGCCGGTTTCCGCCCAGGTCAATCACCTCATTACCCTGAACCTCTTTACCACCATCACCAACGCCAACTTTGACAAGGAGGCCATTGAGGCCCGGATCCGCGCCACGCTGGACACCAAGAAAGAGTTGATGGGCCAGCTGAGCGACACTGCAAACCTGCCCGAGGCTGCCTTGTGGGACGGCAGCGGCGACTGGGAGGCCAAGGCCCGGACGGTGGGCGTGCTGTCCACCGAAAATGAGGATATCCGCTCACTGCGGGAGCTGATCACCTATGGCCTCAAGGGCCTGTCCGCCTATTCCAAGCATGCCAACGCGCTGCTGCAGGACAACGGGGAGGTGGATGCCTTTTTGCAGCGGGCCCTGGCCGCCACCCTGGATGACAGCCTCAGCGCGGACGAGCTGGTGGCGCTGACGCTGGAGACCGGCAAGTACGGCGTGTCCGGTATGGCGCTGCTGGACAAGGCCAATACCACCGCTTATGGAAACCCTGAGATCACCCGGGTGAACATCGGTGTGGGCAAGAACCCGGGCATTCTGGTGTCCGGCCACGACCTGCGGGACCTGGAGATGCTGCTTGAGCAGACTCAGGGCACCGGCGTGGATGTGTATACCCACTCCGAGATGCTGCCGGCCCACTACTATCCCGCCTTCAAGAAGTACCCCAACTTCGTGGGCAACTACGGCAATGCCTGGTGGAAGCAGAAAGAGGAGTTTGAGTCCTTCCATGGCCCCATCCTCATGACCACCAACTGCATCGTGCCCCCCAAGGACAGCTACAAGGACCGCCTCTATACCACCGGCGCCGCCGGATATCCCGGCTGCCGGCACGTCCCCGGCGGGATCGGGGAGGAGAAGGACTTCTCCGCCATCATCGAGCACGCCAAGCGCTGTGCGCCGCCGGAGCAGATCGAGCAGGGTGAGATCGTGGGCGGCTTTGCCCATGCCCAGGTGCTTGCCCTGGCCGACAAGATCGTGGAGGCCGTCAAATCCGGAGCCATCCGGAAGTTTGTGGTCATGGCAGGCTGCGATGGCCGGGCCAAGAGCCGGGAGTACTATACGGAGTTTGCCAAGGCCCTGCCTCACGACACCGTCATCCTCACGGCAGGCTGCGCCAAGTATAAGTACAACAAGCTGCCTCTGGGCGACATCGGCGGCATCCCCCGGGTGCTGGACGCAGGCCAGTGCAACGACTCCTACTCTCTGGCGGTGATCGCCCTGAAGCTCAAGGAGGTCTTTGGGCTGGAGGATATCAACGACCTGCCCATCGTCTACAACATTGCCTGGTATGAGCAAAAGGCAGTCATCGTGCTGCTGGCGCTGCTGTACCTGGGCGTGAAGAACATCCACCTGGGCCCCACGCTGCCGGCATTCCTCAGCCCCAATGTGGCCAAGGTGCTCACGGAGCAGTTCGGCATCGCCGGCATCGGCTCTGTGGAGGAGGACCTGGCGCTGCTGGTGGGTCCGGCCCGGCAGTAAGAGAGCTTCCAATACGAAAAAAGCAGGGCACGAAAGTGCCCTGCTTTTATTCAGCCGGCGGACTCCTCAATGGCCACTGCCACAGGAGACGGGTCCTCGTTGTCCAGCGTTCCGGTGTAGGTGACGGTGATCTTGTCGCCCTCTTCCAGCGTGCTCTGGTCCACATCCTCACCGTAGTCAAAGATGTGGTAATCCCCGTTGCTGTCCAAAAGCACCAGGTAGCTGTCCAGCTTGTTTACGATGCCGCTGATGGTCTTGGTCTCCTCGGCGTCATCTTTCTTTTCCTCTCCCTTCTGGCCGCATGCCACCAGCGGCAGCAGCAGGCAGACGGTCAATACCAGTGCAAAAATCTTTTTCATGATCGATACATCCTTTCTGATGGGTGCAAACGGTTCCTCCCGGCGCACGGTTGTCTGTGCGCAGATGTTTTTTCCCTCGTGCCGTTTTGGATCTTTGCTTGCTTCCGCCTCCTCACCCGGCGTGCCCGTGATTATATAGCATATGCCATTGGAAATAAACTTCAATTTGGAAACAATTTTTTCTCGATAATAACAAATATAACAAAAAAATAAAGACGGAACAAACAATTCCGTCTTTATTGGCGACTTCAGTTCAGAAGCCAGACGCCCAGGTTCAAGTAGGCGGCGAAGCTGACCCACAGCAGATAAGGTACCTGCATCCAGGCGGCGGGACGGTCCACCTTGGCAAAGGCGGCGATCATCCACAGGATCAGCCCCCACAGGATCAAAAGCCACAGCAGGGCAAAGCCAAAGAACTGGAGATTGAAGAAAATGATGCTCCAGAAGAAGTTGAATCCCAGCTGCAGGAAAAAGACCGCAAGTGCCCGGCTGCGGGCGGCGGAGGCGTGGGAGAGGTAGATCCGGGCTGCCCCGGCGCCCATCAGGGCAAACAGGATCCCCCATACGATGGGGAAGACCATGGAGGGAGGGGATAGGGGCGGCTTGGCGATGGACTGGCTGTACTGCTCCGCTCCGTTCCGGGTCAGAAAGCCGGACAGCGCCCCCACAGCCTCGGTGAGCAGGATCCATACGGCGTAAGTTTTCCAGGTACGTTTTAGCTGCATCATATCACCCGCAGACAGTATATGCATCATTGTCCGTTTCCATACGCTGCCGGCTGCGATCCCGCCTCCCGGCCTTGACGGTGGAACACACAGGTGTTATTCTACAAAAAGAAGAACGAAGGAGGCACCCGCATGAGCCTTTCTGCACTGTTGGATGTGAGAGTCGGAGTCACTGCCGTGATCGGCGGCGGAGGGAAGACCACGCTGCTGTCGGTTTTGGGCCGGGAGCTGTCCGGGCGGAGGCGGGTGGTGCTCTGCACCACCACGAAGATCTTTCCCTTTCCGGAGATCCCCTGCGCCAAAACGGCGGAGGAGCTGACGCACCTGACGGGGGAACGGCTCATCTGTACAGGCACGCAGGTCCCCGGTACCGGGAAGCTCACGGTGCCGCCGGTTCCCATTTCTGCATTGATGCGGGAATTTGACTATGTGCTGGTGGAGGCGGACGGCTCGGCGGGCCGGCCTCTGAAGGCCCACGCCCCCCACGAGCCGGTGATTCCGCCGGAGGCGTCCAATGTGATTTTGGTGGTGGGGGCGTCGGGCTTTGGCCGTCCCATCCGGGAGGCGGCCCACCGGCCGGAGCGATATGCGGCGCTGGCCGGCGCCGGGCTGGAGGATCTCGTTTCGCCTGCCATGGCGGCGGCGGTGGTCCGGGCGGAGGGGCTTCACGACCGGGTGTACATCAACCAGGCGGAGACGCCTTTTCAACTGGCCGATGCAAAGCGTTTTGCGCAGGACATGAACTGTCCCGTCCTGGCGGGCAGTCTGCAAAGAGAGGAGTATCAGATATGCTGACGGTGATTCGAGGTGCCGGGGACCTGGCCAGCGGCATTGCCCTGCGGCTTAAGCGCGCCGGGATCCGGGTGGTCATGACGGAGGTGGAACGGCCTACCGCCATCCGGCGGACAGTGTGCTTTTCCCAGGCCATCGTGCTGGGGGAGACCACCGTGGAGGGCGTGACCGCCCGGCGTGCCGCTTCGCCCGATGCAGCGCGGACCATGCTGGAAGAGGGAGTTATTCCTGTACTGGCGGACCCGGAAGGAAGCAGCGTCCCGGTGCTGAAGCCGGATGCGGTGGTGGACGCCATCCTGGCCAAGCGGAACCTGGGCACGAAGATCACGGACGCGCCGGTGGTCATCGGCGTGGGACCGGGCTTTACGGCGGGGGAGGACTGCCACGCGGTGGTGGAGACCATGCGGGGCCACTATCTGGGCCGGGTCATGTACGAGGGCTCCGCCATCCCCAACACGGGCATCCCCGGACTCATCGGCGGCTTTGCCGGGGAGCGGGTGCTGCGCGCCCCGGCGGATGGGGTGTTCCGCCAGGTGCTGGACATCGGCGCCCAGGTGAAAATGGGCGATGTGGCCGCCACGGTGGACGGTGTACCCATGACCTGTACCCTGGACGGTGTGCTGCGGGGCATTCTGGCGGACGGAACGCCGGTACACAAGGGCATGAAGGCCGGGGACATCGATCCCCGGTGTGAGCTGCGCCACTGCTACTGCGCCAGCGACAAGGCCTTGGCGGTGGGCGGCGGCGTACTGGAGGCCATTTTGCATTTTACCGGCGCTGTGGAAGAGGCGAGCGTGCCTGCCGCTGCGGACTTGTACAGCGCGGTGCAAAAGGAGCTGACGGAGGGCAAGAGCCTGGCGGCCCTGGCCATGCTGATCGAGGGAGGCCGGGAGCTGGAGTTCACGTTCCGAAGCGGGACCTATTTCCTCTCCCGCCATGGCTCTGCCCGGGGCGTATCCTTGTGGCATGAGAGGGAGGAACAGGCTTTTCCGAGTGTGTGGAGCCTGCTCTCCGGCGCCCGGCTGGAGGGCGTGCCCTTCCGGGAGGCGTGGGCATCTTGCACCATTGTGACGCTCTTTTAAGGAGGCTTGCAGATGGAAAACGAAGTGAAGCTGACGAAGCTTTCCAAGTGCGCCGGATGCGGCGCCAAGGTGGGGGCCGGCGTGCTGGCAAATCTGCTGGAGGGCATCCGGGTCCATGAAGACCCCAATTTGCTGGTGGGGTTCGACAAGAGCGACGATGCCTCCGTCTACAAGGTCAGCGACGATCTGGCGCTGGTGCAGACGGTGGATTTCTTCCCGCCTATTGCGGACGATCCCTACCTCTTCGGACAGATCGCCGCTACCAACGCCCTCTCGGATGTGTATGCCATGGGCGGCGAGCCGAAGCTGTGCCTGAATATCATGGCGGTGCCGGAGTCCATGCCCGCCGAGGCGGTGCATCAGATGCTGCGGGGTGGGTACGACAAGGTGTACGAGGCCGGGGCGCTCATTACCGGCGGCCACAGCATCCTGGACGATGAGCCCAAATATGGCCTGGCGGTGACGGGCTTTGTCCATCCGGACCGGGTGCTGACCAACGCGGGGGCCCGGCCGGGAGATGTGCTGGTGCTGACCAAACCCCTGGGCATCGGTATCCTCACCACGGCGGCCAAGGCGGGCATGGTCTCGGCGGATGGGATCGCCCTGGCGGAGAAGCTCATGACTACCCTCAATAAGTCCGCACGGGACGTGATGGTGCGCTACCAGGTCCACGCCTGCACGGATGTGACGGGCTTTGGCCTTTTGGGCCACGCCTGTGAGATGGCCCAGGGCAGCGACGTGGAGCTGGAGCTCGATACCGCGGCGGTGGATCTGATCCCTGAGGCGGTGGAGCAGGCCAGAATGGGCGTTTTGCCTGCGGGCATGTACCGCAACCGGAAGTTTGCCGAAGAATATGTGGATGCCGGAGCGGTGGAGCTGTGCCGGCAGGATGTGCTGTATGACCCACAGACGGCGGGCGGGCTTTTGATGGCGGTGGCGCCGGAGGATGCGGAGGCTCTGCTGACGGAGCTCACGCCCTGTGTGCCCAGCGCTCAGCGCATCGGTACGGTGCGTCCCTACGGAGGCGGGAAGCGGATATTCCTGCGATAAAAAGAAAAAACCGGCCCGGGAGAAAAGCTTCTCCCGGGCCGGTTTTTGATTTAATAGGCGGCTTCCATCTGCTGGATCTTGCGGTAGAGCCAGTCATTGATGGGGGTGGGGATATTGTGGATGGCGCCCAGGCGGCGGATGGTGCCGGAAAACAGCTCCACCTCGCTTTTGCGGTGGGCCTTGCCGTCCTGGCGCATGGAGGGCTCGCCGTCGGCGGGGAACTCCTCCATGACGTGGACCCAGCCCTGGAGGTCCTCTTCGGTGAGGGGGATGCCCTGGGCGTTGGCCACGGCCATGACCTCCCGCATGGCGCCCACCATGATGCGTTTGGCCTCGGGCTGGCGCAGCCCGCCGTAGCCGCACTCAAACACCATGGCGGTCTGGTTGCAGCCGGTGTTGACCATCAGCTTGCTCCACATGTGGCGTCGAATGTCCTCGGGCAGCTCATAGTCCATATGGATGCGGTCCAGCAGGGCGGTGAGGGCGTGGAGACGGGTGGGATCGGCGCCGGCGGGCACGCCCAAGGCCAGATCACCGAAGGGGGAGATCGTGGCCTGATTGCCCACTTTCACGGCGGACATTTTTTGCGCCACGCACCAGACCACCTTCTCGCTGCCGAAGGCCTGGGACAAAACCTCCTCGCTGGTGATGCCGTTGAGAACGGAGATCACAGTGGTGTCCGGCCCCACCAGATGGCGGCAGGTTTCCACGGCCTCCCGGAGGGCGCCGAACTTCACGGAAAAGAGCAGCAGGTCCACTGGTTCGGTGACAAGCGCGGCGTCTTCGTAGCGGAAATCGCACAATTGGCCGTTGAGGTATACGCCTTCGCTGCGGTAGCGCCGGGTGCGTTCACTGTCCGCCAGGACCAGGACGTGTTCCCGGCCCAGGCCCTGGGTGAACAGATGGGCGTACAGCACGCCCAAAGCGCCCAGGCCGATGATGCCCACGGTTTTGATCTCTTTCATAGGGGGACCTCCTTTTGATGATGGAAAACGGCGGAAGGAACTCCCTCCGCCGTTGCTTTTTATGCGATCTGAACCAGATACTTCAGGTCATAGGGTTCGTAGACCACTTTTTCGTAGGCCTCCACGTCCAGAAGGGTGCCGTCCCAATCGGAGTGGATGTCGCCGTTTTGCTTGATGAGGATATCGTAGAGGATATCATAGGTGACGCCGTCGGTGGGGTCGGTCTCCACAATGGTGGAATAGGGCAGGGTCTTGTGATAAGTCAGCTCCATGCCCTGATAGTCGAAGTGGAAGCCGCAGCGCATCCGGCAGCCGTCCAGACCCGTGTAGCGGGCGATCTTCTTCAGGTCCTGCAGGATCTTGTCGCCCTCTTCCTCGTAGAGGTTTTCCGGGGTGGTGGCGGTGTAATCGAAGCGGAACTGGATGGACGCCCCGGGGATCTTGTGGAAGCGGTCCAGATAGGGGACCAGGCCCTCGGCGGGATAGTTCTTGTAGAGCACGCAGTTGACCCGGAAAGGCACCGGCAGGCGGGCCAGCAGGTTGTCGTTGGACTCCACCACATAATGCTGCATGTGACGGGATACATTGATGCAGGTGATCTTGTGCTTGTTGCGCTCGGCGAACGCCAGAATGTCCTCCTCGGACTGGTGCTCGGACACAGGGAGGGTGGTGTTGATATACACCTTGTGGGTGGTGGGGATC
>CAUWEK010000023.1:0-18382 GCA_963557435.1 uncultured Dysosmobacter sp.
CCGGCCGAAATTTTTGATGAGATCTCGAAAAAAGCCAACAGCTCCGCCCACAAAAAGAGACCGGGCGGGGAGATAGGAGGATTCTATGGCTGATTACAAAAGCGGAGATACCGCCAGTTGGGATTCCGAGCAGGTACGCCGCTCTCAGAGCAGTTCGCCGGCGCGCCGCTCTCAAAGCGGAAGCTCCGGGCGCCGGACACAGGATTCCCAGCCGCCCGCCCACCGGCGCAGAAGAAAAAAGCGGCACTTCAATGTCCTGACGTATATTTTGTTCGTGCTGGTCACCTCCGCCATCTTGGCGGGTGTGGGCTGGCTTCTGATCAACGACCTGTGCGCCTTCAACAAAGAGGACATCACCGCCACCATCGAGGTCACGGCGGACGATACCATCGGCACCATCGCCGACAAGCTCCACGACGCGGGGCTCATCGAGTACAAGTGGTTCTTCCGGCTCTTCGCCACCGTGGCCGACGCCAAGGACAAGATCGGCACCGGAACCTATGAGCTGAATACGGAAATGGATTACCGGGCGCTGATTGTGGGCATGCACAACTCCTCCGGCAACCTGAATTCCGATACGGTCCGTGTCACGATCCCAGAGGGCTACACGGTATCCCAGATCATCAAGCTGCTGGCGGAAAACGGCGTGAATACCGAGGAGAACCTGCTGGAGGCCGCCAAGACCGCCACGTTCGATTATGACTATATTGACAACAACTCTGAGGACATCAGCCGTCTGGAGGGCTACCTCTTCCCGGATACCTATGACTTCTATCTTAACGAGAAGGCCTCCAGCGCTCTGAACCGGCTCATCAAGAACTTCAACAGCAAGCTGGATGAGGATCTGCTGGCCCAGGCGGAGGCCCGTGGCTATGACCTGCAGGACATCATCACCATCGCGTCCCTGATCGAAAAGGAGACCGACGGTACCGACCAGGCCAACATCGCCTCCGTCATCTACAACCGTCTGGAGGGCCCCGGCGACAAGGGCGGCACCTACGGCATGCTGCAGATCGACGCGTCGCTGCTGTACGCCCTGCCCGATCACACCGGCCCCATCACCAACGAGGACAAGCAGGTGGATTCTCCCTACAACCTCTATAAGTACGCGGGCCTGCCGCCCACGCCCATCGCAAACCCCGGTCTTGCTTCCATCGAGGCCGCTCTGGAGCCCGCAGATACCAACTATTACTATTACGCTCTGGGCAAGGACGGCAAGCACCACTTCTCCTCCACGCTGGAAGAGCACAACGCGTTTTTGAACAGTGGTGACTATGCGGGATAAACGGAACAAGCCGGAGCTCCTCGCTCCGGCAGGGGACATGGAGCGGCTGAAAATGGCCGTGCTCTACGGAGCCGACGCGGTGTACCTGGCCGGAACGGATTTTGGTATGCGCGCATTCGCAGGCAATTTCACCCCGGAGCAGCTGCCGGAGGCGGTGGCATTTGCCCACCGCCACGGCGTCCGGGTCCACTGCACCATCAATACCATGCCCCGCAATGAAGAGATCGCCCGTCTGCCGGAGCACCTGGAGCGTCTGGCAGACGCAGGCGTGGACGCGCTGATCGTGGCAGATCTGGGCGCGTTCACCATGGCAGGGAAGTACGCCCCCCGGTGCCAGCGGCACATCTCCACCCAGGCCAGCATCTGCAACTACGAAACCGCCCGGGCCTGGTACGACCTGGGCGCCAGCAGGGTGATCCTGGCCCGGGAGCTGAGCCTTGCAGAGATCCGCACCATCCGGGAAAAGACGCCGCCCGATCTGGAGATCGAGGCATTTGTCCACGGCGCTATGTGCGTGAGCTACTCGGGCCGCTGCCTGCTCTCCAATTACATGACCGGTCGTGATTCCAGCCGGGGCGCCTGTGCCCAGCCCTGCCGCTACCAGTACGCCTTGATGGAAGAAAAGCGCCCGGGCGAGTATTTCCCCATCGAGGAGGACGCCCAGGGCACGTACATCTTGAATTCCCGGGATATGTGCATGATCGACCACCTGGACGATCTGATGGACGCAGGCCTTTCCAGCCTGAAGATCGAGGGGCGGGCCAAATCCGCCTACTACGCAGCCATCATCACAGGCGCTTACCGTCACTGTCTGGATGCCGCCGCGGAGGGCCGCGCCCCTGAGCAGTCCTGGCGGGATGAGGTGGAGCATGTCAGCCACCGCCCCTATTCCACGGGCTTTTACTATGGCGCACCGGGACAATATTACAACAATTCCCGCTATATCAGAGAGTGGCAAGTGATTGCACTTGTCATCGATTGCGATGAAGAGGGCAATGCCACGCTCTCTTTGCGCAACAAATTCCGGGCAGGTGACACAGTGGAGCTGGTGGGGCCGGACACGGCGCCGTTTTCCATGGTCGTCCCGCCCATGGTCGACGCCGAGGGTGTGCCCCTGGAGGAGCCCCGCACCCCGCAGATGGTCTTTCGCATGAAGCTGCCGCGCAGCGTACCGGCCTATACGCTGGTCCGCCACGCGGTGGAGCTATCCGCCAAATGAGGAGAAAGAGGTCATTATGAACGCTGATGTTGTCATTGTTGGCGCCGGCCCCGCCGGCATTTTCACCGCGCTGGAGATGATCAAAAAGGGCAGCCGCCAGAAGATCGTCATGGTGGAAAAGGGACAGAGCGTGGAAAACCGCCACTGCCCCAAGGACAAGACGAAAAAGTGCATGAACTGCAAGCCCTACTGCCACATCACCACCGGCTTTTCCGGTGCGGGCGCCTTTTCTGACGGAAAGCTCTCGCTGAGCTATGAGGTGGGCGGCGATCTGCCCACGCTGATTGGAGAAGACCTGGCTCAGGAGACCATCCACTATGCCGATCAGATCTATCTGGAGTTCGGCGCCGACACCCACATCGAGGGTCTGGAGCATGAGGCCGAGCGCAAGGAGATCCGCAAGCGGGCCATCCAGGCGGGCCTCAAGCTGGTAGACTGCCCCATCCGCCATATGGGCACCGAGCGGGCCCAGGCTATCTATCTTGGCATCGAGCGTTTCCTGCAGGACCACGGCGTGGAGATGCTCTTCGGCTACGAGTGCAGCAACCTGATCCTGGAAAACGAGATCTGCCGGGGCGTGTCCGTCTCCAACGGGAAAACGGACCTGGAGATCTACGCCAAGCACACCGTGGTGGCCACCGGCCGCCGTGGCGCGGACTGGCTGGAAAAGCTCTGCGCGGAGCACAACATCGCCCACGCTCCCGGCACCGTGGACATCGGCGTGCGGGTGGAGGTGCGCAACGAGATCATGGAGACTGTCAACCGGGTACTCTACGAATCCAAGCTGGTGGGCTATCCCAAGCCCTTCAAAAACAAGGTGCGCACCTTCTGCCAGAATCCCGGCGGCTTTGTCAGCCAGGAAAACTACGACAATGATCTGGCAGTGGTGAACGGCCACTCCTACAAGGATCTCAAGACCGACAACACCAACCTGGCCATTCTCTGCTCCCATAACTTCTCCGTGCCCTTCAATCAGCCCATCGCCTACGCCCAGAAGGTGGGCGAGCTGACCAACATGCTGGCAAACGGCCACATTCTGGTGCAGCGGTTCGGAGACATCCTGGACGGTAAGCGCACCTGGCAGAAGGAACTGGCCCAGTCCAACCTGCGGCCCACACTGCCTGACGCCGTGGCCGGCGACATCACCGCCGCCATGCCGTACCGGGCCATGATCAACATCATCAACTTCATCCAGGCCATGGACTGCGTGGTGCCCGGCTTCGCCTCCCAGGAGACGCTGCTGTACTCTCCCGAGCTGAAGTTCTACTCCAACCGGGTGAAGATGGACACCGACTTCAATACCAGTCTCCAGGGGCTCCACTGCCTGGGCGACAGCTCCGGCTGGACCCGCGGCCTCATGATGGCCTCCGTCATGGGTACCCTCATGGGCCGCAAGATCGCCGAAGAAGGCTGAGCGAAAAGACACCGGGAAAATTTCCCGGTGTCTTTTTTTATACCCCCTGCCAGAAACGGGCGGACCGTTTCGTTTTCTCAGTGAACGGCGCCGGGAAAGGAGTGGATCAAAACGGAACAAATCACTTATACCGAACAGGAGGCGGAGGCCGCCGTACGCCGGTGGGCCGACACGGTGCTTCGCCTTGGCTATACCTGGACGGGCAGCATCCAGGACGCACAGGACGTGTGCCAGACCGTGCTTTTGAAGCTGCTGACCAATCCATGCCGGTTCTCCGAGGAACGGCTGGAGCGTGCCTGGGTGATCCGGGTGACCATCAATTGCTGCAAAGACCTGAAAAAATCCGCCTGGCACCGGCGGCATGTCCCTCTGGAGGAGGCATCCTGCCGCGCTGCCGCCTTCGTGCCGCCGGAAGGGGAGAGCCCTGTTTTGCAGGCGGTGCAGGCCCTGCCGGCAAAGTACCGGCAGGCCATTTATCTGCGATATTATGAGGAGTACACCGTGGAGGAGATCGCCGGCGTGATGGGCTGCCGCCCCAGTCAGGTCAGTACCTATCTCTACCGGGGCAAGGCAAAGCTCCGCACGGCGCTGGGAGGTAGCTATGAACGAGCATGCTTATCGGAATGAACTGGACCGGGTGTCCTACACGCCGGAGGGCCGGGACGCCCTGGTGGCCGCGCTGATGCATCCAGAAGGCGCCGCGCAGGAGGGCCGCCGGATCTGGACGCGGCGGTGGGCAGCGGCCGCCGTGGCGGCGGCACTGTTGGTAGGTACGGCAGCTGCCGCCTCCGTTTCCTTGTGGGACCGTTATTTTGGCACCCTGACAGAAGAGGAGCGCTCCGTGGTGGAATCCCTCTCCGGAGAGCTTCCCGCAGCCGTCACCAGCAACGGCACCACTATGACGCCGCTGTCCGCCTTTGGGGACGGGACGTCTTTCTACCTCCTTTTGGAGGTCACCGCGCCGGAGGGGACGGAATTTTCTTCCGACGAAAATTACACTCTCTTCGGGAAGGGCTTTGATCCCGATCACCGGGCCTGTCTGCTGGAGCAGGACGGCACCCAGACGGAGAACATCTCCTATTCTATCGACGCTTCCTGGATGGAGGTGTCCAAGACAGAGCAAAACAAGCTGTCCATGGTGGTCTCCGTCACCGCAAGCGAATCCATCGACGGGAAAATCCTGCACATCCCGGGTCTCTGGCTCCAGGAAAACGCCATGGTGACCGGCAGCTGGGATTTCCCGCTCTCCGCCCGGATGGGCAGCGCCGGGGCCGTGGAAGTGGACGCCGCCGGAACCACCACCAGCTGGATCGGCGGGACGCTGACATTGGAGACCCTGCGCGTTTCGCCCCTGGGCCTTACCATGACCTACCGCTACGATCCGGAGGAGCTGCGGGCACTGGAAGAACGCGAGGCGGCGCAGTCTGACATGGTGGTTACGGCAGAGGACGGCAGCCAAGTGCCTATGATGGTGGAGTATATTCCCACAGCCCGGATCTCTCTGGTACTGCGGGACGGAAGCCAGATCTGCGAGGGCAGCGCATTCATGGGCGGCCAGGACGGCCTGCGGACGCTCAGCACCACCTTTGAACGGCCGGTGGACCTGTCCGCCGTGGATTATATTCTCTGGGGGGAGACAAAGATCCCGCTTTCTTGAGCGGGGGAGAGGGCGGCGTGTGCCGCCCTCTTTTTGCGTGCATGGTTTATGCAGAAAAGCCGTGCCTGTCCGGCCGGGATCCATTGGCCCGCAAGGTCTGCAACCCGCGGTTGACAAATTGCCACGCGCTCCGTTCTTGCCACGGCGGCTGAAATGACGTATCCTGTGACCAGTCCAAAGAAGGCGAGGAACCAATATGCAGTTTTATGAAAAGCTGACGGAGCTGAGGCGGAAGGCGGGACTTTCCCAGGAGCAGCTGGCGGACCGACTGGGCGTCACCCGGCAGTCCGTCAGCAAGTGGGAGTCCGGCGCAGCCATGCCGGAGCTGGGAAAGCTCATCGCCCTGTCGGAGCTGTTCGGCGTCAGCATCGATTACCTGGTCAAAGAAAGCCAAACTTCCGATCCGCTTTCGGCAGGGGAAGAGGACAGCTCCTCCGCCCGGGTGGAGAAAAAGCTGGATCTGCTGGCCCGGGATTACCGGCGCAGCTTCGGTCCGGTCTATCAATATACCAGCCGCCGCACGCTGCTGGGGCTGCCGCTGGTCAGCATCCGCTTCGGGCATGACCGGCACCCCACCCGGTATAACACGGCCGTAGGTGTGGTGGCGATCGGGAATTTTTCCGTGGGCATCTTCAGCGTGGGGCTCATCTCCGCCGGTGTGGTGAGCGTTGGCATGATCGCCCTGGGCCTTGCGGCTGCGGGCATGGTCTCCATCGGCGGGGCGGCCGTGGGACTCAGCGCCATGGGGATCTGGAGCTTCGGCGTCTCGGCGCTCGGGTGGAAATCGGCGGTGGGCGCCGCGGCCATAGCCGGGGGCAGAACCTGAATCCGAAAACTCTTACAAGAAATAAAAAAGAGACGGCTGTGCCGTCTCTCTTTATTTCTTTCCCAGGACCTCCCGGCGGATATACGCGAAAGCCGCGTCCTCGCCCTCATCCCGCAGTGTGCGGAGCATGGCCTCCAGCAGGGCGGCGGTGGCAGGGTGGAGCAGGAGCCGTTTTTTCTGTCCCCGCAGGAAAAACGCGTAGGGGTCGCCCGGGTCGAACTGGTCCCCCCGGTATACCTTGCTGGCAGCCAGCCGGTCGCAGAACATCTCCGCCACGTATTTTCGCGGCATCTCCACACCGGTGATGCCCTCGCCATTGAGGCCATAGTCCGTCCAGTATTCAAAATGGTGGCGGTTGCGCCCCTTGTGGTGCAGCCAGGAGGCGCTGTATCCCCACGCTTTGCGCTGGGCATCGTTGGGACTGTGATCCCCCTGAAAGTATTTCACTCCCGCCCAGAACTCCACGGGGGAGTATTTGGAAAGATCGTGGGTCAGGCCCTGCCAGTACAGGCCCAGACGGAAGCAGTATTTCCGCACCAGCGCCCGGTGGCGGTGTACGGTCTTCAAATGCGCCCAAAAATGCAACTCGGTCACCTCGAAATCGGTTTTGCTTTTTCAGTATAGCACAAGGAACAGAAAAAAACGAGATGGATTTCGTATGGAATCCCAGGCTTCGGTCAAACTAGGCGGGAGGTGTTGTGTTTGGAGAGGGGAATTTTCCGCTGCCCATCCCGGTGGCTGCCGTTTTTGCCGCCCCAGGTACGCTGTCCGTCCCTGGGAGAGCTGGCATCGCCCCCTTGGGATCTGCTGGCCCTGACGCGGGAGGGAGCCCGCGCCGCATGCGGCACACAGATTCGCTGTCAGCGTCTGCTGCTGCCGGGGGACTGCCCGGTATGCGCCAAGGCGCAGGTGGTCATCTCCTATGGGCTCTCTCCCCGGGACAGCCTGACGCTCTCCGGCGTGCGTCAGCCGGTATTGTGCATCCAGCGGACGCTGCCGGGGCCGGACGGGGCACTGCTGGAGCCCCAGGAGATCCCACTGGGGGAACTTCCAGGACCTCCGGAGACACTGCTGGGGCTTTTGGGTCTCCGACTGTTGCTGATGCCACTGACAAAGGCACTGTTTTTGGAGTAGCATACCTCCAAAGAGGTGAGAAGAATGGGCTGGTATGAGGCAGTCTTCCTGCTGTTTCTGGCAGCGGGACTTTGGGGGATCTACCGGGTGTTTTACCGAAAGGCCGGCGGGCCTACCTATTGCGTCTGCTGCGGAAAGTGCACCGCAACAGGCGTGTGCATCCTCACAGGCAAGCCCGTGCCGGATCCGGGCGAAAAAGAGAACGAATCTTCTTGACAAACCAGGCAAAAAGGATATAATGTCTTTGTCATAAGGAGAAAATCGCCGTGACAAAGCCAGCACTGCGAAACAGGCCAAGCGAGAGGGGAGAAGGTGTAAGCCCCTTGCCCATGCCGCCGTGCAGCCACTTTGGAGCAGTCCGCGAGGAGCGGAACGGTTCATCCCCGTTACCGGATGGCTAAGATGTCCCCGCAAGGGGAATAATTAGGGTGGTACCGTGAAGCTGCGCCTTCGCCCCTAAACCGGGGCGGAGGCTTTTTTGTGTTTTCGGCGCCGCCGTACCATGTATGCAAGAATACCATCAACATATCTGAGGAGGAAGAAACCATGGCACATCCCTATTATGGGCTGAACGAACTGCGTGAGATGTTCCTGAGCTACTTCGAGAGCAAGGGGCACCTGCGCCTGCCCAGCTTTTCCCTGATCCCGCCCGCCAACGACAAGAGCCTGCTGCTCATCAACTCCGGCATGGCGCCCATGAAGACCTGGTTCACCCGGGAGGAGGAGCCCCCCCGTGACCGTGTCACCACCTGCCAGAAGTGCATCCGCACCGGCGATATCGAAAATATCGGCAAGACCGACCGCCACGGCACCTATTTTGAGATGCTGGGCAACTTCTCCTTCGGTGACTACTTCAAGAAGGAAGCCATTCCTTTCTGCTGGGAGTTTTTGACCAAGGTGGTGGGCCTGGAGGAAGACCGCCTGTATCCCTCCATCTACCTGGACGACGACGAGGCCTTTGAGATCTGGAACAAGGACATCGGCATCCCCGCCGAGCGCATTTTCCGCTTCGGCAAGGCCGACAACTTCTGGGAGCACGGCGCCGGCCCCTGCGGTCCCTGCTCTGAGGTGTACTATGACCGCGGTCCTGAGCACGGCTGCGGCAAGCCCACCTGCACCGTTGGCTGCGACTGCGACCGCTACATTGAGGTCTGGAACAACGTGTTCTCCCAGTTCAACAACGATGGCCAGGACAACTATACCGAGCTCAAGCAGAAGAACATCGACACCGGCATGGGCCTGGAGCGCCTGGCCTGCGTGGTACAGAACGTGAACTCCCTGTTCGATGTGGACACGGTCATGAATATCACCCACAAGGTCAGCGAGATCACCGGCGCCCACTATGGTGAGAGCCACAAGACCGACGTGAGCCTGCGTGTCATCACCGACCACATCCGCTCCTCCGTCATGATGATCTGCGACGGCGTCCTGCCCTCCAACGAGGGCCGGGGCTACGTGCTGCGCCGTCTGCTGCGCCGGGCCGCCCGCCACGGCAAGCTCCTGGGTGTGAACCGTCCCTTCCTGTACGAGGTGGTGGATACCGTCATCCATGAAAACGAGTGCGCCTACCCCGATCTGCGGGAAAAGCAGGCCTATATCACCAAGGTCATCCGCACTGAAGAAGAGAACTTCGCCAAGACCATCGACGGCGGCATGAAGATCTACAACGAGCTGCTCAGTGCCCATAAGGAAAAGGGCGAGAACGTGTTCTCCGGCGCGGACGCCTTCAAGCTCTATGATACCTACGGTTTCCCCATCGACCTGACCGCCGAGATGGTGGAAGAGGCCGGCATGCAGGTGGACCGCGCTGGCTTCGACCAGCTGATGGAAGAGCAGCGCGTCCGTGCCCGCAAGGCCCGCGAGGCCCTGGGCGACCTGGGCTGGGCCGGCATCGAGTTCGGCTCCGACATGCCCGCCACCGAGTTTGTGGGCTATGACCGCACCGAGGCCCAGGGCAAGATCCTGGCCATCGTGGCCGACGAGGAGCTGCGGGACGAGGTGTCCGCCGGTGCCGAGGCCATTTTGGTGCTGGATCAGACCCCGTTCTATGCCGAGATGGGCGGCCAGGTGGCCGACCACGGCGTCATCACTTCCGGCGATGCACGCTTTGAGGTGAGCAACGTCCAGAAGAACAAGGGCGGCAAGTTCATGCATTACGGCAAGGTGGTCTCCGGTCAGTTCCAGGTGGGCGGGACCGTCACCGCCGCCATCGACGTCACCCGCCGCAAGGCCATCATGCGCGCTCACAGCGCCACCCATCTGCTGGACGCGGCGCTCAAGAAGGTGCTGGGCGACCATGTCCATCAGGCCGGCTCTCTGGTGGAGCCTGATCGCCTGCGCTTCGACTTCACCCATTTTGAGGGCATCACTCCCCAGCAAATGGGCGAGATCGACCGTCTGGTCAACGACGCCGTGCTGGAGGGCTACACCGTTGTGACGGAAGTGCTGCCCATTGAGGAGGCCAAGAAGAAGGGCGCCATCGCCATGTTCGGCGAGAAGTACGGCGAGACCGTCCGCGTGGTGGAGATGGGTAACTTCTCCATGGAGTTCTGCGGCGGCACCCATGTGGACAACACCGCCAAAATCGGTCCTTTCCGCATCCGCTCCGAGGGATCCGTTGCCTCCGGCGTGCGCCGGATCGAGGCCACTGTGGGTCAGGTGAGTCTGGATGTGATGAACCGCAATCAGGAGCTGCTGTTCCATGCGGCCCAGATGCTCAAGACCACCCCCGGCGACCTGGTGGGCAAGGTGGAGCAGCAGATCGCCGAGCTGAAGGCCACCCGTCAGGCCCTGGAGAAGTTCAAGGCAGAGGCCTCTTTGGGTGAGGCCCGTCAGTTCCTCATGTCCGCCAAGGACGTTTGCGGTCTGAAGGTCCTCACCGCAAACCGGGACGGCATGGACGCAAACGCCCTGCGTCAAATGGGCGACTTCCTGCGGGATAAGGAACCCACTGTGGTGGCTGTGCTCTCCTCCGTCAACGACGGCAAGATCACCTTCCTGGCTGTGTGCGGCAAGGAGGCCGTGTCCAAGGGCGTGAAGGCCGGTGAGCTGGTAAAGAGCGTGTGCGCCATCTGCGGCGGCAAGGGCGGCGGCAAGCCCGACAGCGCCATGGGCGGCGGCAGCGACCTTTTGAAGCTGGACGACGCGCTGGCCTCTGTGGACAATTTTGTGGCGGAGAAACTGAAATAATGTTTTGCAATGTCCCGGCAGGGGAGAGGCCCTCTCCCCGCCGGGCATTGTTCCAGCTGTGAAAGTAGCCGCTATGTCTGCCCGTGAAGATGTGGAAGCTTTTTTGTCTTTGCCCATAGCGTTTTCCGCTGTTGAACTGGAATCCTGCTCCGATGCAGAGCCGTATTTTTGTACGCCAGCGGGCGCTGAGACGAGCAGGAGCATACCGGCGGCTGTGCCATGGCCGATGTACAGGATTTTTTCTTCAACAGGGAGGACTGAACTATGCTTCCTCAGGACCCTTATATTCTTTTGAGCTTTGTCAATACCAAGCTCCGGGACGAATACGAAAGCCTGGAATCCCTCTGCGCGGCGCTGGACGCGGACGAATCCGTCCTGCGTCAGACCCTGGCGGGGCTTGACTATCGCTACGATCCCGTTCATAATCAGTTTATCTGAATGTCCCAACAAAGGAGGTCCGTATACAAATGTCCGATTGC
Source organism: uncultured Dysosmobacter sp. (assembly GCA_963557435.1). Lineage (GTDB taxonomy): Bacteria > Bacillota > Clostridia > Oscillospirales > Oscillospiraceae > Oscillibacter. The sequence continues at coordinate 11,204 of CAUWEK010000023.1, forward strand.
TTATTCTGTAAGATCGCGGCAGGGGAGATCCCCAGCAGCAAGGTCTACGAGGACGACGTCTGCTATGCGTTCAACGACATCGATCCTCAGGCCCCCACCCATTTTCTGGTGATCCCCAAGGCCCACATCGACTCCGTGGCCCAGGTGAACGGCGACAACAGCGCCGTGGTCGCCCACATGTTCGAGGTCATCGCCAAGGTGGCCAAGGAGCAGGGACTGGAGAGCTACCGGGTCGTCTCCAACATCGGCGAGCAGGCGGGGCAGAGCGTCATGCATCTGCATTTCCATGTGCTCTCCGGCCGGGATATGACCTGGCCTCCGGGCTGATGTCAAAACAAAAAAGCTCCGTCGCCGCAGCGACGGAGCTTTTTTTCATAAATGGCATATGGGCCTGAACCCAATTTCCGCAAAGGTCACACATGTACCATTTTGGAAGGATGCGCTTTATAGGTAGCAAGGCTCACAGCCACCAGCAATATCCCGCAGGTCAGTGCCCCCGGGACCGTGGCGCCCAGTCCGAAGGGCTCTCCTGCCAGCTTCCAGCCGATAGTCACCGTAAAACCGCCGATCATAGCTGCCAGGACCCCCGCGTTGGTCGCCTTCTTCCAATACAGGGCAGCCAGAGCAGGAAGTCCCGCAGAAGCGGAATAGAATGCCCAGGAGAAGGTGATCACATCATAGGCGCTCTTGATGTACAAGGCGATCACCAGCGCGCCCAGTGCCAGCGTGGCAGAAGCAATCCGGGAGAGGAATATCTCTCTTTTCTGAGACATGTTGGGGTCGATGGTCTTTCCCAGGTCACTGACCACCGACTGCACAGAAACCAGCAGATAGCTGTCCGCCGTGCTCATCATCACGGACAAAATACCGGACAGTGCCAGTCCGGTCAGACCGGGCGGCAGGATCTTGATGGCCAGGGCGGGAATGACGGCGTCCGCCGTTCCGAATTCCTCCACCACATTGGGCAGGATCTGCTGGGCAGCCAGGCCCATGAAAAACAGCAGTGCAATGGTAACGGCATATACCGCCGTGCCCCAGAACATGCCCCGCTTGGCCGCCTTTTTACTTTTAGCGGCAAAGGCCCGCTGCCACATCTCCGCACCGGCCATGGTAAACACCAGATAGGTCACGATGTCACCCAGGATCTGACCGTCTATGTACGGCGTGATATACCGGGTATCCAGATTGGCCAGGAACGAATCAAAGCCGCCCAGATACATCAGGCTGGACGCGGGCACCATCAAATACACAAACACAATGAGCATGACGAACTGCACCACATCCGTATAGACCACGCCGAACAGGCCCGAAGCCGCCGTGTAAATGATGAAGATCATCGTGGCGATCAGGGCACCCATCTCATAGCTGATGCCGATCTGACTGCCCAGGAGCTTGATAATCGTCGCGGTGGCCGTCACCTGCGCAGCCACCGTGCCCATCATGGCAAACGCCACCATGGCAGAGAGAATGCACTTGGCCGCAGAGCCGAAGCGATAGGCAAACAGGGCAGGGATGGACTCAATGTTGTATTTTTCGCCCACCTGCTGGATGCGGCCCGCATAGCCGGAGAAGATGAACATGCCCAGCAGGTAAGGCACGGCAGTGGCCACGGCCTTGAAACCGGTGGTATAGGCGATGCCCGCCCGGCCCATCATGGCACTGCCGCCGATGATGGTGGCGCAGACGGTAGCCGCCAGCACCAGCGGCCCCAGCGTGCGTCCTGCCACATAGTAGTCATCGGTGTTTTTGATGCGCTTGACAAACCAAACACCCACCAACAGCATAAAGAGCAGATAGAATCCAATGACCAGCAGGTCCAGAGTGGTGACATCCAGCATAAGCATCTCCCCCTTGTATCAGATTTTACTTTTGAATCGCTATGGGGCACACGCCGGGAAGGTGTTGTGCTTTTCACCAAAACTTTCTAGACTCAAAAGCAATAATTTATATAAAATATATCAAAAATTTTGAAGTTTGTCAATTCTTAACATTTTTACAGAAAAAAAGCCCGCACCAGGGAAGCCTGGTGCGGGCTTTTTTGTTGGGAAACGGATTCAGGAATTCACAGAGGAAAGATCCATTTCCTGGAAATCGGAAAAGTCGGGGAAGGTGATCTCCACGTCATCTCCCGTTGCCTTGACGGTCATGTCCGTGTCATAGGCCATCTTCGCGGAGACCGTGGAGACCGTGCCGTCCTCCAGCGGGACATCCAGCTCCATGGAAACGGAGAACGTCATGGAGACCGCCTTCATCTGTCCGTCGGCATCGACGGTATATACGGCCGTGATCTCACCGATATCCACCAAGCCCAGATCCTGTCCCATCAGATCGCTCACGGCATCCATTGCGCTTTCAAGCCCCTTGCTCATCTTCACCGTGTAAACCGTATCGGAGCCAGACTTCTCGGCGCGGATGGAGTCGATCATGGCCAGACCGCTGACGTTCAGCGTGTCCATATCCACGCCGCTCATGGCCATCAGATCCTGGAATTGTTCGTCCAGCTGATACTTATAGTGCACACTCTCTCCATCAGCGCTGGCGGACACATATGCCCAGCCGTCTTTCATCCATGTTCCGGTAGAGGTAGTCTGCCCCTGAACAGTAGTCTCCAGAACGGAGGCCATTTCCATGCCTTCCTCGTTCAGGATCACCTGTACGCTGCCCTCCGTAACCGTGGGGAGGCTGATGGACTGACCGTCCACATCCATGGTCATATCCATATCCATGCTGACGTCCACGTCCATGGAGAGGTTCTCCAGCTGAGCGGAGGCCAGAGTCCGGTACGCCTCGATCTTCTCCGTCATGGGACGGGCAGCCTCAGCGTCCACGGCGCCGTCAGCGATCAGGCTGGCCAGCAGGTAAGTGGAGCCGTCCTTGGTGTCCGCCGCCAGCGCCTGATACGTCAGCGCCGCCAGATCGTCCCGGAGGAAGTCACCGGAAAACAGCAAAGAGTCATAGATCCCCTTGCTCTGGGCAAAGGTCAGCGTGTCCGCATAGGCGAAATCCGTCCCGTCCTCATAGCCCAGCGCCCGCAGCAAAAACGCGCAGTACATTTTGGCGCTGCAGGGCTGACTGGAGCCAAAGGTGGTGGCACTGGTTCCGTTGGCGATGCCGTTTTCATACAGCCATGCAACATACGGGGCAGAAAATGTACTCACATCGTTGAAAGGACAGTGCAGCGTGCCGGCATCATAGGCTTCCTTTGCTGTCTCCTCAGCCCCGTAGAGCCGCACCAGCATAATGGCTGCCTCGGAGCGGGTGGGCGCACGGTCCAGCTCAAAGCCGTCTGATGTACCCCGGAACATACCGATTGCAGACAGATCCTCTGCCACCGCGTCAAAATCCGACGCTGCCGCCCCGACGCACAAAGTGGCCGACAGGGCCAGCGCAGCCGCCAGGCAAGTCAAAAAACGTTTCATATTCTGCTCCTTTCTTTTTTCCAGCAAATGCTGTTTTCTTCATCATAAGCGCATCCCAGATACCCGTCAAGTGTTTTTCCCTTTACTTTTTTTGAGATTCCTGATAAAATATTTTGGCTCCGCATGGGCACAATAGTGCTGGCAAAATGTTCCCGTTTGGTAACATTTTGCCGGGTGATGATAAATGGAAATCAAACGACTGCGGGATCTGCGGGAGGACGCAGACAAGACGCAGCAGGCAGTGGCAGACTACCTGAACATGCAGCGCAGTGTCTACCGCCGCTATGAGAGCGGACAGCGGGAAACACCCGCATGGGTGGTGGACAAATTGGCGGACTTTTACCATGTCAGCACAGATTATCTGCTGGGCCGTACAGACGACCCAACTCCGCCGCCGGGCAGATGAGGGCGCTGGCAGTATTTGCCGGAGCGTTCTCCGGCGGAATCTTTCTTTGTCAATATCTGCTGCCGGTTTCCTGGCAAGTCCCCGCCGCCCTGGTGTTCTTTTTGGCAACAGCGGGAGCTGTCAGGTGCTTTTCCGGCAATATACGGCGCAGAGTCCTGCTGGCGGGCGTAGGCCTTTGCCTTGCATCGGGATGGAACTGGCTGTATATCCGTCAGGTCCAGCAGCCTATGGAAGACCTCGCCGCTTCACTCAGCGGCAAGTGCATCACGCTGACTCTGTCCGATTATGCTCAGCCAACCGATTACGGGGCAAAAGTCCCCGTTCTGGCGGACGGGTTTCCCGGAAAGCTGATGCTCTATGGCCAGCCGTATCTGCTGGAGCTCTCGCCCGGTCAGACCGTGGAGACGGCCGTCACGCTGGAAAGCGCCGCAACGATCCACGATGAAGACGTGACCACGTTCACTTCTAAAGGGATCTTTCTGCTGGCCTATGAAGCAGGGGAGACCGAGGCACCTCTCCGGATCACAGATGGTTCCTCCGCTTCCTTCCGCTGGTGGCCGGTCAGGGCCAAGCACGCCCTGATGGACCGTATCTCCCGTTTGTTTACCGGAGATACCGCCGCGCTGCTGTGCGGCATTCTGACAGGAGACAAGACGGCGCTGCCGGTGGAGATCCAGTCCGACCTCTCTGAGGCCGGGATCTACCACATCCTGGCCGTCTCAGGCATGCACTGCGGATTTTTGGCGCTCTTTTTGGATATCGCCACGCTCCGCCGCCGGCGGCTGAGCGCCCTGGTAACCATCCCGGCGCTGGCGTTCTACGCACTGGTGACCGGCGGAAGTCCCTCGGTGGTGCGGGCCTGTATCATGCTTTCCTTTCTGCGTGCTGCGCCGCTGTTCCGCCGGGACAGTGATTCGCCCACCGCCATGGCTGCGGCTCTGGGGTGCATTCTGCTGCAAAATCCCTTTGCGGCCACATCCATCAGCTTGCAGCTGTCCTTCGGTGCTGTGGCAGGTCTTTTATGGCTGACGCCCCGTCTGCATACTGTTCTTCTCGGCAGCAGAACACATGGCAAGGTATATCGCTATACAGCTGCCAGTCTCTCTGCCACGGCGGGCGCACTGGTATTCACCGTGCCTCTGAGCACCTGGTATTTCGGCTTTTTTGCGCTTGTCTCTCCGCTGAGCAATCTTTTTTGCCTGGCGGCGGTTGGCGCTCTTTTCTGCGTGGGATTGATCTCGGTCCTGGCAAGCTTTCTCTTTTTCCCGCTGGGCGCCGCAGCAGCCCTCCCGGCTGATCTTCTGACCCGCTGCATCCTGGCTTTGTGCGGTCTTCTGTCCCATCTTCCTTACCATGCGCTCTATACGGTCAATCCCTATCTGGGCTGGTGGATCGCGTTTTTGTACATTGCCTTTTTCCTGGTCCGGCTTCGCCGCGGGCACGGACGGCAGTATGCGGCGGCAGCCATGTTGTGCGCTCTCACCCTTGGATACACGGTAAAGCTTGGACAGCTGCGCTATACGGGCGGCACTGTGGACGCGCTGATGCTGGATGTGGGCCAGGGCGCATGCCTGCTGCTGGAGTCAGACGGCACCTCGGCTTTGATCGACTGCGGCGGCAGCAGCTTCCCGGACGCCGGAGACCTGGCCGCGGATTATCTTGCCACCATGGGCTGTACATCGCTGGACTACCTGATCCTGACCCACTATGACGCCGACCATGTGAGCGGCGTGGAAACGCTGATCTCCCGCATGGATGTAAAACAGGTCTTGGTCCCGGACACCGGAGAGGACACTCAGATCCGCGCCCAGGTGCTTGCCGCACTGGAAGCGTCCCAGATCCCAGTCATCTCCATCCGGGAGGCCGGCACATATTTCCTGGGTGACGGACAGATCACAGTCTATCCTCCGGTTGGAGCCGGTGATGACAACGACCAGGGCCTGACGGTACTGTGTGAGGGTGGGCGCGCCAAGCTGCTGGTCACCGGGGATATGGATACCGCCACCGAGCGGGCGCTTTTGGAGCGGTACGCATTACCAAGCATCGACGTGCTGGCCGTGGGACATCACGGCGCCGCATCCTCCACATCGGAGGCGCTTTTAAAGACGCTGGAGCCGGAAATTGCCCTTATCAGCGTCGGAGAAAATAATTCGTATGGACACCCGGATGAATCCGTCTTGCTGCGTCTTTCCCGCCTCGGCGTAGCCGTGTGCCGGACGGACAAGCAGGGGACCATCCACGTAACATTGAATTGAGGAGACCACATGGCATATACGAAAAAGACATCCAAGGCCAACGAGGCATTCCAATCTCTGAAGGCCGATCTGGCCGCCGGCACGGCGCGCTGCTGCTATATCTTTTACGGAGAGGAGAGCTACCTGCGGGAATATTACCTGGAACAGCTGCGCAAAACCCTGGTCCCCTCCGGTTTTGAAGAGTTTAATTACCACCGGATGGAGGGAAAGGACCTGACGGTGCAGTCTCTGGCGGAAATGGCAGAGGCCATGCCCATGCTGGCGGAGCGGACGCTGATCGTGGTGACGGACTTCGATCTTTTCAAGCTGGGGGAGGAGCAGCGGGAAAAGCTGGTGGCCTTCCTGGAGGACATTCCCCCATACTGCTGCGTGGTGTTTGTATACGACACCATCGCGTATAAGCCCAACAAGACCATGAAAAAGCTCTGCCGTGCCCTGGACACCCACGCCCAGGCCGTGGAGTTCCGTCCGGCGGACAGCAATGATCTGATCGCGTGGATCGCCCGGCGGTTCCGGGCACTGGGCAAGGACATCGACCGCCAGACGGCAGAGTACCTCATTTTCACCTGCGGCGGGCTCATGACCGGCCTGGTGCCGGAGATCACCAAGATCGGCACGTACGCCCGGGGCAAGACCATCACGCAGGCAGATATCGACGCCGTGGCGGACCCGGTGCTCTCGGCGGAGGTGTTCCGCCTTTCAGACGCGGTGCTCCAGGGCAATTACGACAAGGCAGCCCGCATTCTGGGAGATCTTCTGAAGATGCAGACGGAGCCCATCATGATCCTGGCGGCCCTCGGCAGCCAGCTGCGCCGGATCTATACGGCCCGCATGGCCATTGACAGCGGGAAGGACAAGTACTGGCTCATGGAGCTGTGGGACATGAAGAGCGATTATCCGGCAAAGCTCCTGCTTTCCGCGGCGCAAAAGACCACTGCCGACTGGTGCGGCGACGCGGTGAAAATGTGCCAGGTACTGGACCGGCGGATGAAGAGCGAAAACGGCATCGACGCAGCAGGGGAACTGAAACTGCTGCTGGTGCGACTGGGGGCGCGGAGAGTATGAGAAAGGTTCGGGAAGTGATCGTGGTGGAGGGCAG